>CAYZHV010000026.1:0-25411 GCA_964478055.1 uncultured Spirochaetaceae bacterium | reverse complement strand
TTCTTATCGGTACGACCGTAATGTACGCCACTCCCCTCATGTTCGCCTCTCTCGGCGGAACGATGACGGAGAACTCCGGCGTCATCAATATCGGACTGGAAGGGATGATGACTTTTGGCGCCTTTGCCGGCGCTGCCGCGGGCTACTTCTTTGGCAGCGCCTGGATCGGCTTTCTTGCCGCGGGAGTCGCCGGTGGTCTTCTGGCAACGCTCCACGGCCTGGCCACGGTAACCTTTCAGGCGGACCATATCGTTAGCGGTATAGCCATGAACTTTCTCGGCGGCGGATTCGCGCTCTTCTTGAGCCGTCTCTTCTTCAGCGGGGCCACGCAGACGATTCCTCTGGATCTGGAGGACAAGATGCCTCGGCCGCTGAACGGGGTCTTCCCGAGGAACTCGGTGCTGGACATGATCTTGAACCAGTATGCCACGGTCTTTATCGCCTTCGCCATGGTGGCGGTGGTCTGGTTCATTCTCTACAAAACCCGCCTCGGCCTGCGAATTCGCTCCGTCGGGGAGCACCCCGAGGCGGCGGACAGCCTCGGCATCAACGTCTACCGCGTTCGCTACTTTGCGGTTATCTCTTCCGGCGTCCTCGCCGGATTCGGCGGCGCTTCTTTGAGTATCGCCGTGGTTTCCCGGTTTATGCCGACCCTCATCTCCGGACAGGGGTTTATCGCCCTGGCGGCCATGATCTTCGGTAAGTGGCGACCCCAGGGCGCCATGGGCGCGTGTCTGCTCTTTGGCGCCGCTCAGGGACTGGTCGTTTTTCTCGGAGGGACGGAGTTTGCCGTACCTTCGGAGCTTCTCGCGACCCTCCCGTATGTGGTAACCCTTATTGCTCTGGTGGCATTCGTCGGAAATCAGAGTGCCCCGGCGGCGGACGGTCAGCCCTTTGAGAGTGGACAGGGGTAAATGGGTTTTGAACTAAGCAACGAGATCCTCTGGCTCGTTCTGCTCGCCGCAAACTTCCTGAGCATCATTTTGCTCTACATGTTCTTCGGGCAGACCGGCCTCTATGTTTGGGTCCCCATCGCCGCTATTATAGCGAACATCCAGGTCCTCAAGACGATTGAGCTCTTCGGGATCACCGCCACTCTGGGTAACATCGTCTACGCGGGGAGCTTCCTTGCCACGGACATACTCTCGGAAAACTACGGAAAACGTGACGCCTCCAAGGCCATAGCCTTTGGCTTTGTCGGCATTGTGGCCGTGACGCTCTTCATGAACCTCGCGCTCCTCTTTGAGCCCGCCTCCTCGGACTTTGTCAACGAGAGCATGACCGAGATCTTTTCGCTCCTCCCGCGAATCACCGGAGCGAGCCTGGCGGCGTATCTGGTTTCCCAGCTTCATGACGTTTGGGCGTATGCACTCTGGAAGAAGAAGTACCCCTCCAAGCGCCTCATTTGGCTACGCAACAACCTGAGCACCATGGTGAGCCAGCTTATTGACTCACTGGTATTCACTCTGGCAGCATTCTGGGGTGTGTTCTCGGGCAGTGTGCTCCTGGAGATTGTGGTAACCACATACGTACTGAAGCTGATAGTCGCCGTGGCGGACACGCCCTTTGTCTACATTGCCTCGTATCTCCACCGTCGAAGGGAGAAGAAGCGGGAATCCGCAGCCTCCGACACAACAACCGGAGGTGAGGCTGTCGAAGAGCATAACGAAACCGAAGACAAGAACGAAACGTAGAATAACATGAACGTACAATCGAAAAGACCGATTCTCCTGCTACTGCTCTGCTTTCTATTCTGCGCCGGCCTGAACCTGGGTGCCGAGGAGTACCCCGGGGCTGTCCTTCCGCGATTGCCAGGCTATTTGGCGAGAAGCACGCCTTCCGACTTCAAGCCTCCACGCTCCTTGTCGGCTCGGAGCGCAGTTGTGTTGGACGTCAGCTCCGACTCACTGCTCTACGAAAAGGCACCGGACCTCGTCATACCGCCGGCGTCGCTTACGAAACTTATGACGGCGCATCTCGCCCTGATCGCCGCGGAGGAGGGACGGTTCCCCCTGTATCAGCGTATTCCGGTTCCACCGGAGGCGTGGGCTCAGAATCAGCCGTTTGGCTCCTCTCTCATGTTTCTCGGGCCGGGGCAGCAGGTGAGCGGGGAAGAGCTCCTATACGGGCTTGCCGTAAGCTCCGGGAATGACGCCGCCGTGGCCGTTGCCGTTCTCGTCTCCGGTAGCGTAGAAGGGTTTGTGGAGGAAATGAATCGGGAAGCGAGGCGTCTCGGCTACAGGAACCTGAGCTTCCATGATCCTGCGGGGCTCAGCGCCCGCAACAGGGCGACGGCCCGGGAGCTCGCGGATTTTGCAGCACATCTCATTGAGCGACACCCGGGTGTCTTGGACTATTTCTCTCGGCCGACGTTTACTTATCCAAAGCCCGAGAACTTCATTAATGGACACCAGGAGCACGCGATCACCCAGGGGAATCGCAATACCTTGCTTCGCACATACCCCGGAGCGGACGGGTTCAAGACCGGTTTCATTCACGCCTCTCAGTACAACATCATCGCCACGGCCAATCGAGAGGGGAGACGCATCGTTACGGTCCTCCTGGGTGTGCCCGGAAGCTCCCACGCCGAGGGCGGAGATAATCGGGCTCGGGAGGCGGCGGAGCTCATGGACTTTGGCTATGACGCTTTCGAGGTTGTAACTCCGGGAGCCCCGGATCTCCCACCCCTGCGAGTCTACGGTGGGGTGGCGGAGAACGTCTCCTTGCGCCCGACTCCGACGAAACCAATCGCTGTTCCCCGGGATGCGGTCGATCGGCTACGGGGTAACTACACGGTCGAAGAGTACCGATGGGCCCCGGTGGAAGCGGGAGACACTGTCGGAGTCGTGGAGTACACCCTTGCCGGTGAGCGTGTGCTGCTTCGGAGTGTCGAAACTGCTGATTCCGTTCCTCGGGACGGGATTCTGGGTCGAATCTACGACGGCCTCCTGCTACTCACCTTGCCGGTGGTAGAGGAGCGCTTGCCCTAGCAGTTGCCCCTCTTCTCCTGCCGAATGGATCCAGGCCAGGAGCCTCAGGAGCGGCTGTCGAGCGCTTTTTCCCGTTCCCACCTGCTCAGGCGGCCTCGGGCTTCATAGATCGAAGCGAAGGTGTGGGACTCCATCCATCGCTGCACCGAACGCACCGTTGAGCCGAGTCCCTCCGGACCGGACTCGGCGTCGCCGTAGGCCACCACGTGCGCTCCGGTCAGAAGGGCCGCTGCTGCTTCGGGTCCGTTGCTCACGGAGTCTGCGGCAAGTTCTACTCGTGCGTTCCGGTAGAGTTCCGCGAGCCAGTACTGCATGCCCTGCCTGTCACTCTCTCCAATGACAACCTTCGAGCCGCTCTCCATTCTCTTTGGATCTATCGGAAGCCGGCGCTGGTCTGCGCTCAGGAGGATGCTCCGCGCTCCGGCGTCCTTACAGGCGTGCACAAAGGCGGCGATGGAGGTGTGAGAGTAGGGGATCTTCACGATAATTGGCAGAGAAACGGCGCTGCGGACCGCGTCGACAGCCCGCAAGGCGCGTCGTTCCCACTGCTCAGCTCTTGCGGTACCGTTCTGGTCGATGTCCGAGAGATCGAGCTCCAGAGCGCTCGCCCCAGCTCTCGCTGCCTGGCGAGCGTAGACTACCCACCACTTTCGTCGCGTACAGCGAAGGGAGGCGAAAACCGGTATGTCCAACTCTCCTCTAAGCTCCGCGATAAGGGTGGTAATGCGCTCCGATGCGAGGCGGGTCCCAATTTCGCGAACATAATCGAGAGCTTCTGGAGCCTGTTCGCCCGGAGAACCGTCGCCAGCTGGAGCAGGACTTCCACTGGTATCCGAGATCGGCGCAAGGGTGATGGCCGCTGCACCGGCATCCGCGTACTTGCGGGCGGTTTGAGTGTCACCGACCCCTGCTGATGAGGATAGAATCACTGGGTTGCGAAGGGAGAGCTCGCAGTAGACGACTGTAAGATCACTCATGGGGAATCGCTCCGAGGCCTAGGCATTAGTTGCAGGAGTATATTTTACCGTGCTACATTGGGCAAGGCTAAGGGATCTTGGGGATGAAAGAGTACTACGACGCTGTAATTGTTGGCGCCGGGATCGCCGGCGTCTCCGCCGCACGAACGATACGCGAGCTCAACGCGGACATGTCGGTTCTACTGGTGAATGGCGAGGACCGGCTTCCATACAAACGTACCAAGGTCTCGAAACATATCCGGTCGGGTTTTCAGAAGGACCAATTCGCCCTCTATTCTTCGGAATGGTATGAGGAGCAACGAATCGAGCTCCTCGCTGGAGCGCTTGCCACTGAAATAGACCGAGAAGCACACACCGTTACCTTCGATAGCGGGAACAGTGTGCGCTACGGCAAGCTTCTCCTAACGCCGGGAAGTGAGCCAATGTTTCCCAAGGTAGTGCGTCCCCACGAGTCGGATTCTTTCTTTGTGGTACGGCACGCCAAGGATGGAGAGCGGCTTCTGAAGTCTGCTCAAAGGGCCAAGACGGTCCTCATTTCCGGCATGGGTGTCTTGAGCGTCGAACTCGCCGCAGAGCTTTCCGCCATGGGAAAGGACGTTACGCTTATCGGCGCTACTGCGCAGCTAATTCCGAAGGAGCTAAACCTTCGCGCCTCGGAGATTCTAGAGAACTTGCTCAGTCGCAAGAAGATCAAGCTCTACTTTCAAGAAGAAATCCTCTCTTTTGAGCAGAACAAGAAGCGACGCATGAGCGTTCAGATGATTCGCCGTTCAGGCAACTACGACATGGTCGTTATCTGCATCGGCGTCCAACCGAGGCTCGAGCTGGCAACCCGCTCAGGGCTCGAAACCAACCGGGGGATACAGGTTAACGAGTATCTCCAGACCAGCGATCCCGACATTTATTGCGCCGGAGACGCGGCGGAACACCCCAACGGCTACGTTTCGCATCTCTGGCACGCGGCGGAATACCAAGGGGTTCTCGCCGGCAAAAACATCGCGGGTCAGTCCACGGAGCATGATTATCCGCCTTTCAGGTTAAAGGCGGAAATCTTCGACACCTACTTCTTCTCGATCAACAAGCCCACGAACCCGCTGGATTACGAAATCGAAGAGTTCGAGAACGGCGAGCGCTACTGGGCACTGTTCTATAAGGACGGTGTTCTCTCGGGGATGGTAATGGTCAACGACCGGGACCGGGCCCAGGAGTACGAACGCGCCGTTCGCGAAGGGTGGTCTCGGGAGCAGGTTCACCAGACCTTCGCTTTCGTCTAGGTCATTCTCCAACGTAAAGGAGCAATACACATGAAACGCCTCATATTGATCGCAGTCTTGACCTCATGGGCAGTCGGGGCCCTCTTCGCCACGGGCATCCAGGAAGAAGAGCTCCCCACCTTTCCCCCGGAAGAAGTAACCTACTCGGTCGTCTCCTTGCGGGGTCCCACCGGCGTGGGGCTTGTGGATGCGATGCAGGAGAGCCAACTCGGGGAAGATATAGAACTGGAGTGGGAAGTCGCCGGATCCCCGGATATTGCGGTCTCCCGGATTCTCTCGGGGGAAGCTGATCTTGTTACCCTTCCCACTAACGTGGCCGCCCAGCTCTACAACCGCGGAGCGGATGTCGCCGTGGCCGGGACCACCCTCTGGGGGGTACTCTATCTCGTCGGGCCCGAAGGGGGGCCGGAGAGCTGGGAGCAGCTGGAGGGGCGAACAGTCTACAGCCTTGCTCGAGGCGCCACCCCGGACGTGCTCTTTCGATACCTTCTCGAGGAGCAGGGCCTCGATCCGGAGAATGACCTTACCATCGACTACTCCTACGGGCATGTCGAACTCGCCCAGTTGGCAGCTTCCGAGCAGGTTGAGTTGGCGGTTCTCCCGGAACCCTTTGTCACACAGGTGACCATGCGGAACCCGAATATGCGGGTTCTTCTCGATTTTCAGGAGAGCTGGAAACAGGTAACCGGTAGCGACCAGTCCTACCCTCAAACGGTCTTTCTCGCGCGCCGAGAAGCCGCTGAGCGCAGTCCGGAACACTTCTCCCGGCTCATGGAGCGGATTCGTAGCTCTCTTCAGTTTGCTCTCGAGGACCCGGCTGTCACCGCGGAGCTCACTGCTGATTCCGAAGTCGGATTGCCTGCGGCCGTAACCGAGTCAGCTCTTCCTCGGCTCAATATTCGGTACGAGAGTGCCACGGAGGCGCGAGCCGAGATCGAAGGGTACCTTCAGCTGCTCTATGGGTTCAATCCGCGCTCAATTGGCGGTGCCATTCCCGGGGACGACTTCTACCTCGATCTCGAATAGCCGTTTCGGGCCCTTACGCTGCACCCGAGAAAAAATTCATTACTTTACTGCTCATATTTTGCCATTACCTCCTGACGTTTGTATCTTATGAGACGAAGAACAACCTCAGCTATAAATGGAGGAAAACCATGGCATTCAAGACACCAGATCTTCCCTATCCTTATGACGCGCTCGAGCCCTATATCGACGAGCAGACGATGCGCATTCACCATGACAAGCATCACGCGGGTTATGTTAGCAAGCTCAACGCCGCTCTGGAGGGCAGCGAGTACGAGAACACCGAGGTGACAGAGCTGCTCAAGAAGATCAAGAGCGTTCCGCAGAACCTGCAACCCGCCGTTCAGAAGTTCGGAGGGGGCCACGCGAATCACTCTCTCTTCTGGACCGTGATGAGCAAGAACGGTGGCGGCGAGCCCACTGGAGATCTCGCAGAGGAGATCAACAAAACCTTCGGCTCCTTCGAGGAGTTCAAGAAGCAGTTCCACGCCGCGGCTACCGGTCGTTTCGGAAGCGGCTGGGCGTGGCTCGTTGTTGGCGGCTCCGGAAAGCTTCAGATCACCAGCACTGCAAATCAGGACAGCCCCTATATGGAGGGACTCACACCGATTCTTGGCCTGGACGTCTGGGAGCACGCCTACTACCTCAAGTATCAGAACCGCCGAGCTGACTACGTCAGCGAGTGGTGGAACGTGGTGGATTGGGACGCGGTTGCTAAGAACTACGCTGCTGCCAAGTAGACAGAGGTTTCAACAAGCGTGTTGATGCGCGCCGAGAGCCTCCTCTCGGGCGTATCGGCATCTCCGAACTGACCAACCCCTCTGACCTGCCTTTCAGCGGATCGGAGGGGTTTCCATTTTGCCCAACCAAACCCGCTGCATCCCTGGTTGGAGGCGGTCAACATAGTCGTTGATACTTCCTGCGGGTATTGCTACTCTCTATCTATCCGGGGGTTACTCATGAGCAATACAACTACATTTGAGCTAACCGCGTTTCGGAAAGAGTTTCCTGTCCTGGAACGCTCCATGCGCGGAAAGCCACTCATATACTTTGATAACGGCGCGACCTCCCTCAAGCCGAGCCGGGTCATGCAGGAAGAGCTGCGTTACTACGAACAGCTCAGCGCGAATATTCACCGGGGGCTCTACGAGCTGTCCGAGCAAGCGACGGTGGGATACGACCGCACTCGGGAGGCGGTAAAGGAGCTTTTGAACGTCGACGAAGACGGGGAAGTAATCTTTACTCGAGGTACCACGGAGGGTATTAACACCGTGGCCTACTCCTGGGGACGGACATTTCTCCAGGAGGGAGACGAAATCGTTACCAGTGAGCTGGAGCACCATTCGAACCTCGTACCCTGGCAGGAGACGGCGAAAGCTACCGGCGCGACCTTGCGATTCATTCCGTTGACCGAGGATGGCGAGATCGAGGCTGCCACGGCCCGGGAGACGATAACGGAGAAGACCAAGCTCGTCGCGATCACCGGGATGTCCAACGTTACGGGCTTCAAGCCGCCCCTGCGGGAGATTATTGACGCGGCCCACGCGGTGGGTGCAAAGGTGCTGGTCGACGGAGCTCAATTCGTCTCTCATTCGCCGGTGGACGTACAGGAGCTCGGCTGCGACTTTCTTACCTTTTCGGCACACAAGATGTGCGGTCCCACGGGAGTAGGGGTTCTATACGCGAGGAAGTCGTTGCTGGAGGAGATGCCTCCATTTCTGTACGGCGGAGACATGATCGATCGTGTTTACAAGGATCACTCCACCTACGCTCGTCTTCCGGAGAAATTCGAAGCGGGGACACCGAATATCGCCGGAGTTATGGCTTTTGGCAAGGCGATAGAGTTTCTCAGAGAAGTGGGCCTGGATAGAATCGAAGCCCATGAGGAGACCCTGATCGAGTACGCCGATCGTCGGGCGGCGGAAGTTCCCTACCTTAAGACCTACGGAAAGGGGAACCACGGTCGGCGAGGGGGGATTCTCTCTTTCAACCTCGAGGGAATTCATGCTCACGACGTTGGAAGCCTCATGGATCAGCAGGGCATCGCCGTGCGGACCGGTTTTCACTGCGCCCAACCTCTCATGGATTTCTTCGGTGTTCCCGGCACCGTGCGAGCTTCTTTCTATCTCTACAACACCACCGCCGAGATCGACCGATTCTTCGACGCACTGGAGCGGGTCTACCAGATCTTCGGCTAGGTGCCAATGGATTCACGTCAGCTTCACCTGATGGAGCTTGCCCGGGCTGGAGCGAACCGGGTCGAAAAAGTACCCGAAGGAGAAGGGTGGGTTTCGGGAGAAGCTTCCATCCGCTCCTGTGGGGACGAGATCGCGGTCTATATCCAAATCGATTCAGGCAGAGTTCTCGACGCGCGGTACACCGGTGTGGGCTGCGCCCTCGCCCTGGCTTCGGCGGAGGCGGTTACTAGCGTTCTATCCGGTCGGCAGGAAAAGGAGGCCGTGGCGCTTCTTCGAAACAGCCGAGAACTGCTCTCGGGCCAAGAGGGGAAAGACTGCAGCGCGTCGGAAGCGGCTGCTCTTCTTCCGGAGGGTTTCCAGGAGCTTGGTCTGGTTCGAGAATTCCCTGCTCGAAAGGGCTGTGTCTTGCTCGCCTTCGACGCGGCCCTCTCTGCCCTTTCTAAGGTGTGAGTGACGGAGCTGGAAGCAGCGGGAAGCGCCAGGAACCAAAAGCCCCCGTATGAAACGACGTTGACCTGTGACCCCCTTTGGGCTACTCTGCGCGCAGAACAAGGAGTAAGCAAAGTGTACAAAGTTGTGCTGCTCAGACACGGAGAGAGTGTCTGGAACAAGGAGAACAGATTTACCGGTTGGACCGACGTTGATCTGTCGGAGAAGGGTGTGGTAGAGGCTCAGGAAGCCGGAAAGATTCTCAAGGCTGAAGGCTTCAGCTTTGACCTTGCCTATACGTCCGTACTCAAGCGAGCGATCAAGACGCTGAGTATCGCCTTGGAGGAGATGGATCTTCTCTGGATCCCCGTGGTCAAGAACTGGCGCTTGAATGAGCGACATTACGGCGCGCTCCAGGGGCTGAACAAGGCGGAGACGGCGGAGCGCCACGGCGGCGACCAGGTCCATCTCTGGCGCCGAAGCTACGATGTGCCGCCCCCGGGTCTGGACGAGGACGATGAACGGTTTCCCGGAAGGGATCCACGGTATCGGGACCTGGAGAAGAAAGAGCTTCCTCACACTGAGTGCCTCAAGGATACAGTGGACCGCTTTCTCCCCTACTGGCATGAGGAGATCGGCCCAACGATCAAGAGTGGCACACGGGTCCTTATCGCAGCCCACGGCAACAGCCTCAGGGCTCTGGTTAAGTACCTCGATGAGATAAGCGACGAGGACATTCCGGGGCTGAACATCCCCACCGGGGTCCCCCTGGTCTACGAGCTCGATGAGGAGCTCAAGCCGATCAAGCACTACTACCTCGGGGATCCAGAGGCGGTGGAGAAAGCCGCGGAAGCCGTCGCGAACCAGGCGAAAGGGTAATAGTGAGTTACGAAATCGAGGTGAAGGCGTGGGTCTCGGACCCGGCGGCGTTAGAGGAACAGCTCGAGGGCCGGGGCACCTTCGTTCGCCATTTCGAAAAGAACGACGTCTACTTCGAGGGGCAGGCGACCTACGGCGATCAGCCGATTACAGTGCGTATCCGGGAAGATGGCGAAGAGAGCCTCTGTACCTTCAAGGAGCGGCAGACCGTCGATGGGGTGGAGCACAACCGGGAGTGGGAGTTCTCCATCGGAGACCCCCTCGCCCTGGAGACACTCCTGCTTCGTCTCGGGCTGCCGGAGTTTGTGCGAAAGCGCAAGACTGGCGTCGCCTATCGCCTCGACGACCTGCTCGTGGAGCTTTCTGAGGTGGAAGGGCTTGGTCACTTCGTTGAGGTCGAGATTCTTGTGGAATCCTCTGCTGGCGAGGAGATGCAGAGCAGGTCGAAGCAGCGAGTCCGGGAGGCTCTCACCTCCCTCGGCATTCCGGATTCGGCTATTGAGAGCAAGCCGTACACAAAGCTGCTAGTCGAGCGGGGGAGAGGATAGCTACTGGTGAGACAGAAGGCGTTCAACGTTCCCTCTGAGGTCCGGGGAGTTCTCTTCGACATCGACAACACCCTCTACGACAACCGGGAGTTCGGCGAGTCGCAGATTCGCGTTCTCAATGAGCGCCTCGCCGCGGAGCTCGGGCGCCCGGTAGAGGAGCTCGTGGGAGAGGTGGAAGAGCTCCGACGGAAGGTTGCTCGAGAGAACGAGGGGCGCCGACCTTCTCTGGGCAACACCTTTCTCAGCTTCTACGGTATACCGATCGAAACAAGCGTAGCTTGGCGGGCTGAGCTGATAGAGCCTGAGGCGTACCTCTCTCCGGACCCCGAGCTGCGGAAGCGGATCGAAGCGGTATCCCGGAGTGCGGCGATCTGTGCTGTCACGAACAATCCTGTTCAGATCGGTGAGCGTACCCTCCACGCCCTCGGAATCGGAGATCTCATGCCCGTGGTGAGTGGACTCGACACTGTTGGGGTCTCCAAGCCTGATCCCCGCCCCTTTGAGTTGGCCCTGGAATATCTCGCCCTTCCCCCGGGAGAGATACTCGCCGTGGGAGATCGGTACGAAATCGATCTGGAGCCTATTATCGACCTCGGGGGTGGCGGAGTTCTTATCGAAGGCAGAGAAGACCTCTTCGCGCTCCTGGACTCACTTGTGGAAGGGGATCTTGGGTGACCTCCTGGGAGGAAACGCTCACCGGTACGATCCTTGACTGCGTTTCCCGGGGCATGAGCCTCTTCTCCTCCCCCTCTGATCGACCGGCCGAGCTCGCTCTTGTTCTCAATCCTGTATCCGGTCGGGTGGCTACGGCTCGGGGAAGACGGGAGCTTGTGAGGGAGCTGGCACCCGCGAGAGCTTTGAGCCGCCGTCCTTTCAGGATGCTATACTCACGCTATCCTGGCCATCTCAGACAATCCGTTGATGAGCTCTGCAGGGCCTCCTGGGAGCGAGACGAGCCTTTGGATATCGCTAGTTGCGGCGGTGACGGTACCCACGCGGAGGTGCTGGAGAGCGCCGAGCCCTGGGCGGAGCGTGGGCTGAAGGTACGGGTGGTCCGCTGGCCTATGGGGACTGGCAACGACGCCGCCGACGCAGCGACTGTCGGCGAGTTGCTCCACCGCCTAAGAGACGCAGAGGCGTGTGAAGCGGTGGAGGCTCTCGTGGTTACCACTCGCCGCGGCGCCGTGAGACGGGCGTACAACATCGCCTCCATCGGTGTAGATGCGTTTATTACTGATCTCACCCATCGTCTTCGGCACATGGTGCCGGGTAACATCTACAAGCACGTTGCGGATGTATCTGTGCTCTTCTACGAGCAACTCATCGGGGTTGGACCCATGGAGATCGATTACAACGGTCCCCGGGGTGGCGGCACCCTCAAGGGGAGGTTCATGCTTCTCGCGGTGGGAGCGGGGGCTCCGAGGACCTATGGCAACCACATGCGAGTCCTTCCGGATGAGCGGAACCTCTGCGCGATTGAGCGCGGGCACATAGGCAGAAAGGTTGTGATGAAGCGGCGGTTCTACGCCGGGCGGCATGTGCGGGACCGGAAAACCAAGATGGCGCTGGTTAGAAGTGCCACGGTGCACTACAGAAAACGGGTGCCGATGCAACTCGACGGCGAGGCGGCTTGGCTCGCCAAAGAGGACTTTCCGGTCTCCCTCAGGGTAGAGGCGGGGCTGGTAAAGGTGCTTCCCCGTTAGAAGCGGTACGTCTTGGCTGGTTCCACGAATCCCTGGAAGCCTGCCTCGGCGACTTCTTTTCGCTTCTCTTCGTAGCTGTCGTTGTAGTGGTAGAGTAGCATCTTCCCCTTGATCTCCCCGGGGAGCTGTTCGATCTCCTGCAGCCCTGCGTGAATTCCTCCGGTAAAGAACTGCACATCGTGAAAGATCTGCTCGACGGGGAACTGGGTTGCGTACTCCTCGAGGAGGTCCGGGTCGAACTGGGTGTCTCCGCTTATGAGTATCCTGTCGTCAATGACAAGGCCGGTGCTGTACATCGCGTCTTTCCAGCTTTTGGCCTGTTCAGGATAGTGCCGGGTCCGAAAGGTGCGAATCGTGAGCTCCCCGATCTCATATCGCTCGGTCTCCCGGCCGAGCTTGTGTTCTTTCTTGGGGCGTATCCGTTCCCAGTAGTCGCCAAAGGTGAGGGCCTTCCCGTCGTGGCGCTCGTTCATTTCGCATCCACCTCGGAGGCTCTGGGACCAGAGGATCTTCTCGTACTTCTGGTTTATGAGGATAGTCGGTTTGCGCCCTTTGACGTACCGATTCATGAGCATGAGCTCTTCCAGCCCGCCGATATGGTCGGCGTGGGAGTGGGTTATGAGGACGTTGTCGATGTCAAGAACCGAGAGACCCAGCTCACCGAGGGCACTGCTGGCGTGGGTACCGCAATCTACGAGAACGTGCGTATCTCCTTTGACGATAAGAACATTGCTCTGGTAGTTCTTCTTTGAGAAGGCGCTACCGACGCCTATGAAGCAGATCGCCAGGGTTCCATCGGTTGTTAACGGCATCGGGCCTCTTCTGCCACTACTTTTTGTCATTACATTACACCATCGGCACAAACAGATGTAGCTTCACTTTTCACCGGGCGTGCCGGTGGCGTAAAGCCGCCTTTCAGGTGCGACCTTAATCAGAATATACCAAGGCTCTCCCGGAACTTCAGGTTTTGGGCAAACCAAAGTAACACACCCCCCTAAAACAGTAGTTCTCGCGTTCCGCCTTGCCCAGGAGGGAGGGAAAGGGGAGGGAGTCCCAGGGGAGCGGGTGGGGCGCTTTGACAAGATAGATCTCCGATGCGGAAAACCGGGCGGCGAGATTGTAGAAATCCGACTGAAACGCCCCGGCCAAAGGCAGCTCCTCATACTCCTCATCGAGAAGCATTCGGTAGCGCAGGAGGGCCATTTCGGCCAAGGAGGCCGGCGCGGGAACCGGAGAATCGAAGACGTCCGACGGCATCTGGATAAAGTCCTCGGCCTTCGAGGCGTTCCAGTTTTCGCCATCCTTGAACCGAAGGAGCTCCTCGGCGGTTCTTTTAAGCGTATCCTCCGAGAGTAGCTGGTCCTCGTAGAGGTACGTTTCCAAGAGGAGCGTGGCGGCGTAGTCCTCGAGAAATCCCTGCCCCTGGGCTCCCCTTCCGGAGAGGGAGGAGTGGGAAAGCACGCCGTCCTGCCGGTTTCTCTCGACCAGCCCGTCATAGAGCTGTTGGGCCCGCTCCACATAGCGTCTTTCTCCGGTGGCGCGCCACGCTTCCAGGAGACCAACCCCCGCAAGAGCGTTCCAACTGGTTACGATTTTGTCGTCCCGCTCCGGCTGGGGTCGTTTGCGGCGCTCCCCGAGAAGCTTGTCGAGGATGTCTCCGGCTGCCTCTTCCTCCGCGGGATCGCGCATTGCCACGAGGTGGAGCTTTCCTTCAAAATTGCCGCTTTTAACCGACTCGAAAAGGCTCCCCAGGAGCTCGAACTCCTTCGAGGTCAGGAGCTCCTCGAGCTCTTCGCTCCCCCAGAGATAGGTCTTCCCTTCCTCATGCTCGGTGTCCGCGTCCAGACCGGCGGCGTAGACGCCCTCAATCGCGAAAGTCTCCTCCAGGGCGGTGAAGATCCCCTCCACCGCTCGAAGGTACTGTTTCTTCTTGATTCTGCGGTAGCCCCAGCTGAAAGCCCAGAGAAGGAGCGCCTGGTCGTAGAGCATCTTTTCGAAGTGGGGAACGGTCCACTCCCGATCGACGCAGTAACGGAAGAAACCACCCTGCAGGTGGTCGTGGAGCCCTCTGAGGTAGATCGTATCCAGAGTTTGCTCCGCGAGACGGATGCTCTCGCTCATCTCTGAGACTGCCCCGTCGTGGAGGAGGTAGAGGAGTTGGGAGTGGGGTGGAAACTTCTGCTGCGCACCGAACCCCGCCCACTCGCTGTCGTACCGATGGTAGAGGTCGGATCTGATCTCCTCCACTGCCTCATCGTAGCCGCCTGTCTGGAGGGTTCGGCCCCGGGTTGTCTCGTACGGGTCCGGTTCGTAGCGTCGAAGCTCGCCCTTCTTTTCATCGTAGAATCCGCGAACCCGTTTGAGAATTTCGAGGAAGCCGAGCATATTGAACCGAGGCTGCACCGGCGCGTAGGTGAGGGCGAAAAAGGGTGCCCCCTCAGGGGAAAGAAAGGCGTTCATCGGCCAACCGCCGTTCCCGGTGGTAGCTATGAGGAACTTCATCAGGTACTGGTCTATGTCCGGGCGCTCCTCCCGGTCCACCTTGATCGAGACGAAGTTCTCATTGAGATAAACTGCGATCTCCGGGTCGGAAAACGCCTCCCTGGCCATTACGTGACACCAGTGACAGGTCGAGTAGCCTACAGAGACAAAGAGGGGGCGATCCTCCCGATTCGCGAACTCCAGTACTTCCTGGCTCCACTCCTGCCAGTGGACCGGGTTGTCCCGATGTTGCCTTAGATATGGTGACCTCGCCTGATCGAGGTTGTTTCTCTCGAATTGTTGCATATGCAGTGGAAAATCTACGTGTCCATTGGCTGGTAGGTCAACTTGTCGCTATATTCTCGCCATGAGACTGTCGCTCTTTTGGCGTTTTTTTCTGTTTTTTGCCGTAGTCCTGCTCTCAGGGGCTCCGCTCCACAGCCGTGACTGGTACGAGCCTCTGGAAGTGGTCAATCCACTTCTCCTGCGCTCCTACGAGGAGCTCGTCTTAGTCCCCGGCGGTCTTTCCGAGACCATATACACCAATCAAGCCTTCAGCGATGGCACCTACGACTCCTTTCAGATCAATGCCCGAACGGGTCACACGATCATTGGCTCCCCCGCCTTTGCCCTCTCCGCCACGTACGGCGCCTTTCTCATGAACGGGCCGGTAGACGAGGGCGGGACCCCGGGGTCCCGGCTGCAGTGGCTCATGAACGCCGTGCAGTTCGAGTACGGCTTTCACTTCGCCTGGGACCTTGGACCGCTCTATCTCCTCTGGGAGTACTCGCGGACCAGTCAGCACCCCTTTCGGGACAACTTTAGCGAGGTTTCGAGTGATCTTGTCAAATTGGGAGTGGCCGCTCCGCGCTTCGATATTGGCCCTGTGCAGCTCTACGGCTTTCTCCGATTTGGATACTCCGAGATCTTTGACTTCTGGGAAAGCAGGTTGGAAGACCCGCGAACGATGTGGCTCGCGCAGCCCTCGCTGAGACTGTTGTGGCCCGGGGTTGAGGCGCTTGATCTAGCGAGAATAGGTCTCTTTCTCGAGGCGGACGCGGAGCTCGCAATCGCTCGTTCCGCGAGATTCCAAGATCGGGGAGAGCTCGTGGGAAACGGTGCGATTAAGACAGGCGTCCGGATTCACGGTCTTTCAGATAACGAGTCCGGCCTTTCCGCCGGAGCCCTGGACCTCTACCTGGACTACTACGGCTCTGATAACAGTGAGATCAGGGATGACGAGAAGACTCCGGTTCAGCTTCTGGGATACGCAATAAGGTTTCGGCTCTTCTACTGAGGTAACTCCCGACGTCTGGCAGACGCCGGGAGCTGTTGGTCTCTTATTCTGAGGTGCCGAACCACTCAGCTGTTTCAGTCGCGTGGTTTTGAAAGATGTGCTTCGTCTCGGTGTACTCCTCGAGTCCCGGTTTGCCGAGCTCTCTACCGATGCCTGACTGTTTGTACCCGCCCCAGGGCGCCTGAGCAAAGTAGATGTTGAAGTCGTTAATCCAGACCGTTCCCATGCGGAAGGCACTGGCCACGCGTTCCGCTCGGTCCTGATCCCTGGTCCAGACCGCCCCGGAAAGCCCGTAGGTGGTGTCGTTGGCCAGGCGAATCGCCTCTTCTTCGCTCTTGAACTTCTCTACAGTGAGGACCGGTCCGAAGACCTCCTCCTGCACGATCCGCATGGAGGTGTCGCAGTCGAGAAAAATCGTGGGCTCAAAGAAGAACCCTTTCTGCAGCTCCCGCTGCTCCGGGCGCTTACCGCCCAAGGCGAGCTTGGCCCCCTCTTTCTTGCCGAGCTCCACGTATCCTTCCACCTTTGCCCGGTGTTTCTCCGAGATGAGCGGCCCCATCTCGGTGTTGCTCTCAAAGGCGTCCCCGAGCTTTATCTTCTTCGCTCGCTCTATCACCGCCTCCATGAGCCGATCATGAAGGGATTCCTCCACAATGAGCCGGGAGCCCGCCGAACAGACCTGCCCGGCGTGGAAGAAGATGCCGTTGAGGACGTAGTCCACGGCGAGATCAAAGTCGGTGTCCGCGAAGATCACGTTCGGGTTCTTGCCGCCGAGCTCGAAGGCGATTCTTTTCATGTTGCTCGTCGCGGCGCGCATGATGGACCGGCCGGTCTCTATGCCGCCGGTGAAGCTTATGAGGTCCACGTCCCGGCTCTCGGCGAGCTCGTTACCCACGCTGGGACCAGGACCGAGAACAAGATTTACCACCCCTTTCGGAAAACCTGCCTCCTCGGCGAGCTTGGTCACCTTGATCGTGGTAAGAGGGGTGTCCTCGCTTGGTTTCATCACAATGGTGTTGCCCGCAGCCAGGGCGGGGGCCATTTTCCACGACGCCTGGAGGAGGGGATAGTTCCATGGTGAAATCTGACCACAGACCCCCACGGGCTCCCGGACCACCCGACTGGTGGTATTTGCGATGGGGGAGGGGATAATCTCGCCTCCCTCCTTGTCCGCCAGACCGGCGTAGTAGCGAAAGATGCCGGCGATATCCTCCATATCCCAGCGGCTCTCCTCCATGGTCTTGGCGGTATCCCAGCTCTCCAAGGCCGCGAGCTCCTCAGCATCCCGCTCAATGAGCTCTGCAAGAACTCCGAGGAGGGAGCCTCGCTCCGCCGCGGGCGTGCCGGGCCAGTCGCCCTCGTCAAAGGCACGCCGGGCGGCGGCGATTGCCGCCTTGGCGTCCTCCACGTCGCCCTCGGCGACGCGTGCGATGACCCGCTGGTCAAAAGGATAGATTATCTCTCGGGTCTTGCCGGATCGTGCATCTCGCCACTCCCCGTCGATGTACATGCGGCCGTTGGTGTGTTCCTTAAGGTATTGCTGCATATGCTTTCCTTACCAGGCCGATCCGGCGGAGACGGTGATGTCCTGCCCCGTTACGCCGACGGCCTCATCTCGGCAGAGATAGGCTGCAAGAGCGCCGATCTCAACGGGCTGAATCATACGCTTCTGCGGATTCTCCGCCTTCTGCTGCTGAATAAAGAGATCACCCTCTGTCTTCATCTGCTTTTGTGCGATGTCCGAGAGCCACTCCACGCCAAAGGTTGTCTCTACCCATCCAGGGCTGATTGTGTTCGCCGTAACCAGCGCCTCCGCCCCCTCCTGGGCAACAGCTCGCGTAAAACCGGTAACCGCCGCCTTGCTCGCGCAGTAGGCCGGAGACCAGGCGGCGCCGACAGTTGCTGCGGTGGAGGCTATGCTTACGATCCGGCCCCAGCGGCGCTCTATCATCTTCGGAAGAACCTCCCGGGTCACCCGGAAGACTCCATTGGCGTTTACGTCCATTACCTTGAGCCAGAGATCGTCAGTGTGTCCCACCACTGGGTGCTCCGCGGTGATCCCCGCGGCGTTACAGAGTATGTCCACCTCTCCGAGCTCCGCCACCACTCCTTGATGGAAGCGCTTGACGCTCTCGGTGTCGCAGACATCGAGGTCCATGGCTACACATCGAACCCCGGTGGACTCGATATCCTTCTTGGTCTTCTCCAGCTCCTCCCGACCCGGTCGGTTCACGAGCTCTCCTTCGGCGTTCGTGGCGCTGCTCTCTTTGAGTAGCGAGCCGATGCCAACGTTCGCACCTGACTGGGCGAGGGCAAGAGCCATCGCTCTTCCCATTCCGGAGGCCCCTCCGGTAACCATCGCTACTCGTCCTTCGAGATACTTTTCCCTCATACGCTCTCCTTTCTGAGGCGCAGGTCTCCAAAGACCCGCAATAATAGTTAGTACAAAAACATTTGGTATAAGAAGTAAAAATAAGCTACCAGAAATCGAAGGGAATGGCAAGCCTCCGAAACGAGCCGGGATTCTTCTGAGTAAACTGTAAATATAACTGCTATATATGCTTACGAATGAACGGTTTTGATATCCGAGAGCAGGCCCTGAGAGGCGCAATGCATATTGCATAGTAACATAACAAAGAGTTTGTTGAATATGGGTTGACATAGCCGTATTATTTTGAATAGTAACTAACTGACTCTAAGGAGGAGTGAGTAAATGAACGTAAACGTTAACAAGACGATTGCCCTCTTGGCCACGCTGCTGCTACTAGGCGGTACGCTCTTTGCAAACGGCCAGGGAGAGGCCTCGAGCTCTGAAGAGAGCATGAGCGGTGAACAGAGCTCTATGGAGTCCGACGGATCCCCGAAGGATGTGACGGTTCGTTTCGGCGAGGTCGGTTGGACCGACATCGAGACCACCACCGCTGCGACCCGGCTGGTCCTCGAGGCAATGGGGTATGAGACTACCTCGAACACGATGTCAGTCCCGGTTGTCTACGAAGGGATGGCCAATGGTGACATCGACATCTTTCTCGGCAACTGGATGCCTTCGATGGCGACGATATCGAATGAGTATTTTGACGAGGGGACGGTCGAGCAGGTAGCGGTCAACCTGGAGGGGGCCAAGTACACCCTTGCGGTACCCACCTACCTGGCGGAAGAGGGCCTCACCTCCTTCTCGGATATCCAGGATTTTGGCGAGGAACTCAACTACGAGATCCACGGAATCGAGGCTGGAAACGACGGTAACCAGCTCATTTGGTCGATGATTAACGAGGACGCTTTTGGTCTCGGCGAGTTTGAGGTTGTGGCTTCCAGCGAAGCTGGCATGCTCGGAGAAGTACAGGCTCGGGCGAATCAGGGCGAACCGATCGTCTTTCTTGGCTGGGCTCCCCATCCCATGAACACCTACGTTGACATGACCTACCTCAGCGGTGGTGATGACTACTTTGGCCCTAACTACGGTGCCGCCACGGTGTACACGAATGCCCGAACAGGCTTTCTCGAGGAGTATCCCAATCTGGAGACGTTCTTTGACAATCTCGAGTTTACCCTGAACATGGAGAACGAGATTATGACCGCCATTGATAACGGTGAGGATGCAAGCGTCGCCGCCGAGGCGTGGCTGCAGGAGAATCCCGGCATGCTCGACAGCTGGCTCGAAGGCGTGCAGACCTTGGACGGCGAACCCGCCGCCCCGGTTGTCAAGGAAGCGCTGGGAATATAGACCTCGCGCCGAAAGGCATAGCAGGAAATCACGGGGGTTGCTTCAGAGGATCTGGGGCAGCCCCCTTTTTGTCTGCCAAAGGCTTGCATCTTTGAGCCTCGGTTGCGTACGCTTGTCTCCAGGAGGAGTTGCGATGTGCACAAGCGAGTTGTCCCGTCGCCTTGCGCCGGGGGTATTTCTGCTGTTCCTGTTTTTCCTTGTCCCCTTACACCTCTACTCGGTGGAAGTTTCCCTCCAGGACTCCGTCGAAAGTGTCCGTCGACAGATCGATGACGACTATCTCTTTATGGGAGAGACCCTGTCGTTCGAAGGGGCCGTGGAATCCCTCTACTTCTTCGGTAAGGATCTCACCATGGGCGGCACCGCTCGGGGCAATCTCATCTCCGCCGCTGAGACCCTGAACTTCGATGGGAGCGTTGGTGATGACACGATACTCGCCGCACGGACCCTAAATCTCTCGGGCACCCTCGGTAGCACCGCCTTTGCGGCCGCGGAAACAGTCAATCTCTTCGAGTCTGCCGTAGCGGAGGGAGCTCTCTTTGCAGCGGGCAACAGTGTCCGAATCGACGGCACGGTGGAGGGCGACCTATACGTCGGTGCTCGACGACTGCACATTTCCGGCCGTGTGAACGGGGACGTCCGGGTTGGCGCCGAGAGAATCTCGATCGATCCCGAGGCGGTGATTACCGGGGATTTCATCTATGACTCCGCCTCGCCTCTCTCGGCGGTGGAAGAGGACCGAATAGCGGGAGAGATCAGGTTCAAAGAGCGGGCGGGGGAGAAACCGTGGTACACCGAGAAAAAGGTGCCCTGGCTCGCCTCCTGGGTACTTTCCCTGATCTCTCTGTTCTCCAGTCTGGTCTTTGCTCTGCTCTTCTTCCTTGTTCCGGGCTTTCGTCTCGATGATACTGGCCGGGGACACCGACGATTCTGGATTACCGTCGCCTGGGGTCTCATCCCGTTCTTTGCATACCCCGTCGGTATCGGTGCTCTCCTTCTCGCGGGGGTCTTTTTCGGCCTTACTATTCCCATCGCGGTCACGCTGCTCTTTAGCTTGGGGCTCCTGGGATATGTTCTCACTGCCTTTGCCCTGCCGCAGATCGGGAGTTACATCTCCCTGCTCTTCCGGTGGGAGGTGCACGAGCGCCGAGGACTCCACGTCCGGACGCTTCTCGGTTTTGTTCCCGTTCTTATCCTGGGAATGATTCCCGTCGTCCGGGGGCTCCTCTTTGTGCTGGTTCTCTCCCTCGGCTGGGGAGTGGCCCTGGAGAAGCTCTTTGAGGTGCATCTGGGCGAGGGTAGGTAGGAGCCCAAGCGCTCTTGCGCCGCCGGTTACGGGCACGTAGAATTTGAGCATACCTAGTTCTCTGCACCGAAGCTCCGTTTCGGGAAGGAGGGTCTTATGCTCTCTCGCCGGTACTCCTGGATAATCGTTCTCTGCGTCCTGGCTATGCTCTTCGTGGGCTGTGCCTCCGGCGGAGAGGCCTTGGAGGAGTCCCGACCGGGACTTCGGGAGGGGGAGCTCTCTTTCTCCCCGGGACAGCGGGCAACCTTTCGCGGTACACCTGACCCTGAACTCTTGCGTCTCTGGGACGATTTTGAAAAGAGGATTGCCCTCGGCGAGAGCTTTGTGGTTGCCGATACCGAGGGAACCAATCGATATCTCCGCCTAGACACGAAAGGGTCCGGCTATGTACAGCTTGTCTCCACTGACGGGCCGAACAGCCCGGGCTTCGGGGATTCTCGGATCCGGGATTTCCGTCTCACCTTCGATCTGCGGTTGTCCGAGAACGGAGGACTCGAGGTTGAGGCGCGGAAGAGGGACGATGCCGATGGCGGCGTCTTTCTGCTCATTTCCGAGAGTACCGTGGAGATATTGGACGTGGCCGACCAGTCCAATCGCTACCTCGCAAAGGCCAGGGTAGCGCTGGGAGAGGCGTGGCACGAGGCGGAGTTTCGGCTCTCGGGAGATACGGGCGAGTTATTTGTCGACGGCGAATCAGTTATTCGCTCCCTCGGGCTCAGGCGACTCCATCGAGGGGGAATACTCCTGGAGTACACCGGCCGAGTCGATATCGATAACCTGCGCCTCTACTCTCAGGATTCCGAAGCTCCGGGGGAAGAAGCCCGAGCGTTTCTGATCGAAGAGCTCGAGGATGACTTCAGTGAGGCCGAGCTTGCCCCGTGGTGGCGAATAGAGGGTAACGGCGGCGTGGATGTTGGCGTTACCGGCGGCGGCGCTCGGCTCTTGGGCAGTGAGGAGTATCGAACCGTCTCGGGTATTTCTACCCGAGCACTTTTTTCGGGCACCGGGAGGGTGAGGGCGAGCTTCTACGATCCCCCGGAGCGTACCTCCTTCTCTCTTGGCATCGGAAAGCTCGGGATCGAGGACTCCCTGGTCCTCGGGGTGCAGGAGTCGGGGATCACGTTGATTCAGTACGGCGGTGGCGCCGGACGGCAGTTGGTGCGGCGGGCGCTTCCCTCCGAGACGTGGTCGTCCCGGGGCCAGCAGGAGGTTGTGCTTACCGTGTCCGACGGGGTCCTCTACGCAAGCCTCAATGGGACCCCACTTCTCTCCTACTCGGATCGGGCGGACCTCTTTCGGGGAACCCTCTTTTTCGGCTACCTCGGGCACTATCCTCGGACCACCGGGCGAACCCTTAGATCCGTGGAGGTGAGCCCTCGCGTCGGCGAGGAGTTCGACCCCTCGCTCTATCCCTCGGGGCAGACTGTTAAAGGAGCAGAAGGCACGGAAGCTCTCCCAGACTACCAGTCCGTTGACCCTCTCTTCGCCAGTTTCGACGGACCGGAAGCGCCGCGGTTCTTTGTGGGCGCCAATGAGAGTAGTGTCGCCGGGGCGGAGATCGTCCTTGATGAGGAAGCCCGCGAGGGACACCTTCTCCTTGACTTCACCATGAATGAGGGCAACGGCCTCCATGCGAACGTCGGTTTCAGTCTCGAGAGAGATCTTTCGTCCTACGGAGGCGTCGCCTTTCGCGCCCGGGCAGAGGGCATCGAACGTGGGCATATCTCCATGAGCGAGCGGACGTCAGGAGTGGAGCCGGATCGAATAAACGCCTTCTTCTCCGTCGGTCCCGAGTGGAGGGAGTATCGGCTTCCTTTCTCTCGGGAGTACTTCGCTCTCAGCGCGGATCATCTCCTCGGCGGATCAGATGGAGTTTTCGACTTCGCTCACGTGGACTGGATGCTCTTCGAGGTCTACAACCACGAAGGCCCCGGCACGCTCCATCTCGACGATATCCAGTTTCTGCCGGCCGGGGCGAGACAACGATTCACGAACCGTATAACCGTCGAGAACTTCGAGCCTGCGGATCGTCACGCCCCCTACGGTCTGGAAACCCACACCTATGCCCATGGGAACGCAAGAGCAGAGTTTAGCGAAGGTCGTGGGCGGGGAGCTCGCGGGAGTTCGGGTTTCGGCCGCTTCAGGGCGGACAAGGGCATCTGGGAGTATGCAGAGCTCGGCTTCTGGGGTGATATCCCAACGGACGGCTATGGAGGCGTCGGTCTTTCTCTCCGGGGAGAGGGCGTGGGTACCACGGAACTACACCTCCACGAGCTGGAGCGGGAAAGCGCTCAGTTTTGTCCCGTGACGGAAGCGCACCACAGCAGGCTGCCGCTCTCAGAAGATTGGGTCGAGTGGCGACTTCCGTTTATGCCGGGGGCGATGGAGCCGGCACCCTACAGTGACCTGACCAATGGATCCCTTGACGGCTGGTTGCTTCAGGCCGTCTCGTTCTCGTATCCCGAAGAGTTCGAAGGAAGAGGAACGGAAGTCCAGATAGACGAGCTCTTTCTATTCGAAAAAGGTCGCGACCGTTCTCTGCGGGTCGGCCTCTTCCGCGCCGAGCCCGAAGAGGAGGCGGACCCGCGGGTCTCCCAGGTGATAGACTCGGTGTTACAGCTCAATCTCGGCCGCCTGGAAGGCTACGAGGTCAGTACGGGCCTTCGCGGGCCGAGTCGGGAGGAGGCGTTTGCCCGAGCCGCCGAGGGGCAGCTCGATTTCTTCCTGCGCCCGAGCTATAGAAGGGACCAGGATGAGTTGCTTCTCTCCCTGGAGCTTTGCAACGTCCCCGCCGGGGCGGTAAGCAAGAGAATCCAAGGCACCACTGTTGTGGGCTTGGATATCTTCCATGATCTCGATCTTCTCTCCACTGCGGTACTCAATACCCTGGCAGACACTAACCTCGCCTTTGAGGACCATCTGACCCGAACGGAGGGCAGCGGTTCTACGGTCTGGGCGGACTCCCTGGAGAGGATCGAACCTTACTGGCTGGAGTTCGACGGCGTTGCGGCACGTGTCGCCGAGGGGCTCCTCCTTTCTCCGATCTCGCAATCCGCGGAGACCGGGGCCACTGATGAGGGCCGGGGGCCGAGTTTCGATCGCCCCATGGTCCTCAGCGAGCCGTATCTCACAGGAGTGGAGCGCTTGTCGGCGAAGTTGAGCGAGGGTTCGATCCTGCTGTGGAACTACTGTGGCCGGGAAGTCCTCAACCTCCTGGAGATTACCCGGGAGGAGGTGACGGTCGAAATCAATGGTACCACGACCCGCTTCTCCCTGCCGTCGAGCAAGGAGGGGAGCGACTCATTCTGGGAAGTCGTCCTTGATCTCACCGGCGACGGCTACCGGGTCCTGCTCGATGGGCAGGAACTCGGTGTCGCCAACGGCTATAACGTCCCCTTTGGCCGGGTCGGGCTGGCCGTGGCCGGAGACTCCGCACGATTTAGAGACCTGGAAGTGCGATTTCGGGAGTAGGCCTGACCCCCCATTCCTCTTTGTAACAAAAACCTAGCTTGACACTCCCGGCGCTTCTTTGCAAACTAAAGATGTACGTGAACGTACAGGTTTAGAAGTAGCGCACCTTTGCGTAGGAGATGTATATGCCGAAACGAGCGCTCCTCACCGCCGGGGAGCTCGCCGAGCGGACCGGCGTGGGACCGGAGACGCTGGAAAGCTGGGTTGACCGAGGATTGCTGCAGCCCGAAGGGAAAGGGTCCTCCGGGGCGCCGTTCTTTACCGACGAGATGGTCGACCGGGTCGCTCAGATCAAGAGTCTTCTCGAAATGGGTTACGACGAGGAGGGGGTGAGCAAGATCCTCCGAAAGGTTGGCCCGCCCGCTCGGGGAGACGGAAAGAAGCGGCAAGATGAGGGTTCCGAGAGCCTGCTTACAGTCGGTGCCCTCGCCGAGAGTGTGGGGGTGAGCCCCCGAACCATTAAGCACTGGGAAGAAAAGGGGATTATCGAGGCGGACACCCGGAGCGAGGGCGGCTTTCGTCTCTATAAGGACCACTACGCCTATCTCTGTCATCTCATTCAGGACCTTCAGCTTTTTGGGTATTCCCTGGATGAGATCAAGAGAGTCTCCGACTACTTTCGGGACTTTGTGGTAATGCGGGACGACGTTACCCGATACCAGCCAGAGGAAGCGGATACGAAGCTCTCGGAGATGCTTTCGGAGATAGATACGCTCTTTGCCACGACCAAGAAGCTCCGAGACGGGATAGAACGGTGGGAGAAACTGTTAAACAAGCACCGGCGGCTTATCGCGGATATAAAGCGGACCAATGAGAAGCGACTAGGGGAGAAGGAAGAATGACAAAGCTCGCACTACACCACGGGTACCAGACACTGCAGGAGGAGCTTTCGCCCCTTTTTAACCAGAGAGAGCGGATAATCGACCTTTATTCCGCTACGGGTAGTCGCATGGAGGTGAGAAACTACTCCTTCCTTTCACGTAATCCCGATGTTCACCCCGCAGAGGACTACGCTCAGACCGACCCCACTTTGCGGGCGCTCATCTCCTACTATCTACGACAGAGCCCCTACTCAGAGCAGTACATCTTCGGCTCTCTGCAGTCCGCGGAT
>CAYZHV010000025.1:0-25738 GCA_964478055.1 uncultured Spirochaetaceae bacterium | reverse complement strand
GTCCTCCCGGCAGGGGATCGCCATGTTCCTGATACGATTCAAGGAGGCGTCTGGCCACGTCATGGGCGATCTCCATCGCCTCCTCGATTGTACGGCCCTGCGCTACAAGCCCCGGCATCTCGTCAGACGTCGCGAGGAACTGCCCGTTCTCAACCTCTTCAATGTGAACCCGAAAAGAATACTGATTCGCCATGTTGTGAAGAATATCGCAAATCTATCGGGATGGGTATAACCGAGAGACGGCGAAGCGTGCTTGAGTCTACCAGTCACCGACTCGAAGCGGTTGCTTAAACCTTTGTGAACTTCGGAGCAAATACCCCGGTTATCGAGTCGTCTATCGGCCAACTACGATCAAACGATTCAGTCAATACACAAGTTGCTGAACGCTCGTATCCAAGAGAGGTATCTGATCCGACTGAGAGAGTCGGTCCGTGCCTTCAGACTGTTCTTGTACAGGGGGACACCTGGCCTATGACACGGCTCCAGTAGATTCTGGCCAGCCAGGCTTGCCAAGAGGTACGAACCATCCCTTGTTGCGGTCCAGCTGTACCTCCGGTTGGTTCCGGGGCGTGCCGCTGGATGGGGCAGTGAGAAACGCACGGTCCAGGGCCCCGCTATCCAGGAGGGAACAGGGGTCGCCGATGGTCACGCTTCCATCCGCAACGATAAAGAGCGTGGTGGCAAAGTGGAGGGCGAGATGGATGTTGTGGGTGGCGACTACCGCCGAGGCGATTACACCTTCCGCGACGAGGCGATTGAGAAGCATAAAGAGCTGGGTCTGGTGCGGAGGGTCGAGGTGTGCCGCCGGCTCGTCTAGGAGCATGATTCGGGGCTCTTGAGCGAGAGCCCTCGCGATAAGGACTCGTTGTTGCTCGCCGTCGCTCAAGGAACCGACCCGGCGTCGGGCAAGATGGCGCACACCGACGGTCTCCATTGCACTGCAAACCGCCATCGCGTCCGTTTCCCTTTTTTCCCTCGAGGGACCTCCTCCGGGTGAGAAGAACCTGTTGTAAGGGATCCGACCAAGATCTACCAGCTCCTCCACACGGAGATAACCCGGAGCAATAGCCCCGGTTAGCACCACCGCCATCTGCGCGGCCCGGTCCCGTCGAGAGATCGCCTGGGGACCGTAGAGCGGCCTCTGATCCAGAAGGACCTCGCCCGCCTCGGGGGGCATGAGACCCGCCATGGTTCTCATGAGTGTCGTCTTACCCCCGCCGTTCGGGCCGATCATTGCCACCAGCTCGCCCGGGGGAAAGGCGGCGTCTTGGAGCTCGAGGACGACCGGTCCTTTGCGATAGCGAAGGGTAAGGTCCCGGGCGCGGAGGGTAGGTTGACTCATAATCCGATTGCTCCTTCCGAAGCCCCGAGGCTTCTTTTAAGTATGATCGTGAGAACCACCGGCGCTCCGACGATCGCCATGACCGCGTTAAGCGGAAGAATCTGATCGGTGCCGGGAAGTCGTGCCACGAGATCCGCCACGACTGCGAGAGTCGCTCCCAAAAGCGCCGTCGTCGGTGCAAGCTCTCGGTGTCGAGAGCTGCTGAGAAACCCCCGGGCAAGGTGAGGAACGGCGACGCCGATGAAGCTTATCGGGCCGGTCATGGCCGTTATTAGACCGGTTGCCGCCCCGGCAACGACAATCACCGCACCTTGCGTACGGCGAGCGTGGACGCCGGAGCTCTCGGTGTACGCCGCTCCGAGGAGTAGGACATCGAGACGCCTTCCTAGAAGCGAGAGGAGAAATCCGAGGCCGACCGCCCCTCCCGCAAGGAGGACGGGAGCGGGGCCCGGGGGGAGGGCAAAGGAGCCGAAACTCCATGCGATGTACCGCTCGAGCCCCTCCGCGGGACTAGAAGCCATTAGGAGCGTCGTCCCGGCGTTGGCGGCGTATCCGAAGATGAGGCCGAGAACCAATAGGACAACGGGCTCTTCGATCACTCGGTTCACTAGGAGCGCCAGAACCAATACTAGTGCGGACCCGACGATTGCGGCCACGAAGGAGGCTGCCGAGAGCTGCGCCCCGAGGCCCGTAAGAATGACAAGAGCGACGCCGAGACTCGCTCCGGCGCTCACTCCGAGGACGCCCGGACCGGCAAGCCCGTTTCTAAAGACCGTCTGCATCAGTAGCCCCGCCACCGAAAGCCCCGCTCCCGCCCCGATTGCGGTGAGCAGCCGGGGTAGCCGGACGCTGAGGACGATAGCTCGAGCCGCCGGGTCGACCCCGTCCATGCCTGCGAGGGCGGCAACCACTTGCCCAGGAGAGAGACGCACCGACCCGAGGAGGAGCGCAAGGAGGGAGCAGAGCATCAGGAGAAGCGGAAGAAGGGCTCCTCGCCTACTCATGGTTCCAACCGCTTGTAGTAGACCAGATCATGGTTCGGCAACAACTCCGGATGGAGGATATGAATCAGATCTGCCAGGACCAGGTCCGGCCGCGTCGCCCCGGACTCCCAGAAGTCGTTCGCCCCGGAGGTACGAACGCGCCGATTGTGGTGGTACATCCGATTGTTCTGATAGGCCGCGAACGCCGCCAGTCGCGGATCACTCCCGAGAGCGTCCGCTCGCCGCTTCCAACCTTGGTTGAGGTTAACCCAGACATCCGCCTGCGTCCCTCGCGCGAGAACCGCTTCGAAATCGAGAAAGAGCGATCCGGTCCCTCTTCTTTCCGCCCAGAGGTACGTGCCGCCGGCGGCTTCGAGGAGACGAGCGACGTAGCTTTGTCCCGCCGGGACCGGCCAGCTGCCCTGCCAGGGTGCGTTGGTCAACACCGTCGGCGCTGGGGCTGGGGCCTCCTCGTCGATCATTGCTTCGAGCTCCTGGTACCTCGATGCACGAGGTCCGAAGACTCTTTCAGCCTCCGCCTCCACTCCCAAGAGCTCCCCAAAAAGCTTGACCCATTCCGCCCGTCCAAGAGGACTCTGCTCCCGCCAATCCGCAAGGGGAAGGATGGAGATTCCTACCGACTCTAGCCGCTTAGCCGTCGGGTCGTCGGGACCGAGGACCGAGAGGATGACGAGCTCCGGATTTAGCGAAAGGAGCCGTTCCAGGTTGAAGCTCGAGCCGTTACCCACTTCAGGGATCTTTCCTTCGCCTAGGAGCCGGCGGACCTGGTCATTGTAAACGTAGTTGCCCTTGTCCACCGCCACGATTCGATCCAACGCGTCTAGATCCGCAAGATGTGCAATTGCCGGTGTCGCAAGGGAGGCGATACGTTGGACGGGTACCTCAATCACGCCGTCATACTCCTGAGCCTTACGACGCGCCTGCGTCCCCAGTTCCGTTCCGCGATCCAATAGCAGGTACCGGAGGGGAGGGGCTCCGTCCCAGGCGTTCGAAATGGTTACTACCGTGCCCTCGTTCCCCCGGGTCAACGTGAGGGAGTCGGCGTAACGAATGGGCTCGATTTCCGCAAAGGCGCTGGGGTTCGTCGTTAGCAGGAGAAGGAGAGCAAAGAGAAGAGTCGGTGTCATCCGGTGTGGAAGGTGAAGTATCCTTCCTTGGCACTCCTTATGGGGGATCATCGGTGCTGCTCCAATCTGAACTCGAATCGGTGAATCGATTGCTCCCCGGCCTTTACCCTCGGAAAGCGCCAGAGCCGTACCGCCCGTAGCGCCGCCTCGTCCAATTCGTCGTACCCGCTGCTCTCGACAAGCTCGAACGCTTCGACACGGCCGCGTCTGCCGACCGTTAGCTCAACGACCGCGCTACCTGTCCAGCCCGCCCGCCGAGCCGCTTCGGGATACTCGGGAGCAACGTAGCGGGTTGGCTCCAGTGTGGGAAGCCCCTCTTGCCGCCGGGCCCCGGTTGTGCCTCCGTCAGCTCCGTCTCCCGCCTGCCCAGGGGCCGGTCGCAAGGGTGCCGTAGGTGTATCTGTGGACGGCCCACGCCCGGGTGACAGGTTGTCCTCGGGGACGGGAGCGACCCCCGGCTCCTGCGCGGCGGTCTCGGCCGTGACCTCCGCGGGTTCCACGGCCTCGGTGTTGGCAGGCTCCGGCGCCGGCTCAGCGGCCTGCTGGCTCTCAGTCTCTGGCAACGGCTCCACGGCCTCGGACGGGGTCTTCGCTGGTTCCACGATCTCGGGCGTGGCGGATTCCTGTGCCGACTCTTCGGCCGGGCTCACCCGCGTCGGTGCCCGGCTTCCCGGCGCCGACAGCTGGTCCTTGAGTCCGGTCTGGGCTCGCGCCTCCTTGGCCACTTTGTTCCTATCCGGCCCGGTTCTCTCCTGTCCCGACGCCTCGCTGCCCGGCGAGAGGGTAACCCGTAGTAGCTCGTATTCCCGCTGCGGGTGGGTTCTCTTTTCCGGCACCGTTGATATTAGGAGTGCTAGGGCGAGGTGTGCCAGCAGGGCGACTGCCAGGGAGACGAGGAATCTTCGGTTGTCCGACTGAGCAAGAACGGTTGTCATTCCAGATCAACCAGTAGTGCTATGGGTCCTTGGGAGACCTCGACGGTCTCTCGAAGGGAGAGCGAGCCGTCACCGGAGACCGAGAAGGCGAGGATTCTGTTATTGGCAAAGTCCGCGGCGTAGATGGTGTTACTGAAATAGGCGATATCTGCAATGAGCGGAAGGCTCCCACCGCCGGTGGCGTCATACTCCATGCGTGAAGCGGCAGCCCACGCCGTTCCATTGTGGTAAATGGACCGAATGCCGGTTGGTCCACCGAGGTAGAGACGGTGGCCGGTACCTTCGGGTAGTAGCACAGCAGCTCCCGGAGACCCCCCGATTTCGCGTCTCTCTTTTACGGTTACGTTGCTGCGGTCAAGTGTCATCAAGACACCGTCATCCGCCCCGGCCCCATCGGCGCCGTAGTTGAGACCGCTACCGACAACGAGAACCTCCGAGAGAGCCGGGACGTCGACGAGGGCGGTCGGATTGCTCCCTGAATCGAGGAGAGGGTCGAAGTCTGAAGGCTCGAGGTCGATTGTGCTTTCGCTTATTCGCTCTATTCGAGGGTCGGTGCCGCTCCGGTCCACCTCGAAGACCATGCTACTGATGGTCCCCCTGCCGAAGGGAGACGCTCCGTCGGAATCGGTGGAAAAGCTCGTATTTGCCACAAGCAGTCTCACCTGGGACTGGCTGCTTCCGGGGAGCGAAAGAAGCGCCTGTGGTGCTTGGCCAACCTGGTAGGTCCAAGGCTGAGGCGAGCTCCAGGAGCGGTCCAGAGGATCATCTATCTGAACGCGACCGGCGAGCAGATGTGTTGTGGCGAGGAGGTCCACGGCGAGAGAGGTTGTTTCCATCGGGTTACTACCGGCGCCGTGGCTGAGACGTCCGGTAACACGTAGGGTGCTCTCATCGAGGCGAAGCAGTTCGTTCTGCCCGGAAAGAGTGACTATGAGCTCCTCTCCAAATCTAAGAACGTGATTGGGTACGGCCCCGAGGTACTGCACATCGGCCTGGACGTCGGCGAGGGAGCCGTCGGAGGCGAGCTCAACGGAGGAGATCGTTTCGGCCAAGCTGTGGATGACGAAGAGTTCCCGATCCCGGTCGAGAGACCGCCCGTCCGAGGCTGCATCCTCAGCATTACTGAAAACGGAGCATCCCGCGAAGGCAAACGCTAGGAGAGCGGCAATGGGGATAAACGAGCTCTTCGAAAACATCACCAAGACACCTCCAAAGCCAAAATGAGCTCCCTCCCAGGATTGGGAAAGAAACGCGTTTCCACAAACTCCTGGTCCAGTAGGTTGTTCACCCGGCCGCGGAGGACAATGGCGGTACCGGGTATCGCAAAGGCAGCGTAAAGGTCGACTGCGAGATAGGAATCGAGGTGGACGGTGTTTTGCGGCGTTACTGGACGCTCCCCAACGGCGCGAACGCTCGCCCCGATCTGGTGTCCCAGGAGATGAGAGAGCCCCGATTTGAAGCTACCGCTGAGCTCAGGGCGATAGGGGAGTTGCTTATTGAAGGTGGGGCCTTCGCTGAGATCCCTGGCGTAGAGTAGTTCCGCGGTCAGCTCCGCCTCTGCGTTCCAGGGAGTGAGACCGATAGGCTCTTGTAGATTGTAAGCAGCCTCTCCGCCGTAGGTAATCGCTTCGCCGGTGTTTCTGGGGCGCCAATAGCCCGTTGGATTCGGGAGCCACTGAATGAGGTCTCGGTAGAGGGTAACATGGGTGTTAATCCGAAGCTGATTCGCCTCGGTTCGTCCGAGCAGGAGCTCCAACTCCGCCGAGCGACTCCGTTCTGGTTCGAGGTCCGGGTTTCCAAGGGCGAAGGCTCCCGCGGGCCAGAAGAGCTCCGAGTAGGTAGGAAGCCGATACCCCGTCCCCAGGGCGACGGAGGCTTCAAGTAGGTCTCGAGGTGTCCGCCAACTCAGTGATGTGCGTATGCTCGGCAGCACCTCCGGATCTCCGGCGGCAGTAATGAGCTCGATTCGGCCGTGTATCTTCCAGCCGACGGATGAGCGGCCCAAAGGTAACCTCGGTGCCACGAAACCGGGGGCGAAGGCTAGAGTATGACGGTCGCGCTCGCCAAGCTCGCTTTCTCGTAGCGCCTCGAAGGTATAGCTGATCGGAAGGCTCGTATGACTGCGGCCCAGGGGCCCCTGCGCTGTCAACCCGGTGTCTAACCGGTAGAGCGTCGACTGGGAGGAGAGGGCGCCGAGAGGATACTCCGGGTCGTTGAAGCTTCTCTCCTCTTTACTTCCGGCGAAACGGGAGAGGGTGCCCCAGGAGAGGCTGTTATTGGAGGTGGAGTGGGGAGTGTGAAGTGCCCCGGCTTCCGCTGCGCTCCCCGTTGCGAGAGCGACCGTAGCGGCGGCGCCTGTCTCTTCGAGACGGGCGGAGTCGGAGGGAAACTCCACCGTCCCGGGAACTCCGCGATCCGAGTGGTCCAGCGACCCTTCTAGGCTAAGCGTTGTCGACTCCCCGGGACGGGTAAAGCCTATCTGAGCCTGCCCTTGCCTCCCCCCGGCGTTTTCGCGAGCCACCGAGGAGCCAGCACGCCCGTAGCTGTACTCGTTCTGAGCATAGACGCCGTCGAGAGCGACGTCGAGCTCGCCGGCGCCGATCGGCGCGAGGAGTTCTCCGCCGAGGCGGTACTCGCCGAGGCTTCCGTACTCGAAGCTCGAGCTTCCCTCAAACTGGCTCTCTTGCTGCCCCCCGAGTTCCGGGGTTCCGGAAACCAGGTTGATCGCCCCCGCTGCTCCACCGGCGCCGTAGATCGCCGTCGCCGGACCGAGGACAACCTCAATCCGTTCTACCCCGCGTAGCGAGATCCTGCTCAAGTCGCTTATGCCGGTGGAGCCGCCACCCACCGGCTGCCCGTCCCGGAGTACGAGTACCTGCTCGGACGAGGAGCCGCGAATGCGCACCGTAGAGCTCTCGAACCCTGAACCCCGTCGCTGTATCGCTACTCCCGGAATCGCGCTGACTGCGTCGGCGACGGTGGTGTGCCCCGCTTCCACCGCCTCTTTCACCTCGATCACCCGCATGCTAGGACTCGGACTCTCCTCGGGAGCCTCCGCGGTGATGATGATCGTCTCAGGGGCCTTTTCACCCTCCTGGGCGATACCGACAGCAGGGAAAAGGACAAGGGGAGTCGCGAGGCAGAGGTAGAAGAGAAGGACGGAGCAGACCTCTCGTCGGCGGCACAGGAGCGGAGAAATCATGGGCCTCCTCGTAGAAAGGCCACGCCATCGAGATCGAAACCGGCGCTCCCGGTGGTCGGGTAGGGGTCGTATATGGGGTGCCCTTCATTATCAATCTCGGAGCCATCGCCGACTAGGTCGACGATTCGAACGTAGCGAATCGACTCGAGATCGACCTCCCCACCGGTCACCAGTGGGTTCTCCGCGAGCTCGCCGAAGTCGAAGGCGGTGCCCACGCCCCCGGGATGGAGCCCGGCAAAGCCGGAGTACTCCGCCGGGTTTACTCGAGCGTATGCGCTGACCGGCTCGGTCCGTGCAGTGCGTACCGGAAACCGCGCGAAGTCGCGCCCGTTGGAGGAGATTTCCACATAGGCGAGCTCGGCGAATAGCTCCTCCACCGTGCCGAGGCCGTTCTCAAAAACCGCGAGCTCCGCACCCTCGGCGTCGGCAATCGGCGCCTCGAAGGAAAGGGTTACCGAGCCACCTCGACCGAGAACCAAGACCTCGGTGGCAACGCCCGATGCGGGACCGATCGCTTCGGAAGGGTCGGTGTACGAGGTCGCCTCTAAGCCCGGCTCGTACGAGACCACCTCCGACGCCCAGCCTCCGATGGCAGAGGCGTGGAGAGCGACGCCTCCCATATGGGCCACCGGTGAAGAAGCTCCGCCTCCCGCGCCGGCATCCGTGCACCCCGAGAAGAGAACAACAGCCGAACCGAGGAGGGCGAAGAGAAGCCCGCCGAGCCGGGACGGGTCCCTATGTTGCGTCCTTAACCTCGATCGCCGCATGCTTACTGTTTGACTGCTCCGGCGGAAGCGAAAGCGAAGTAGCCATTCTCATTGGTGGCGCCTGCCTCGGCGGCATCGGCGGTCTCAAAGACGCCATTCACATTGTTCGGGAAGGCGTCACCCACGTTCTTGTACCCTTGCGCGAAGTTCTTCTCGGAGGTATTGTCCACGCTATCCGCCCAGCGAAAGACATTGAATTTCCCTACCTCTCCGGTGCCCAATCCATCGACCTCGGTATACTCGATTACCGCAAAGCCGGGGTCCAATGCCTGGTCGGCTGCGGAGCTGGAGATCTTTACATCGCCCCCGTTTAGGCCGTTGTTGGAATAGCTCACCACCGTCGCGCTGTAGACGAGTGCAAAACCGGCACCGAAATCGTTCTCGTAGGTAATGGTATTGCCGCTGATTGTCCAGCGCTCGGAGCCATCGACGGTACCATCACCATCGTAGTCACTCTCGAGCAGCCATGTCCCTTCGACGGCGATTGGCGCCCGTCGGTTCGCTCCGTTGCTGTCGCAGCTGACAAAAGCTAAGGCGACGGCCAAAATTAGGAGACCGTGCACGAGCACGACGCCTCGGCGACCACTTTTCCTATTTTTCATTTTGACACCTCCTGTGCAGTGAGGAGGCTTGTCAGAAGACGTTGTAAGGCGGATTGGGGTCCGGACAACGCGTATCTGCAAGCTCTACTCGCGAAGCTTAGATACATCATCGATTCCGCCAAAGTTTCCTGGCTTACGGCTAATGGCGCTCTGCTGCCTTCCCGGAGATCTCTCCAGTGACGTATTGCAGAGGCACGCCGAACACAGTGGCGCGTCCGCGGGGGCCTTTCTCCCCACTTCCTTTGAAACGGAATATGTGTGTGTAAGATGAGTATGGATGGTTACACCGGAGCTGTCAAGTTTCACCTGGCGGGGCTTCAGGGGATCTGCTATGCTCCTCTACAAAACCTAAACAGCTGAGGTATCCTGACTTATGGCAGCGACAAAGCGAGAAGAGGCCCTAGGCGCCTTTCGAGGTGAAGAAACCGCCGCTTATCCCTTCTTTCCTATTACGATGATGTACGCCGCGGATTTGGTGGGTAAGTCCTACCTTGAGTACGCCACGGACGCATCCCTGCTCGTTGAGGGGCAGGTCGCCCTTGCGGAGCGATTCGGTGCTTCCCTGGTCTCCGCGATTTCCGATCCCTGCGTGGAATCCTCGGACCTCGGCGCTCCGATTCACTACTATGACGACTCTCCCCCGGCGAACGTTGAAGAGAACGCCCTTTTAGCGGACAAGTCGAACCTCGCCGGCCTGGCAATCGTCGCGCCGAGCGAGGGTAAGCGAATGAGTAACCGCCTCCGGGCGGTCCAGATGCTCGCCGAGCGGGCGGGCGGGGAGTGTCTCGTCGAGGGGTGGGTCGAAGGACCCTGTGCTGAGGCGGCGGATCTTCGCGGCCTCAACCGGATTATGATGGACTTTTTCGATGACGAGGAGTTCGTCACTTCGCTACTAGACTTCATCACCGAGCAGGAAATCGCCTTTGCCCTCGCCCAAATAGAGGCGGGGGCGGACATTATCGGTATCGGAGATGCCGCCTCCAGTCTCATCGGCCCCTCCATATACGAGGAGTATATTCTGCCAAGGACGCGACGATACTTCGACGCGATACACAAAGCCGGGGCACTCGTACGGCTCCACATCTGCGGCCGGATCGAGCCACTCTATCCTCATCTCGGTACCCTCGAGATCGATCTCATCGACGTAGACTCGATGAATCCCCTTCGGGAGGCGCGGGAGAGCTTTGGGGAGAGGCCGGTCATATGCGCCAACCTGGACCCGGTGGCGGAGGTCAAGAACGGCACCCCGGAGTCGATTCAGAGTCGTTTAGCCGAAACCGTAAAAGAGGTGCAGCAAAGGTTCGCCGTAGGTGCGGGATGCGAAATTCCTCGCGGGACACCGGAGGAAAACCTCCATGCGATGCGGGAGTTTGCCGAGACGAGAGGAGCTACTCTTTCGGACTGAGCCTCGGGGTGCGGACCTCCGGCAGAGCTTTTCGCTACTGGGAGCCCGGATCTGGAAAATCGATCTGAGGCGTTTCTATCCGAGAAGTGTGCCGTAACCAACCAGCAGCAAAAGCGCCGATAGCATAATCGTCGCGATCGTTCCTCCCCGCCGAATCGTTTGCTGAAGATCCCCGAACCGGGCGTTCATATCATACCTAAGCTCCTCGAAACGCTTGTCCACCTGGTCGAAACGCTTGTCGACCTGGTCGAGTCGTTTGTCGATTTGCTCGAACCGTTTGTCGATTTGCTCGAACCGTTTGTCGATTTGCTCGAACCGTTTGTCCATGTTATCGAAGCCCTGGCGCATAAGAGCCTGTTGCCGTTCAATAGACTCCTCGACCTTCACGACACGCTCGAGCATCACCGGATCGGTGTGGACTGCCGCCGGCGGCACGACTTCCCGGAACCAGGCGGCAAGATTGGCTTTAACGTAGTCCCCGATAGAATCGAGGGTTTCTCGTGAGAGTTCCATCATTTCGCTCAAATCGTTTCCTCCATAGTTATTGCCTAGGTAGGGGGAAACGTCTCTCTTGCTTCAAATATAGCGCAGTTTATTGCTGATAATCGAGAGAAATATCCCAAGTGAAGAGCTTCACGCTGCGGTGTTCTACGGATAGCTCTCTTACGCGAGCCGGTGAATCGGCCTTGGATAGCCGGGGAGAAAGGCGTCTTCTCGGTCGATCGTTAGGGTGACGCCAAACGCCTTCTCCGTAGCGTTGGCAGCCTCTTTGAACTCCTGCCGGAGGGTTTTCGCGTCACACATGACTCGCGCGTTGAGAAGCAGTTCCAGAGGGTAGGCGAGTTCCTCCGGAAGCTGCCGGGACAACGCCTTGTCGACCTCCTCAGGTAACACCGAGTCCGCCCCGGTTAGGCTTATCTTGCAGCCCCGTCCTCGGGAATCGCTCACTATCACCTTCAGGTGGCCTACCGGCAGCGACCCTGTCGAGAGCCGTCCGGAAAGCCCTCTCAGGAGAGCTCCGAGGACCTCCGACGCCCCGGAAACAGGCTCACCCGACAGGTCGGCGAGAGTTCCTGAGAGATCTAACCAGGCGAGATTACGCTCCCCCTCGGCGTAGAGCTCGTAGTCCATCTCCGTAAGGCTTTCCGGTCCGGTAGTGCGGTGTGCCACCTGGGATGCCGCTATCTCATACCAGCGGCGCAAATCAGCTTCTTCCAAAGCGGAGTGGAGGATAGTCCGCTTGCCCGGGAATCGCTCTTCCGCGGAGGCGAGGAGCCGCTTGGCTCGAACCTCGGAGAGGAGGTCTCTCTTATTCAGGACAAGAATCTCCGCCTCCTCGATCTGCTTGTCGAAGATGTATAGCACTCCGTCGCTGAAGGGGAGTCTGCGATCGCTCAATCGCCCTTCGAGCATTCGGGCATCTACAAAGGTAGAGAGAGTTCCCGGAGGCTGATGCTCTCCACGAAAGGAGGCGAAGGGCATAACCACCGTGGCGACGATATCCGCGCAGGAGCCGACGGACTCAGCAAAGATCACCTCCGGTCGTTCGTTTTCAGCCAGGGAGAGCACTTTCTCCTCGAAGTCATCATACCGGCAACAGAGGCAGCCGTTGGAGACCGCCACCGACGGAATCCCGCCGGTGGCGACAAAGGCTTGATCGACTTGATACCGTCCCTGATCGTTGGTAACGATGGCGGTCCGAAGCCCCTCTCTCTCCAGAGCTTTGCAGAGCCCCACGATGGCTGTTGTTTTACCGCTACCGAGAAAGCCACTCACAAAATGGATCATGGGTGTGAACTCGGCCATTTGGTCCTCCGGCTACCCCCTAGGATCGAGCCTTTCGGATCCGCTCGTTTAGAGCCTCTCTACTCGGAATGATCGACTCGTAGGCGAGCTCGCCGTTTATGTAAATGCTCGGCAGCTGCTTAACACCCATCTTCTGCGCACGGACGATGTTCTCCAGGCTTGTGGCCTTGTACTCAACAACGTCTATGCCCTCTCCGAACTCCTGTTTCGCTTCCATTGCGGAGCGGAACATGTAGGTACAGGCGGCGCAGGTGTCCGAGTCAATGGTAAAGACCTCGATAAGAGGCCGCTCCAAGGTTGTGTAGTCAGGTATGTCGATCTCGATATCCGGGAGCTCTCGGCTGTAGTTCTCCACCAGCTTTCGAGACTGTTCGGTCTCGTGGACCGCCTGCTCACATGCGACGGTGTTCTCGATAGGCGTAGCGTAAGGCATGTCACAACCCGGTGAGACGATCAAATTGTGATGATCCACCGAGTCGAGGAGGTCAATGACAACCTTCATGTTGTCCTGCTGATTACCAAAGAGCATAACGCTTGCAAGGGGGATGTTGCCGGCTATGGTCACGTTGTGCTTGTCGGTGATCTCCTTGGCGGTGGTCATGTTGATGTTCTCGTCGATGGAAATGCCGTCAGGCCCGCTCTTGCACATTACCTCGATATTGCGTGTTGCGTCCCCGCATACAAAGAAGGATGAAAAGGCGTCTAGTCCTCGAATTGTGTCGAAGAGGCGAGTGTACGGCTCAGAGAGAAACTCCTGGAAATGGTCCGGAGATATCTGCGATACCAGGGGGTCCACCGAGGCGACTACGTGGGCGCCGGCATCTACGTAGAGCTTTGCCATCGTCTCGCCGATCTTCGTGGTGTAGTCGAGGAGCCGGGCCACGTACTCCGGGTCGTCGAACATATCCATGAAGATGTTCGTTCCTCGCAGGTGGGATGCGAGGGTAAAGGGGCCGCAGAAGAGCCCATAGAGAGCCGTTTCCTCTCCGACCGTGCTCCTCATGTGCCGTGTTGCGGCAAGGGCCATCTTCAAGCGTCCTTCCTCTCCGGTCGGAAGCGTCCCAGGAATCTCGTCGGTTCCTTCGAGAGGGTGGGTGGTTACCGTGGGCGGGGCGTCCTCGGACCAGAGGAGGTCACAACCGAGGAACTCCGCCTCGATTTGCAGGTCGAACATGATCGGAAGGCCATCCGGTCGATAGAGCTTGTGTACCTCCTCCAGCGAGCGGATGAGCGTCGGCTCATCGGTGTAGACCATTTTCGCGGTCTCGCCGATGAGTTTGCCTGCGTGTACGCCTGCAAAGGGCACCCACGGCACGTTATCCGTACTCTGATGTTTGAATGCGGCGAATATACGTTCCTTTCCCGTCATGACTATACCTCCAGTGATTCCTTATGGTTTCTTGAGTAAGGGTTATGGTGGTCGACTCCGCCTCCCGACCCGGGAGACGGAGTTCCTTCGTTCTCTCAGTTCTTCCTTAGGGCTCGCAGCTCTCGGCACGGAGGTCGAGGCTGTCCGTCTGCACTCTCACCTCGGCTCCATTGCTCGGGTAGAACTCGGTCAGCCCCGGAGCGCCCGGTATGGCGGAGACGGCGTCGATCTCAACGCTCTCTCCTACGGCGGAGATATAGACCGGGCCTTCCTCGCTCTCTAGGTACCCCTTAATACGCAGCGCCGTAGTTGCCTTCTCCCGAACTGCTTCTTCCAGCTCCCGGCGGGATAGTTTTTCCGGAGGGTTCCAGGTGACTGCCACGGGCTTTTTGTCCTCCCATCCCCTGTACTCCTCGCCTCCCGGCCCACGCCGCTCCAATGGGGCTACGGGAGACTCCGGAAGCTCCTCCCGGCGGACCCTCCCAAAGCTGGTACGGAGGATCCGGCAACTCGGGTTCAGATACCGCACCGCCTGGGCGACGGTGGCTATCCGTTCTTCCTCTAGGCCGTCGCACTTATTGATGATAACCAGATCGGCGTAGACTACTTGCTCTTCCACCGCGTTGACAGCAGCTCGCAACTTCTCGAAGCGGGGGGCGTCGATGACCGACACCATGCCTGCGTAGTAGAAGCGGTCCTCACTTCGTTTTCGGGCCTCCTCAATAATGGGCGCCAGGGCTCTCGGCTTTGCCATACCTGAGGCTTCCACGAGGATACCCGACACCGGCGCAGCGGAGAGCTCCAGCAGGCTGTCGACAAAGGATCCGGAAATGCAGGAGCAGAAGATCTGGCCGCCGTTGAGCTCAACGAGCGGCCCCTCTCGGTCGGTGGAGATGCGGTGAACGTCGACACCAACAGTCCCGAAGTCGTTTACCAAGACTCCCACCGGCTCCGGAGCAAACTCCTCTAGCAGGTGATTGAGCAGGGTTGTTTTTCCTGTACCGAGGAAGCCGCCCAGTATCCAGAGCGGCCGGGCCGAGTTACTCATGTTCCTGCCTCTTGGTCGCCCTTAGGCGCCCACCAGCTCCAAGGCCATCTCCGCAGCACTTGCAGCGTCTCCGGTGTATGCGTCGGCGCCGATGGACTCGCAGAACTCCTGAGTAATCGGGGCGCCGCCAACCATGATCTTGACGCTCTCCCGGAGACCGGCACTCTCCGCCTCGGCGACAACGTTTTTCATCTCGTTCATCGTGGTGGTAAGGAGGGCGGAGCAGCAAATTATGTTCGCCTTGTTCTCCTGCGCCGCCGAGACAAATTGCTGTGCGGAGACGTCGGTTCCGAGATCGACGACGTTGAACCCTTTTCCCTCCATCATCATCTTGACGAGGTTTTTGCCGATATCGTGAAGGTCTCCCTTGACTGTTCCGATTACAACCGTGCCCTTGGACTCAACCGCTTCGTCCACGAGGAAGGGCTTCAGAATCTCGATCCCCGCAGTCATCGCACGAGCGGCAATCAGGACCTCGGGAACGTAGATCTCATTCTTCTTGAATCGCTGTCCAACGATATTCATACCAGCCATGAGGCCCTCTTCGAGGATCTCCTTCGCCTTGGTTCCGTTGTCGAGCTGCTCCTGTACAAGCTGCTTGACATCCTTAGCCTTGCCCTTTTGCAGGGACTCTGAAATCGCCTGAAGACTCATGCTTCTCCTCCTGTTGTTCCTGACTCTATTGATTCTCGATTGACGAGTTGCGTCTTTAGTTCTTGCTGGTCGGGAAAGGTCATCTGTTCGATGTAGCGATCCTGAAATAGCGCATGTCCTGAGAGCTCCAGGTACTCCACGCTGCTCTGAAACCGCTGCATACGAGCGAGGGTCCCGGAGTCTCGAAGCACTTGGATTGCCCCGACCCCTGCGGCGTTCGAGACGGTCTGGAACCGCTCCGTCGGAATAGCCGGCAAGAGGCCGACCATGACGGCGCTTTGAATTTCGAGATGGTGCCCGAAACCACCAGTGAGTACAACGCGTTCCAACTGATCCGGCCCAATGCCTGCCTGATGGAGCAGGGTATCGATTCCGGCCGCTATCGCCGCCTTGGCAAGCTGAATTTCCCGCACATCCTTCTGGGTAAAGAGATAGGGACCGGCCATCTTGAATGCCGGTTCGCCGCTGTCGTCTTGGATGAGCCGGGTCCCGTACGCCGTCGCTACCTCGCCAGAGGCCACGTCTCGTAGTTCCGCAGGGTCGAGCATACGGCCGGTCTCCTCTACCACGCCGTCACGCAAGAGCGTTGCGAGCAAGTCAAGGAGCCCAGAGCCGCAGATGCCCACAGGCTCCCCGTTACCGATGGTGTCGAACTGGAAGGCGTGTTCCCTTCGGTGCCAGTTGCGTATCGCCCCGGCGATGCCGCCGACTCCAGAGCTAATCGAGGCACCCTCGAAGGCTGGTCCCGCCGCGGTGGAGCAGGCGTAGACCCGCTCCTGGTGCGTAAGGGCTAGCTCACCGTTTGTCCCAATGTCCACGAGGAGGGTGGTCCGCTCGTCGTGATCCATGTCTACCGCAACCGCGGCGCTGACGATGTCCGCCCCGATGTATGCGGAGACCGAGGGGAGAAGGGTGACTGCGCCCCCTTCGGCGAGGGGGAGAGTGAGTCGGTTCGGCTGATACTCCCGGGTTTCGATAAACAACGGGGTAAAGGGTGCCCTGCCAATACCTGAAGGGTCCTCGCCGGCAAACAGATGGAGCATGGTGGTGTTTCCGGCAACAGTTACGAGTCCGACATCCGTCAGGGCACCACCGTTACGTTCGGTGAGTTCCCAGAGCATTTCCTGGATTTGGGCTCGAATAGCCCGGGAAAGGGAGGGCAGCCCTCCCGCGTCGGAATGCGCGATTCGACTGAGGACGTCCGCACCGTAAACGGATTGCCGGTTCATCTGGGCGAGCACGTCGATAGGCTCTCCGGTCTCGCTCTCGATCAAGAAAACCGCAACGGTAGTGGTGCCGATGTCCACGGCCGCGGCGAAGCGGCCCGCGTCCACGGCGCTCTCCAAGGGGTGGGCAGGCGTGGCGAAGCTCGGGATCTCTCCCTTCACGGTGGCGTCGCGATACTCTCTCGGCGCTTCTACCTTAGAGACAAGCTCAGCGCTGCATGTACAGGCGAGGCGATACCCGAGTTCCAACCTCTCGGGAGAGATAAAACGGCGGTCCGCGGCGGAAGGCTCCGGTCCTGGCTTCGGCTCCAACACCCGGACGAGGCACTTGCCGCAGCGTCCCCGGCCGCCGCAGGGGGCCGAAAGGGAAACGGTTGGCTCCCCGGCGAGGGCTTCTAGAAGCGTTGTCCCCGAGGATGGCTCCAGGGTGATTGTGCGATCCTTCTGAACCAGCTCAAGCATAGTCGGACTCACCTTCAGGGATGCTCTCTTCATCCTCGACGAGTCGCACCACCTCCTCGTCGTCCCCCGTCTCAAAGCTCTTGCCTGGAGGACATACGATCACTTCCTCGTCCTGCCACTGACCATTCAAGATGCGATCAAGCAGACCAGAGTCTCCCCGGATCGTCTCGCTTCTCCAACCGAGGTCTTCGGCGATTTCGTTCGTTCTCCGGTGATACGCCTCCATATCGAGGTCATCCCAGGTAATGAGGGCGGCGCGACTGTAGGAGGCCAGGGAGTCTCGTTCGAGTTGGACCAGATACTCCGCGTTATCCTCTCCGTAGAGCTCGGCAAAGCGCTCTCTCATGAGGCCACACTGGGAACCACAAGGAAAGGCTGACTGTTCTATCCATCCCGGACTGAACCAGTAGGTCCCTGGGGACTCGGAGAACTCTTCCTGATATCGTTGATGTGAACCGAGGAGGATAGCGATGCAATCGTGTGCTCGCGGCAGCACCAGGGGTAAGCGCTTGGTCCGCAGCCCCGCCACTGCCCGGGAGCAGAGGCCAAAGCCGAGGATAATCGCCGAGTATTCTTCAGGAGGTCGAGCGACGGAGTCCGGTCCATCCGGGGGCGCCTCGGTTCGATCAATCTCCCGCTGGATCTCCTCCCGTAAGAGGGAGGGATAGTTGTGCAATCCCTGCTTGAGCCAGACCACATCAATGACGGCGGGACTCTTGGCGATAAGGAGCGAGATCTCCCGGCTGAAAACTCTGCATGCGATTAGTTTGTAGCGCATTACAACGGTATGCTGTACGCCTTTCTCCGATCCGTCTATAATGATCTTTCAACGCTTGGTATGAACTTACGATGAATGTTGGTGGACTCAGCCCAAAAGAGCAGGAACTGATCTCCGAGGCGGCCCTAGTCGCTCACCAGTATGCCGAGGCCACAGGTGTAGAGTGCGCGCTCCTCGACCGCCACGGCGTGGTTCACTATCCCTCCAAGACCCGGGCGTACCCGTGCTGGGTCTGCCGCCTCGCCCACGGCTCTCTGCCCGACTCAGATCGCCTCGGTCGGGAGCATCTCGCCTGGGCGGAGCAGGCAAAGCGGTTCGGAGGTCGGCAGGTCTTTCTTTGCCCCAGCGCCCTCTTGCACTGGGTGGTACCACTTACCGACGACGATGGCGGTACCCTAGGAGCCCTCGTGGGAGGACCGGTTCGAACCATAGAGGAGGATTCTTTTTTTGCCGACGAGATCCTCCGTCCCCTCCGGGAGGTCTCACCGGAGGTTGCCAGGGCGGAGGAGGCGAGCCTCCGTTCCATGTTCGAGAAGATCCCGGTGGTCTCTTCCTCCCGAGTGCAGTCACTTACCGAACAGCTCTACAGGGCTGCCCTCTCCCTGGGAGGAGGTAGTAGCGAGCAGAGTAGGAGCGATTCGGAGCGCCTGCTGCGAGAGTCCCGGATTAACGAGTACATACAGGAGCTCAAGCGTTACCGAAGCGACGTCGGTCTCGACCCGGAGCGGCCGACCTATCCAATGGACAAGGAGCAACGGCTTCTTGAGGCGATAGCCAACGGGGAGGTGGAGAAGGCGCAGGGCGCGCTAAACGAGCTCCTGGGTCACGTCTTTTTCACTCTCGGAGCGGACCTCGAGCGTATTCGCAACCGCGCCCGGGAGATCGTGGTGCTGCTCTCTCGCATTTCGATAACCAAGGGAGCCGATGCGGACCGCGTCTTTGGCCTGAACTACCAGTTTCTCGATGAGCTTGATGAGCTCAAAGACATAAACGAAATTGCGCACTGGATGGCGCGGATCGTGCGCCGCTTCGCGAGCTCCGTCCTCACGGTCCCCGGGGAGGCGGTGCATATAGCCGCTCTTCGTCGGGTGATCGAGTACGTACAGCGGTCCTACCGAGGCGCGGTTACCCTCTCCGCTGCCTCCGAGGCAGCCGGGCTCTCTCCCACCTACCTGAGTCAGATTTTCTCCTCCGAGATGGGCGAGCCCTTTTCTCGTTTCGTGCAGCGGGTTCGGGTGAACCGTGTCCGAGAGCTTCTCGGATCCACCTCTCTCGGCCTCAGCGATATCGCAGAGCTCTGCGGCTTCAGCGATCAGAGCCACATGACCCGGGTATTTAGAGAGATGACTGGCACCACGCCGGCGGCCTTTAGACGAAAGCGACAGAGCGTTTAAGGGCGGCTGCCCGCGAGTAATAGATTTCCCAGTGCCACGACCCATGGGGCAGTAGGTTCACATCAGCGCGCTTCGCGGGCCTGCCTCAGTAACGGGTCACGGACGTAACTCCGGCAGGAGCAAAGATTTCCTTTCGGCGGGTTAGATGGTACAGTTTCTGCATCTACTCTCACACAGACTGATAATTAAAGAGGAATCCTGCGATGAATGGAAGAGAACTGCTTCAGAATGCCCTAGACCACAAAGAGGGAAAGGTTCCCATCGACTTCGGATCGACTCCGGTCACCGGAATGCACTGCACTGTAGTCGAGAAACTTCGAAACCACTACGGGTTGGAAAAGCGACCAGTCAAGATCGTCGAACCCTATCAGATGCTCGGCATGATCGAAGAGGATCTCAAAGAGGCGATCGGTGTGGACGTGGACGGAGTCTATCCGCGGAACACCATGTTCGGCTTTGCTCTCTCGGACTGGAAAGAGTGGCGCGCCCCCTGGGGACAGCTGCTCCTCGTGCCCGGCAAGTTTGTCACTAGGAAGGACGAGAAAAACGATTACTACCTCTATCCCGAGGGTGACACCTCTGTATCCCCCAGTGGGCGGCTCCCGGATGGTGGGTACTTTTTCGACGCGGTAATTCGTCAGGAGCACTTTGACGAGGACAACCTGAACGTCGAGGATAACCTTCAGGAGTTCAATCCGCTTAGTGACGCGGACCTAGAGCACTTCCGTCGATCCGTCGAGGCGGTTTCAAAGAGTGGTCGAGGTGTGATTGCCAACGTCGGAGGCACGGGGCTCGGCGATATTGCCCTCGTACCGGCGATGAATCTCAAGGATCCCCGGGGGATTCGGGATGTGGAGGAGTGGTACGTCTCAACGGCCATTCGCCAGGACTACCTGCACGAGATCTTCGACAAGCAGACAGACATCGCCATCGAGAACCTCAAACGAGTGAAGGATATCCTCGGGGACACCGTGCAGTCTCTCTTTATTTGCGGTACGGACCTCGGAACCCAGGATTCAACCTTCTGCTCCGGGGAAACCTACGATTCTCTCTATCATCCTTACTACAAAAAGGTGAATGATTGGATTCATGCCAACACCGACTGGCGCACCGTGAAGCACACCGACGGCGCAGTCTTTGATCTCATCGCTCACTTTATCGACTCCGGATTCGACATTTGCAACCCGATTCAGGTGTCTGCAAAGGGCATGGATCCGAAGCGCCTCAAAGAGACCTATGGAGATCAGATGGTCTTCTGGGGAGCCTCTGCGGAGTCCCAGCACACCTTACCCTTCGGCACGCCGGAAGAGGTGCGCAGGGAGGTACTCGAGCGCGCGGAAGTCTTCTCTAAGAACGGCGGCTACGTCTTCAACTCGATTCACAATGTTCAGGCCCGAACACCGATAGAAAACGTCGTCGCCCTGATCGACGCGATACACGAGTTTAACGGAGACAAATAGCGAGTCGACGCCGGGATTACGACGGTCCGGGATGCCCGTGCTTCGGCGCATCTCGGGCCCCGGGCGGCCCGGTGCCGGTTACTCTTCCAAGAGATCCGAAAGGTGGGTGGTCAGGAGCTCTCTAATGGCGAGGTTAGCCTCCCACTGTTCCACAAGCGGTTTGCCGTGCTGAGGGTGAACGGTGGTGTAGGGGACGGGGCCGAACTCTACCGTAACGGTCATTCGGTCTCGCCCCTCTCTTACGTAACGCTCGGCGATTCGCCGCCACCACATGAGGTGACGGCTCACCTCAGTCTCCCAAACCCGTGATCGGGGGTCGATAATCTGCGGCGTTTGCGGACCCCCAACCCGTGCGTGAACGTGCTCCGCTCGGTTTAGAGCCATCTCTACTGCCCCTTCCTGATCTTCGAGAAGAGACTCGGAGACAACGCACCAGTGGCTTATGTCGAGGGTGAGCTTGAGCTCCGGCAACTCCTCGAGGTAGGGCCGCAGGGCGTGGGCGGCAAAGCTAAAGCGCCCTCGATGGGTTTCGTGAATGATGGGGACACCGGTATCTTTGCTAATCTCCTCAGCAAGGAGAAGGAGCTCTCGATTCTCGTCAAAGGAGAAGTAGTCCCTGCCGGTCTGAGAGCTCAAGAACTCAGGTTGCAGCGCCGCGAGCCTGCGTAGGCGCCGATCAACTGTTTCTCTATGCTTCGCAAAGTCGGATTCCAGGGTGAGAGCGTGCTGGGCGATAAACTTGAGGCCATGTCGTTCTAGAGTGGCTCGAAACTCCTCTCCGTCTAACCCTTCGTCCGGTACGAACGCCTCGACGCCGTGATATCCCGCATCTACAAGTTTCTCACAGTACTCCTTCAGGGGAGACATCTCATTTCCCCAGAGGGGATAGTATAGCTCGAGTCGCATGCAACACTCCTATTCGATTTCGGTTGCTCCCATGATTCGAATGGGAGACTGGTCCCAACGGTTCCGCGGGGGCTCCTTGGTCAACAGGTAGTCGTAAATGATCTTAACCGGGGCATACCCCTGATGGAGGGGATCTTGGAAGATCGTGAAGTCGATCTCTCCGGATAGAAGGCTCTTTCGCACAACCGGAATAACGTCGTTGGTGATTAGTCGAGGACGTCGAGGCGGCGCCTTACGGCGCAACGTATCGACACAGGCGTCGACGCTGCCGGTTGCCATATAGACGCCGACTATTTCAGATTCCTCTTCCGCGGCCTTTAGGTAGGCGTTGTCGATACACTCGGAAGTCCCCCCGTAGGAGTCGAATCCTTCTCGAACGTCGACTTCCAGCTTCTCACCCCATCGCTCGATGCCCTCCCGGAAACCGACGATCCGGTCTTTATGTGCCTGAAATTGGAGGTTCCCCGTTACCGCGACGATTCTACCGGGCCCGGGAACAAGCTTTGCCATCAGTTCCGCCGCGACAAGACCACTCTTGCGGAGATCCTGTCCCACAAAACAGAGGCGCTTGCAGTCGCGTATGTCTGAGTTGATGGTAACCACCGGAATGCCACGATCCGAGAGGGCATCGATCGCCTGCCGAACACGGGGCGTATCCGGGCCAGTGGCGATAACCCCGGCGACTCCATCTCCCGCGAGCCGTTCCAAGGTGTGAGCGACAACACTGTCGTCGGTGCAGTCGATAATCGAGATCTCCGTCTCGATTCCCATGTCGTGGAGCTCTTCTTCCGCCTGGTGAATCCCGTCCACGATGTCGCCGAAGAACTCGCTGCTGGCAACAGGCAGGATCACGCCGATTCGCTTCGGGTCGTGGTTAAAGCGGAGCGCTTTTGCCGCACGGTTAGGAGCGTATCCGAGATCGCCGGCTATCCTGCGGACCATTTCGGCGACCTCCTGGTTTACTCCGGGTCGATTGTTGAGCGCGCGGTCGACGGTGCCTCGTGAGACCCCGGCGATCTCAGCGATATTGGCAATCGTCGGCCGCCGCTTTCTCTCCTTCTGTTCTCTCACATCGCCAGTTTAGGCGGATTCGCGGTTTCTGGAAACTCCGGCATAAACCGATACTCAGGATCCGTCTTCTGCGACTTCTTCTGTCTAAGAACATGAAAGAGCCCGCGCCAGTAACCACGAATCGGTAGCGGCATGTCCCACTCCATCGCCTTGTGCAGCTTCGGCAGGTTGTAGAAGGGAACACTAGCGTACATGTGGTGCTCCACGTGGTAGTTCATATTCCAGTAGAGAAAAGACATGATCGGACCAAAGTCCGCAGTGTAGGCGACCACTCTCCAGTCCGGGATATTTCGGCCGAGACCGGCGTGCTGCTGAATCTCACATCCATGAACAAGCCAGGTCGCAAAGAAGTAGCCGAAGTTCACCGTGTAAATGAGAATCCAGAGCTCAAAGTAGATAAAGAGCGCCATCAGCAGAAGATGGCCTGCGAACATGAAGCGAGCCCAGCCGATGAGCTTCTTGGTCTTAATGTCGTCCTTGCGCAGCAAGGGACACCAGAAGAAAAAGTCCACATCCGTGTTTCCAAAGGCGTGGTTCAAATTGGTCCACATAATGTTTTTGAAGTGAGCCCAGTCGAAGAGAAACCAGCCGATAACCTGGGGCTTGGTAAAGCCGATCGGCTCCGGCGGGATCTCCTTGTCCAGCTCCATAAAGCCAGTGTTCATGTGGTGCCGCCGGTGACTCTCCTTGAAGTGGAAGTAGCTGTTCCAGCTCAGGAAGGCAAAGAGCTTGTAAAAGAAGTTGTTGAGCCACTTGGTCTTAAAGGCCGTGCCATGGGAGAGCTCGTGGACCGATGCGCCCATACCGATAAAGCCGTGAAACATCGAGTGAACGTAGGCGGCGATCACCATCGGTATCCACATCTGGTTGAGAAAAAAGAAGAGCGTAATGCTCGTGGTGCTCAGATAGATCAGCAACATACCCCCCGCGTGGGCGAGGCCACGCAGATCGCTGCGCTGTGTGAGCTCTTTGAGCTGCTCCTTGTCCAAGGGCGTCCGATAGAACTTAATCGTGTTGGCTGTAGCCATACAAACCTCCTTGCCCAGCATTGTGCTCGAGCACGGTTATAGTTTGTAGGGCTCATAACTGAGTTGTCAAGTAATAATTCTCGAAGAACGGCCGCGCCGGCAAGGCTCGGCGGGGTTGGAAGCGCGGACCAGGTTACCGGTCATGCCACGGGAAGGCTAACCACGAACTCCGTAAACTCCCCAGGGGTGCTGGTGAAGTCGATGCTTCCGCCGTGATCGTCGAGGATGCTGCGGCAGATAGAAAGCCCGAGGCCGGTGTTCTTCTTTGTGACCTTGGTGGAGAAAAATGGATTGAAGATGGACTCTGCAACGTCTTCCGGGATGCCGTATCCGTCGTCTCTGATGCGGAGCTCGTAGCACTCCCGGTTCTTGCTTTGGCCCAGGGAGACTACGATAGAGCCTTGCTGCAGGACCGCGTCCAGGCTGTTGAGGAGCAAATTCATAAACACCTGTTTTAGCTTGTTTTCGTCTCCCTGGACGACCGCTTCCTCTACGTTCAGCTTTCGAACGAGGAGTACTCCCTTTTCGTCTACCCGGTGGTGGAGGAGCGTGAGTACCTCCTCTACCACGTTGCGTAGGTTGACCGTGGGAGCGGACTTCTGAGGCATTCGGGAGAAGGAGAGAAGACTTGCGACGATGTCCATGATTCGCCCGGCCTCGCTTTCGATCTTGTCGATCTTTTCCCGGAGAGTCGGTTCGGCGGAGCTTTCCTTGATCACCTGGAGATAGTTCTTAATGATAAAGAGGGGATTGTTTATCTCGTGTGCTACGCCCACGGCAACCTCGGCAACGGAAGCCATCTTCTCGCTCTGGACGAGGTAGTTCTGCATATACCGGTTGAGTGAGACATCTTCCACCATGAGCGCCGAGCCAAGGAACGCCCCATCCTCGTCGTTCAGAGGCACGACTTTGACGTTTACCGGATGCTCTGCAGCGATTTCGATCTCCTGAAGGCTGATCTGACGCTTGTCTCCCATGGCGCTTCGAATTTGCGCCGCCGTTTCGGGCGGAAAGGGTTCTAGCAGCTCTTCAACTGAGGAATCGAGAATCGTGTCGGGATTCATTCCGAGAATGTCCGAGATCATCACGTTGGTGAGTCGAACGCGATCGTCCGGGTCGAGTATCACCGTGGCCACTGGAAGGAAGTTGATGATGTTTTCGAGATAGCGCTTGAGCAGGAAGAACTTCATCCGGGAGTGTTCCAGCCGTTCCCGGTCGAGGGAGTAGGAGTAGGTGAGCTGAAAGAGGCGGTATTTGTCAAGTTGGCTTGTGGGCTCCGTGCCCCGTCTATAGCCGTTTCGCAAGATGGTTACCCGATCGGCCAGCTTGAGCACTTCGTCCAGGTCGTGGGATATGTAGATAATTCCGGTACCCGCGGCTCGTGTTTCAAAGAGGGTTCGATATACGAGTTTCATTTCCGCCGGTGTGAGTTTGTTCGCGAGTTCATCCAGAATGATGACTTCCGGCTCGAGCATTATGGCGCGTACAAACTCCACCATGTGCTGCTGGGCGGGGCTCAACCGGTGTATAGGCACGTCGAGATCGATCTCAAAGTCGAGCCTACCAAAGGCGGCTTCGGCACTCCTGTGCATCTTCTGATGGTTCACTATGCCGAAGCGGTTTTTCGGCATTTGTCCGGTGTAGATGTTCTCGATGGCGCTGACCGCCGGAATTAGCGTCGTTTCCTGATAGACCGTTCCTATGCCAGAGCGCAACGCAGATTCCGGCGTGAAGTAGTCGATTCGGCGACCTTTGTAGAGAATTGTGCCTCGATCCTTACGAGCTGAGCCACTAAGGAGCTTGACCAGGGTAGATTTGCCCGCCCGGTGCTCCCCGATTACCGCGTGAATCTCCCCCGGGTAGAGATCGAAGTCGACGCCACTGAGGGCGGTCACATCCTCATATCGGACGTGAATGTTCTGCATGGAAACCAGGGGGCGGCGGTCGTCGGTGGTGCTCACAACAGATCGAGTTTTCTCATCCAGTTGTACAAGGTCTTCCTATTCACATTGAGGAGTTTCGCCGCTTCCTGCCGAACTCCTCCCGCCTTGTTGAGTGCCTGTAGGACAAGTTCTCGCGACTGATTACGGGAGAGCTCCATTAGCTCTTGCTCCGCCCCCTCAGTTTTTGTTGACCCCGGAGCTTCGGAGAC
>CAYZHV010000024.1:0-25878 GCA_964478055.1 uncultured Spirochaetaceae bacterium | reverse complement strand
AGGGGATTGTCGATGGAGTCCAGAAACTCCCGGATCGCCCCTCGGGCCGCGGTAATGCGCTGCTCCGACGGGTCGTCGGTGGGCTCTCCCTCGATGGTGTCATACATGCTGCCGGAGTTATCGACGAGCAGCAAGAAGGTAACGCCTCCCGTCGCATGAGGGTTGGCGCTAAAATCGGTAATAGGCGCGGGGGTGAACTCCTCCCCGTCCGTGGATTCGAGGATCTCGAACTCCTCGGACGTGAGCCCCTCGATAGAGTTGCCCTCCTCATCAGTGACCGCGACATAGAGGTCCACGGCCTGCCTCGTCAAGAGCCGGGAGGCGTCTATCTGCGCGAGGCGGACCGACTGGCTCCAGGCGCTCTGTCCCTGAAAAAAAAACAGGAGCATCAGAAGCAGCCACGGCAATACCCTTCGGGGTGTCGTCGCCGGGCGTTCTTTGTTTCGCGTATTCATACCATATTCCCCTATCTGAGCGGCTGGAAGAGCAGCTTCGCCGAGCCCACCTGGACTACATCCTCGAACTTCAACGGTTTCGATCCTTCCGAGGGCACTTCAACATCGTTGATCTTCAGCTTTTCTCCATCCCCGGGAATCAGAATGAGCTCGCCCTTCTCTTCTCGAATAGTCGCGTGGGAGCTGCCGACCCGGTTGTAATCTGGCAGATAGATGTCGGAGCCCGCAGCAGAGCCGATCTTGATGCGGCGCTCATTGAGGATGAACTCCTTGCCCTTGTAGAGACCGTTTAGCAGTCGCAGTCGACCGTAGGCGAGGGCCCCTTCTACGAGAACGTAGAAGAGGGCGATCAGCAGCCCCAGAAGTATTAGGCCCACCGGTCGGCTGAGGTAGTCAGGAAGAAGGAACCCCGCGTACTCCAGCGCCGCACCGCCGAGAAGTCCTCCGACGATACCGCCGGTAATACCCATGCCCGCCTTGAGGCCCGACCGGGCTCGCACACCTTCGCCGAGGCCCACGAAGCCGCCGAGAACTGCCCAGCCGAGAGCCCGCGCAAGGGGCCGTCCAAAATAGGCAAAGTCCGTTCCGCTCCGAAAGAAGCTCTCTCCGAGAAAGAAGAGCACTCCCTGCCCCAGGACGAATCCGAGGCCGCCGCCGACACCACCGATGAGCGCGCCCAAGCCGACGCCGAGGAGGAGCCGTCGTCGGTTGGCGGCGATCATCCCGTCCACCCCACCGAAAAAGGCGCCAAAGAGCAACCCGAAGAGTGCCCCGGAGGCGACACTGAAGAGGAGATAGCTCGGAAACGCTCCCTGGAGCTGTATCATCAACTCCATGGCGGGCCACGCCGCAAGACCGGCGAACATCCCCATAAGAATGTAAATCAACCTACGAATGGTACTGGACATAGCTACTCCTCTGGATCCAGGGTGACTTCGAGATGGAGTGAGGTCTGATCTGGGGCAACCTGCAACGAGAGCTCCTCTTGCTCATAGTCCGGATGAGTTAGGCGAAAACTGTACTCCTCCCCGCTCTGCATCATCCTTCCCAGAAAGGGAGTCCACCTCCTCCAGCGCCCTCCAACGTTGACCAGGAGTGTGGCGTCCCGGACTCGTTCGTTGGTCACGGCGTCCCGAGCGACAAAGGAGAGCTCGAGAGGTAGCGGGCGGCTCTCTTCGAACTCAGCGAGGAGCTGCGTGGCGTTCTCCGGGCGCCCCGGCACCACTACCGGCGACCGAGAGCGATCGGAGAAAGAAACAACCGTGAACTCCTTAAAGAGTACTTTGTTCTCCGCTTCCAGCTCGAGACGGTACTCCCCGGCGGGAAGCTGCCGCCGAGAGGATCGAAAGGTCGCCACCGATCCTTGCGAATCTGTCTCCGGCAAAGAGCGAAAGGATAGCTCTCCCCCTTCCACGGGTAGGTAGGATTCACCTTCGGGCCGATACAGAGTCCCGGATAGATAGAGCTCCCGGGGCTCCTTTCTACCCTTATCCACACGTACGGTGACCTCCACGGCGCCGTACACCCCGGGCTGAAGGAGCTCGAGATGATACCCCCGCAAATATGCAAACCCGCCGAGCCCGATGAGAATGAGAGCCAGGGCAGCTGCGGCGGCCATGCGTCGCTTCCGGTGGCTCCCACCGGTAACAGCAGGCGCCTCGCCGTTTATGTAGGGCCGCAGGATCGCCGCGGCTCCGGTCCTGCCGCGAATACCGAGCCTCTTGTCCAGTCGCGCCACGAGCCGGTCGAGACTGTGGTTTCGCCGCTTCGGTCTCGGATGCATGAGCTTTCTAACGAGGCGGGCGACGTAGCGGCTCACCCGGGGATTCACCCTCCGGGGATTCTCGTATTTGCCGCGCTGAATCCGCGCCACAACCTCCGGAGATAGGGAGCCCGGGTAAGGCCTCTTTCCCGTGACCATCTCGTACAGGACGACACCGAGAGAGTAAATGTCCGCCCGAAAGTCCACGCTCCGGCTGCTCTGGAACTGCTCCGGGGCCATATAGCTCGGAGTCCCGAGGGTTGTCCCTTCCTGGGTGAGGTCCGAGGGCTCATCACCGTGAATCGTGGCGATCCCAAAATCGACGAGTTTGACCTCTCCTCGCTTGGAGATGAGTATGTTCGCCGGTTTTATGTCCCGGTGCACCACATTGTGTTCATGGGCGTAGGCGAGTGCCCGACACGCCTCCCGCAGAATCGTCAGGGCGATGCGCTCCGGCAGGTACCGCTCCCGCTCGATCAGCCCCTCCAGGGAGGCCCCGTCCACGTACTCGAGAACGATGTAGTAGGACGAACCCTCGCGGAAGTGGTCGTACACATCCACGATGGCGTCATTGCGCAGATCCATCATGATCTGCGCCTCGCGCCGAAACCGCTCCCGGATATTCGGGTTGCCCCGAAGGGTGAGCTTCTTGATGATTACCGTGCGATCAAGAGTTGGGTGCGTGGCGGAGTAGACCGCGCCCATGCCGCCCTGAGCGAGCTGATCGATGACCTTATACTTGCCTATTGAATCGGGGATTTTCGCCATGGGAGTCGCTACCTTTCGCCTTCCGGCTGGGGCAGCTCTTCCACGTCCCGCTCCAGATCGATCTCCCCAGACGCGGGGAGAATAGCGGCGATAAACCGCTCCGGATTGTGCAGCTGAACGTAGGCGCCCTGAGCCCGCAGGTTGTACCGGCTCTCGATAGGTCGATGGCCTCCGAAGTAGTAGGCGTCCATGCCGACCTGGGGCCCGAGAAAGGAGTGGAGCATCTCCTGTACGCTTCCACGAGCGGCCTCGTCGTTCGCCGTCCAGGTGAGGCCAGCAACCACCTCCTCGTTACCCCGGTAGTTAATAATCTCCTCCGGGGTAAAGGCGCGGGCTGGCTCGGCGTGGCTTACAAGAAAGCGATTACCCACGGTGAGTAAGGGGAGGTTCTTTTCGAACTCATAGACCGAGGAGAAGCCGCTTCCCGGGTAGAAGCGCTCCATATACTCCGCTACCATCGACCCCTCGAGAACGAACTTCCGAAAAGGGTAGTTACCATCACGGTGTTCATTGGCTATGTTCTCGTGATTTCCCTTCAGTCCATGGACCATAAGAGGAAAGGAGTCCTTGAGACTCGCCACCATCTGGAGTACTCCGAGGCTCTCAACCATCTCCTGGTCCATGGCTTCGTGCCGCTTGAATCCCGACTGGTACTCCTCGAACGCCCGGGACCATCGTTGGATAGCCCGGGCCTCGGCGTGGACGTAGTCGCCCACAAAGACGATCTGCGCCTGAGCCTCGGCGAGGGCTTCGATCAGCCGAAGCTCTACCCCCCAGCTATGAAGGGGGAAGTTCATCAGCGCGATAATGAGCTCTCTTCGGGCGTGGATGTCCGGAACAACCACCGTGGGGATATCCCGGACGAGATGAACCACTCCCCCGGGCTCACCACTGCCGTCCGCCGGCCGAACGCTATCTCCCTCCTCCCGGAGCGCCGCAACGCCGGCGCTCATCGTTTCGGTGAGCTCCTCCGGCTCCGGCGGAGCGGTCGCCTGGGCAAGCTCTTCCAACCGGGACTCGAGGTCGTGCAGGGTGGACATCAGTCCGCAGCGACAGTCTTGTTCACGTCAATGAACTCCTGCGTCACAACCTGGGTCAGGCTGGCAAGAAGCTCAGTCTCTTCTTCCGGAGAGAGCTCCTCCTTCGGAACCGCAATCTTGAAGATCGCCGAACTCTGCTTGATCGGACCCGGGTCAAAACTGGCGACCTCGTCGACGGCAACGTCTTCCTTCAGTTTGCTCTCTTCCATCTCCGCGCTCTCAGGCACATCCTGTCGGAGACCAATGCTTCGATACTCGACCCGTCGCAGGTCGTCCTCCAGGGGACCGATCGTCAGCAGAGACCCGGAGTAGGTCATGAGAAGAGCCCCGTTCTCAGAATCATGAGGAAGCTCGTCCACCTCCTCCATTCCGGACTCGGCTATCTGCTTCTCGAAGATCTCTTTCTTTTCCAACCAGGCGCCGGCAATAGCCTCCACCGCCTCTTCGCCCTCGGGTAGTCCGGACCCCGCCGCTATGCTCCGGATGTGATCACGTACCTTTTCAGGAATCTTCTCTAGCATTTCTCCCATTGTGTAGCTCCTTCTTACTGCGTGTTATACTCAATCTATGACGAAGTCGGAGTGAATTCCAAATCCAGGAGGCCCCAATGAGCGCCCAATTCGATGCCCTACCCGAAAAGATCCAGGAACACCTGCGCACACTCACTGCAAATTCCGGTTTACCCCAGGGTGAAGAGTCCTTAGCGCGTATCACCGAGAACTGGATCACCAAAGAGCGGCTCTTCCAGGAGCAGGTGGAGGCCCTGGACATGAGTCGCGAAGAGCGCTTGGAACAGGAGGATCCGCGAGGCGCTCTAATTCTCACCTACTCCGGCTCCCTTATTACCCTCGGACCCGACAGAAACGGGGGTCGCTCTCTGGAGTACGCAAGTATAAAGCTTCGAAAGGACGTCCCCTCCATCCTCCGGGAAGAAGGGATCACCCTGGCAGAGCCGTTGGTACCGGACAAGCCCGCCCTCTTCAAGGGTAGCTCCATCGAGAAAACCTCGAGCCTCCTAACCGTGGCGAGTTTCGATCCATCCCTGGAGGCCGCCGAGCAACTCGAGCGGCTCCGGCAGGCGACAATCTTTCTCACCAACGGCTTTGTAAAGGCGAACCAGAGCGTCTCCCTGGAACATCCCGGCGAGATCGACCACTTTACCATGAAGTCCATGGTACAGTACGTGGCCGCTCGAAACCAGGTCACCCAGAAGCTCGCCCGGGCGGTTATCGACGACTATCTCGCCACGGTGGAGTCCGGCGCCCTCCTCGGAGAGCGCGTCTCAGTCGGCCGTCTCGGTAAGCTGCAGTTAGGCGTCCGAGGAGCTCAAAAGGCGCGAGTCGGCCGCAACCCGGCCACGGGGGAGGAGATCACCATTCCCGCCAAGCCCGCCCAGCCGGTACCAAAATTCTCCTTCTCCAGCTCGGTCAAGGATCGGGCAAGCCGTACCCCGGTCGAACGGATCGCCGGGGACTCCGAGGGAGAGGAGGAGTAGCCGCTGCCTTGGAACCGCGAGTTCCGACGACCGCCGGCTATTAGCCGAAACGGCCTGAGATGTACGCTTCCGTCTGAGGCTGCTGCGGATTGAAAAAGATCTGTGTCGTCTCGCCCTCTTCGATCACCTCGCCGTTCAAGAAGAACGCGGTGCGGCCGGCGATTCGACCCGCCTGCTGCAGGTTGTGGGTAACCACGACTAGGGTGTACTTTTCGGTGAGCTCGACAATCAGGTCTTCGATCTTCGTTGTCGAAATCGGGTCCAAGGCGCTGGTGGGTTCGTCCATGAGGATGACGTCTGGCTCCACCGCGATTGCCCGGGCGATACAGAGCCGCTGCTGCTGACCACCGGAAAGACTCAGAGCCGGCTCGCGAAGCCTATCCTTCACCTCATCCCAGAGCGCCGCCTGTTTCAAACTCCGCTCAACAATAATATCGAGGTCGTCCCGCCGGGTGGTGCCATGAACTCTCGGCCCGTAGGCAACGTTGTCGTAGGCCGACATAGGAAAGGGGTTCGGCTTCTGGAAGACCATGCCCACTCGCTTTCGTAGCTCGATTACATCGTACTCAGCGTACACGTCGCTACCCTCGTACCGCACGCTGCCCCTGACCGAGACTCCGTCGATGGTATCATTCAATCGATTGATTACCCGAAGAAAGGAGGACTTTCCACAGCCCGAGGGGCCGATGAGAGCTGTTATCTGTCGCTCGAAAATATCCATCGAAACATCTGTAAGCGCCCGGAACTCTCCGTAGTAGAGACTGAGGTTTCGTACTTCGATTTTTGTGTGCTTCATTGTTCGCTCCTAGGTGGCGCCCATAGCGTACATGCGACTAATGAGTCGCCGCGTCGCGTAGTTGACCAGAAAGACGATAATTATGAGAACTGTTGCCGTGGCAAAGGCGTTAGGTATGGAAATATTCTCCCGAATGAGAAGATAGAGATGCACCGAAAGCACCCGAATCGGGGAGTTCAGGCTCCGGACGAGCGCCAGATTGCTCCCCATGGTGAAAAGCAACGCCGCCGTCTCTCCCACTGCTCGACCGATGCCGAGAATGACCCCGGTTAGAATCCCCGGGGAGGCCGCCGGTATTACCGTGCGGATAATCGTCTGGAGCTTGGTCGCCCCCAATGCGAGGCTCCCCTCCCGTATCTCCCGTGGAACACTCCGAAGCGCCTCCTCGCTAGTTCGCACTACCGTGGGAAGAATCATGAGAGTCAGCGTGAACGACCCCGCGAGCAGTCCCGTTTGGAGTCCTAGAAACTGGGAAAAAAAGACCATGCCGAAGAGCCCGAAGATGATCGATGGGATGCCTGCAAGAGTGTCAGTGCCGATACGCAGCACCGTGAGGAGCCTCCCCTGCTTGGCGTACTCCACAAGGTAGACCGCCGCAGAGACGCCGATGGGCGTAGCGATTCCCAGAACGAAGAGCACCATGACAATGGTGTTCAGAATGATCGTGCTAATCCCACCGACTGCCCCGGCACGGCTTGGCGCCTCCACGAAAAACGAGGGTCGAAGGTTTGCCGAGTGGGTTACGAATTCTACCTCAAGGGTCTCCAACTCAGCCTCATTCAGGTCCGACCCGCGAACAAGAGCAACCGAACCCGGAGTGCTTTGCACGGTCGAAACGAGTTGTTCCAAGGTGTCGACAAAGATCGTCTTCTCGGAAAACGCCGTCGTAGAAAGCGTTACCCTAGCCACCTCAAACCGCTCCGGAGCGGACTCTGAAAAGACCACGGGCACAACCGGAAGCGGTTCATACACCCCTTGGAAGCTTTCAGCAGGATTGGCGGGCTCTATCTCGATGGATGGGCCGTTAACCTCCGCCCACGCTTCCGCATCTCCCACAAAGAGCGAACGGAGTTGCTTCTGATCGATGCTGTCGAGTCGTCGTCCCGCTTGCAGCGCCACTACCTCGGGATGCACAACGACGTTAATCTGTCGAAGAGCGAGTATTTCCACATCATCCTGGCCAACCGCCCACGTACGCGGGACTATCGCCAACGCCCCCTCCTCGGAGGCGACCTGCTCTACCATCCGCTCCGCCGACTGAAGACGCTCCGTCCTTGGCCCGAAGGAGCCGGAAGGTCCGATAAGGTAGCTACGGACCTCTCCAACAAACCCTTCATCTCCGCCAACGAAAGGAACGATGTTCCGATTCTGCCCACTCAAATATCCCCAGTATCCGTTGAGGCCGAGGTAGATTTCCCGCAATTCCGCATAGGTGATGCTGCGCATCCGGAGTGACGGATTGACTACAATCGCGAACTGTGATTCCGGCCCCTCCCCGGCAGCGACTGACTCCTGCTCGTAGGGAAGGAACTCGCTCGTTCTGTCGGTTCGCGTGTAGAGCCCGTTGACCAGAATGTAGCCAACGATGAGCACGAGGAGCGTGATCGTTACTCCCGCGGCGCCCCAGATCAGTGCCTTGGCGATCCAATCCTGCCGCCTCACAACCCTCGTGTGCTCCGTTACTCGAGGCCGCTCTTTGCGGTTATTCTTACGTTCCGCTAGTCGGTAGGACATCCGTAGGTACCTGTTGCCGCTTTGCGCGGTGAGAAATCAGTTGTGTGGTGACGTTTAGAAGGAGGATGAAAAAGAATAGCACCACCGCCGTCGCAAAGAGAGCCACACGATGGTCCTCCGCGGCGTAGCCCATATCGTTGACCACCGCCATCGTAAGCGTCCTAACTCGGGAGCGAATCCCGTCCATTGGCATGGTCGGTTGGTTTCCGGCAACCATCAGAACTGCCATGGTCTCACCGACAGCGCGTCCCATCCCGAGAATAATACCCGTTACGATACCGCTCTTGGCCGCAGGAATGAGAACTCGCCAAATCGTCTGCCAGTCCGTCGAACCAAGGGCAAAAGAACCGTCACGGTACTCCTTCGGCACTGCCTGCAATGAAACTGCGGTGATGTTTATGATCGTCGGGAGGGTCATCACCGCCAGAATCACCATCGCCGAAAAGGCGTTGTAGTTCACCAAGGGATTTTCGAAGTTGCCGAGAAAGAACCCGATCATCATCACCCCGAAAAAGCCGTATACAACCGACGGGATCCCCGCGAGGATTTCCGTCGTGCTCCTCAGGACCTTCTGAGCGCGACCCCGAGCCATTTCCGAGATAAAAACCCCCACCGAAACACCGATGGGCACCGCGAGAATCAACGCGCCGGCTGTTACCATCAAGGAAGCAACGACAAAGGGAAGAATTCCAAATTGCGGCGGATCATCCGTGGGAAACCACTCGGTTCCAAAGAGAAACTCCCAAAGCGTTGGCGGCGGATAGTCGCCGAACCGAACAAAGAATAGCGGGAGCCCCTCCCAGAGAATGAAGAGGGTGATAAACAGGACGCTTAGGACTGAGAGCCCAGCACACAGGAATAGAACCTTCTGTACCGCCGACTCCATTCGCCTACGTATGAGAGATGGCACTCTACCCGATCCTTCCTCGTGGATTGTGCATAGCGTATGCTACTGCGCCGCCGAGACGGGGAGGAATCCGACCTCTCGGACGATCTCCTGGCCTCGATTCCCCCGAAGAAACTCGATGAAGAGTGTAGCGTCTCCTCGCGGTTCTCCGTAGGTGATCAGATTCAGGGGGCGAGTGATCGGATACTGTCCGGTCATTACGGTCTCAGGTGTATTCTCAATGCCGTTGATCGTAAGCGCCTTTCCTCCAGACTCTTCAACCCGAGTAATCGTACGCATAGAAGCGTAACCGATTGCGTAAGGAGTCTGACTGACCATGGTCGCCATGTTACCGTCGCTTTCGGTAACCAAGGCGTTTCGAATGAAGCGCGCATCGTCACCGTAGGTGCTTTCGAGTACGATAAACTCAAAGGCTCCGAGGGTACCGGAAGCCTCGTCGCGGTTGACCACCACGATCTCTTCGTCCGGGCCACCGAGGCGGCTCCAATTCCGCACCTCGCCAACAAAGATCGCCGCAATCTGCTCGATGGTCAGGTCATCAATCGGAACCGAGTCGTGGACAATAACCGCGAGACCGTCGATAGCCACGGTGGTGGACTCAACCCCCTGCTCCCGCTCACTCGGCAGAAGAGCGCGACTCGAACCTCCAAGATCGAAAATGCCGTTAAGCACGCCCTGGATACCCATCGTCGAACCCTGGGCGTCGTAGGAGAGTTCCGCCGCGGTCTCAACCTCCGTCCGGTACACCTCCATGGCGGTTGTCATAATTGGTTCCATCGTCGTCGAACCTCCCATGGAGAGCCGGAGAGCGCCGGACCCGCCTCCCTCCTGGTTGCCGCCGGCAAAGAGAACGGTTTGGGCAATTAGCAGCGTCGCTGCGATCGTAACCATCTTTTTCATCTATGACTCCTCTCATGCTCGAGCATCTGCTCTTCAATCGCATTGAGCATGCCCGAGGCGTGTTTAGTTTTCGTTTATAGGTCCAGGGTGGCGGAGATGCTGAAGCTACGCCCCTTCCTGAAGCTCTGGACGATTTCGCCGTCCTCTCCCAGGGTCTCCTCCGCCGGCAGGTTCAGAAGGTTTTGTGCCTTGAACCCGAGATGAAACACGTGTGTGAATTGCTGCTTAATCACGAGGTCGAGTTGGTGGAATGGTTGCTCATACGTATTCGGCACCCCGCCGGTACCGAGACTGATTATTCGAGGTCCGGAGACGTTGTAATTCAGAAAGACACTCGTGTACATCGGCCGGTCCTGGGACCAGGAGACACTATTCTCGTAGCCGAGAGATAGATTGACTACATACGGCGATTGCCCCTGGAGTGGGCGCTCGGTTGTTGTTAGGGCGACTCCTTGTTCTACCTCACCGTAGTTGACTCGGGAGTAAATGAGGGAGACATTTCCCGTGCTCCTCAGGTCACGAAAAAAGCTCGAAAGGGAACCGAGACGCCTACGCCAACGGCGTTCTCGCTCGAGAGAATCAAAATGCAGGTTCAGCATCCAGTTGCGCATGAGATCAGATAGGAACCGGAGCTGAAGCTGCCACTCGAGCTCACCGCCGACATTATAGGCGCTCGGGATATTGGCGTATGTCAGTACCGGGTTAGCGCCATAGAGCTGAATAGCCTCTATCGGATCTTCAAAGTACTTGTAGAAGCCACCGATTGAGTAGTTTTCCCGTTCGGCGAGATACCCCTCGAACCGAAGATCCCCACTGTAGATTATCGCTCGATTCAGATCAGAGTTTCCGCGCAGCTCAGGTTGACCGGGGGCGCCAAATTTCACCGCTTCCGATAGCTCTCGCAGATCCGGTCGGTTAACGGTTCTGCTTCCGCTCAGTCTGAGCTGTGTCCGGTCCCCGGTTGGAAGGGTAAAATTTACGGCGGGTAGTATATCGACGGTCTCTAAAGTCGCCGGAGCCAACTCCTCGCCGGTGAAGAAATCGGAGGTGATAACCTCTTGGTTCGAGTACTCCACTCGCGTTCCAAGGTCCATCCGCAGATCTCCCAGAAGGAGAAAGTCGCCGGAGAGATAGCTTCCCAGGAGGAGGTGGCTGGCGGTGTAGTTGTCAGTTTCCAGCGTACGCTCAGTGAAGTCGAGCAGTTCACCAATATATTCCTCCGTGAAGAGTTCGTCCGGATCCAGCTCGAGGGCCGGATCAACCTCGGTGTAGTTGTAGTTGAAACGCCGAGTGTCCGCTTCTCTTGTCTGATACATCCCGCTGAAGCCGAAGTCCAGAAAATCGGGAGCATTCTCGTTGAACAGAAAGGTGGGGATGCTCATTCCCACGGAGGCGTCGTGGATCAAGTCGTCCACGGTGTTGTACCAGCGTGCGTTAAGGGTGGGACGACTGTAAAGGATCTTATTGTCCTCCGTGAACTCATCGGCGTCTCCCTTGTTCTGGTATCCCACGAGTCGATGATCCGGTTCGTTTCTCTGAGCGAGGGAGAGCGCGTAGATCCAATTGAGCTCGGAGCCGTTCCAGAAGTTGAGCCCGGCGGTCCCTTCGAAAGCCTGGTGCAGTAACATCTGTTCGACCCAGTACTGTTCGGTGATGCCGAGATAGACGGCGTCGGGCTGATAGTATCCTTGGTACTGATCAACGACACTATCAGTCGCCCTAATGAGCAGCGAGGTGGACTCGATTGAGAGCTGATCACTGTGATTGTAGACAAGGTCCAACAGGCCACCAACGTCAATGTCCCGCGACGTGATCTCACTGTCGTAGTCACTGGTAACCCTGTTCCCACCGTCACCAGCGCGCTCGTAGGTTCGGCGGCTCCTCTCTCGGTAATCCCAACTATTGCTATAGGAAAGGGAGGAAGAGAACCCGAAACTCCTGGTTTCGCTCAGTTCGATCTTGTCCCTCACGGATATGCTACCACTGTAATCGAGTGGAATCGTCCGCTTGTCCGGTTCGAGAGTGTCAGGGAATGACTCGGCTATCTTCTCCAATTCCTCCTCGGTCACGTTCCCTTGGTCAAGCGTTCCGCCGGTAGTGAGAGGCTCGTCCGGAATAGCTCCGGGTAGCTCTCTGGTACCGTCGTCTATGCCGAGCCAGTCCAAATTGCCTCCGTTCTCTACAAGACGCTCGGTGAGACTGGTCCCGGGGTTGTACGCGACTGATCCCGTGATCGTTGTGCGGAGGCGTCGTCGATAACGATCGTCAGGGATTCCGAGACTGCGAATATTGACCGCGCCCCCGCCAAAATCGCCGATTAGGTCCGGTGAGTAGGATTTCTGAATCGCGAGGCTCTCCACGACGTCCGTAGGAAAGAGGTCGAGGGGTACTACCCGTTTGTCGATCTCCGGACTCGGAAGACGGGTCCCATTGAGGTATGAGACCGAATACCTCTCTCCCATGCCGCGAACATAGACAAACCTTCCATCGACGATGGTGAGGCCGGTAACCCGCCGAAGAGCGGAGGCGGCGTCCGCATCCCCGGTGCGGCTCAACTGCTCCTGACCGATCATGTTCATCACCACGCTCGAGTTGCGGGTTTCCTCAATGAGATTGGCGATGCCTCCCTGGACTCGGATTTCCTCCGCGGCAAAGACGGTAACGGCGTCGAGCTCAATGGCCGAAGGCGTAAGCTCCATTGCGATTTCACTCGTCTCGTCAACGGTTACCTGGACGTTGTCCATCTGCTGAGTAGAGAAATCGGGATGAATCACGGAGAAGCTATATTCACCCCGGGGGAGCTCCGCCAGAAACGTTCCGTTCTCGTCGGTAGTCGTTTCGAAATCAACATTCCGGAAGATGACCGTCGCCTGCGCTACGGCCTCGCCGCTCTCTATGTGGGTGATCTCGCCTCGAATCGTGCCGGTCGGGGCGTCGGGGTCGATTGCCTGCCTCTCCTGAGACGATAGAGCCTCAGCCTCCGATTGCTCCTGCTGCTCCAGCCGCTCCACCTCAGCAGCTTGCTCCTCGTCCTCCCGAGCAGTGATGATGACCTCCGTTGTCCGCCCCTGGCGGATCGGCACCTCTACCGTGGCAATCGTGGACCCGTCGTAGGTGAGTTCGAACTGGTGAGTTCCGGCGGGATGGGTGAAGTTCAACAGCCCGTCCGCGTCCGAGGCGTACACCTCCCCGTTGCCTTCGGTTTCTACACCCTCGAGGGGCGTACCGTCTTGTCCGAAAACGTAGATCTGTACCTCCCCCCGATTGCTCTGACCGAAGAGCGGAACGAGAGCGAGCGCTCCAAGAAGCATAAACGTTAGGGCTGTGACGCTTGTTCGTTGCAACGATACCTCCTACAGATACTGCACATCCTCGGCCCGAACGATTTCAATGGCGCGCCGAAGCTGTGTCGCCTGACGGAAATACTCTTGGCTACCTATCCGCGATACGTACGATTGCGCCTTATCCAACTGCCGCGTCTGAAAGTAGGCGTAGGCGATCGAGTAGCGTAGAGCATCTTCATCAAGCAAACCTAATCGCTCGAGCCGCTCCTCCAACGCGACTGCTTCTTCATACCGTTCCATTGCTAGAAGAAGGTTAAAACGCTGCCGCGTCTTGGCAGCTTCGTCTGGGACTTGAGAATTGAGAAAGAGGGCCCGCTCCAGAGCCCCGGCACGGCGAAAGATCTCCGCCGCGTCGTGGTAGAGGTTAAAATCGAGAGCCGCCGCCTCTTCCACCAGACGGCCGGCGGTTCGCGGTTGGTCATTGTCCAAATACGCCTGGGCCAGGGCGAGACGAATACGTCTGCTCTCAGGAAACCGGAGCAGGCCGATTTCGAGGCTCTCGATCGCCTGGTTGACCTGCCCGCCTCGGCGTAACGCTTCTCCAATCGTTACGTACGCTTCCGGGTTCCCGGAAACCGTACCAAGATAGCGTAAGCTCTCATCCGCGGCCGCTTGGGTCAGATCGAGCTCGATGAGATAGAAGACGCGCTGCTCGAGGAAGCCGGTGCGGCTCGGAAAAAGATCGATTGAGTCAGCCAGGGTTTCAAACGCCTCATCCCGCCACCCCAATCGCCACTGAGCCTCGGCCTTGACACCGAGGAGGTCCGGATATCGAGTTATATTCGGAACCGCTTCTATGGCGTCTATCGCACGCTCATACTCCTCGGCTCTGTAGTACGCTTGGCCGAGATAGACGTTTATGACCGGGTCGGTACCTTCTGCCGCCTTCGCGGCTTCCAGGTTTTCGATCGCCTCGGAGAAGCGGTTTCGCCGTAGGTGGAGCAGCCCCCAGAGTGTGTAGTACCGGGTCTCGTCGAAGCTTTCGAGCTCGGTGTTGACGTTGTTGAGGGCGTCCTCCGCGCGATCGAAATTCCCGTCTCGCAACATCACCGCCGCGACGCCGAGATAGTCGACGTCATCCTCTTCGCCGTTGTCGCCTCCAGCTCCCTCGGAGGAGCCTCCCGCAAAGGCGGGGATGGCCGAGAGAAGGAGGAACACCAAGAAGACGGTCGTTATTCTGACTCGCATATGCACCTGCGTTCCTAGTTGAGGCGGAATGGAATGGGTATGGTAACCCAGGTTTCTACCGGCTCTCCGTTGTAACTGGCGGGCCGGAAGGTCCAGTTGCGTACGCTGTTCAGTACCGACTCCTCGAAAACCCCCGGAGGAGTCGCCTCAAGGACCTTCATTCTATTGACCCGACCATCCGCACCGACGAGGACACTCAAGCGCACTTGCCCCTCAATGCCTCGCTGCTTTGCCCGCGCGGGATATGGGGGAGCCGGGGCGTTCTGGGTGACCGGCGGCTGATCAACGGTGCTCTCGGTAAGGGCAACGTTCTCCAGATCTCCCAGGAGATCCTCCGATATGTTCCGAACCCCCTGGGCCTGAAACTCCGGCAGTGAAACCTGAATCCCCGAGAGGGAGGTCCCGAGACTGGGAGGAGGCGCCAGGGCGGGACGATTACTCCGCCGCGGCTCTCGCTGCCGTGGCTCCGGCGGTTCCGGCGGCCGTTCCTCAGGGGTGGGAGGGACCGTGAAGCTCACCGTGCTCGGTCCGTCCCGTTCCTCCCGCTCCCCGACAAAACTGTTCAGGGCGACGAGCCCTGCTACGACAATGGAGGTTCCCAAAAAGGCAATTCCCACCAGTCCAAGAAGCTGCTTCCAACTGAGTCTGTACGGTAGCCCCATTTACCGTAGCTCCGTTGCAACGCCCACTTCCGTGGCCCCGGCCAGCTTCGCCTGGTCCACTACCTCGATAAGACTCTCCGTCGGCGTAAGCCGGTCAGCGACGACCAATACCGTCTGGGAGGTTGAGACCGCCAAGGCGTCACGGACGAGGGACTGGACCATCCACGGGTTGACCGGCTGCTCGTTGACGTAGATGCTGCCGCCACGGTCTATGTAGACCCGAACCGACTGGGTCGAGGCCTGCAAGGAGCTTTGAGCGCTCGGTCTCTCCAACTCCACTTGAAGGTCCTTTACAAAGGTGGTTGATACGGCAAAGAAGATGAGGAGAATAAAAACCATATCGATCAGAGGCGATATGTTGAGCTCCTCGACCTCATGCCTCTTGGGTACAAACTTCATATATGCACCTCACTACGTGCTACGCTTAGCATGTCCTTGATTTGTTCCACCTCCGCGCTCATCTGGTTCTCGCGCCGGTCCATAAGACGACCCGCAACCATGCCGGGAACGGCGACAACGAGCCCGAACTGGGTCGTGAAGAGCGCCTGAGATATTCCGTTAGCGACGCCGCCGCTCTGGGAGAAGAACGTCTGATCACCTAAGGACTGAAACATCTCGATCATACCGGTGACGGTCCCGAGGAGCCCGGCCAAGGGCGCTACGATAACAATCGTTCGCACCAGCGTACGAAACCGGTTCATATTTGCGGTAATGTGGAAGAGTTCGTCATCCAAGATGCGCCGAATCTGGCCACTGTTCGTCATACGCAACTGCACCGCCAAGGCCGCCGCGCTGTCTACGTAACCGGTCGCCCTCTTTCCGGGATTCTCGACGAACTGACTCACCAGACGCCGTATCGGGAGAGTCGATCCACGTCGCAGCGTAACCGCGCGGTAGCCGATCCCGAACCAGAGAAGAACCGCCGCGCCGAGCAGGGGCCACATGACGAAGCCCCCGCTTCGCATCATCGAAGAGAACTCTTCGGCGAATCTCAACCATGCATCAACAATCATGAAACCTCGGCGCCCTCATATCCGCTAGCAATGTTCACGGCCCGGAGCGCTGAAACCTCGAGATTTGAGGTAATCCGGTCTGACCAGGAGGCGAGAAGGTTTCCAATCAGAAGGGTAGGGATCGCCACGGAGAGACCGAGCTCCGTCGTGATCAACGCCTCACTAATACCCCCCGAAAGGAGCTGCGGATCGCCGGTACCGTACTGAGTTATCACGTCGAAGGTGGAGATCATGCCGGTCACGGTACCAAGGAGCCCCAGAAGCGGTGCCACCGCCGCAAAGACGCTAATCGCGGAACGGAATCGGTCCAGGGTCGGCTGCTCGTTTAGAACGCTCTCGGAGATGACATCCTCGATATTCTTCGGATCTCTCTTGAGCCCGTGCAGAGTGGAAGCCATGACCCGCCCCATCGCGCCGTGCAGTTTCTCCACCTTGGCAATGGCTTCGTCCAGGGCGCCTCGCTCAACACTGCGAAAGGTGGCGTTCAGGGTCTCGCTGTTGCTCCAGCCAACCCGAGAGAGAGAGACTGTTCGAAGGATGATGAGGATCAAGCTCACCCCGCCGATGGCGAGGATTACTATCCCGATAATGCCACCCCCCTCTAGGGTGTCCGCAAAGGTCTGCTGTCTCCCGATCTCCACGAGCTCATCGAGAGACTCGTACAAGAAGAGCGGCAGGGTGCTCGGGAGTTCGTTGCCCGAGGCGAGCCGGCGCGCCACGGGTTCGTTTTCCGGGTTGGCGAGACGCAACCGCCCGCCGCCGGCGGGCGCAAGGGTACCCCCGGTCTCACTACTCACGCCGAAGCTGGCGACTTGCCCAACGTGGACGATAGTGCCTCCCACCTCTTCGCCGTTTTCGAGGAAGAAGGTGCCTTCCTCTCTGGTTATCTCGCCGAGCCGCGGAAGAAGCTCAAAGGAGCGGTCAAAGACGTATTCGATCTGTGCAAGCAGTCGCTCATCCTCCTGCAGCTCCTCCCCAGCGCCTTCGGTTGCCTCGCTGAAGCTCTGAATGTCGTGGTTTTGGAGGCGGGAATTGGCCTGCTGTATGATGTTTGTCAGGGCGTCCTCGGTGTCTCGGACCTCGGAGCGCTCCTCGTCTACAAGATCGAGCTCTTCACTCTTTCGCTCTACCTGGTTGGTGAGCTCGAGGAGTTCCGCCTCCAGTTGCTCCAGCTGCCGGCGGGTTCGCCGTACCCGAACCTCACCTTCTGACTCGACTTCCTCCAGGCGCCGCTGCAAAATACGGAGCTCATTGTCGAGAAAGATAAACTCCCGTTGATACGCCTCCTGAAGGGCTTGGGACTGGAGTCGGGCGTTCTGGGCCCGGGCGTCACCCTCCTCATCTCCGCCGTTCTGAGCGGCGACGGTGAGCGGAAGGAGCAAGGGGAGTAGTAGGAGTAGAAAAACGCGTAGGAACTTCATCAACCTCTATCCTTCCTGTGCGTAGGGATTGGGAATGGTGTAGAAGCCTTCCCGTAGATTTCTTCGCAGGGAGTCAAAGAGATTTGAGATCTGTTGACTCTCCTCCCGGCTTTCGGCCATCCGGTAGGTCCAATCGTTTTCCGACGGAACCGCGTAGCCGTAGCGATCGTCAAAAGTTTGAAAGAAGAGTAGCACCGTCCCGAGACGAGCGACTTCCGCAAGCTGAGACTCCCCGTTTACGCTGATTGTCTGCCGATAGATGCCCGACTCCGAGGTTAGCCTGAACTCGGACTCGAGCAGATTCCAGGTTCGGGTGAGAACCGTCTCCGCGCCTACGGTTCCTTCCATGAGAATGCGCTCGAGCTCCTCCACCTCCGAGAGACGCTCATCCACGAGAAAGGGAAGACCGCTGCGTATGTACCTCTGGAGTTGGACGAGGATCTGGGCGACCAGAGGAGCGATTTCGTCACCGGATGTGCGGGCTCGCTCCATTTGACGGCGCGCTTCCTGGAGATCCCGTTCGACCTGTCGCAATCTCAACTGCTCGCGGTTGATCTGCGTCTCCACGTCCGCAATCTGGGTCTCCAGGGAGCGCAACTCTTCGTTGTACTCCGTCTTAGTTAGCTGAACCTCGTCCGATAGGCTTTCTACCTGGGCACGCTTCTCCGAAATGCGCCGTGCGAGATTCGTGAGGGCTTCCTGGCTTTCCTGTGGAAAGAGCACGAATGGAACGGCGACTGATGTCAGAGCGACCCAGGCGGCTAGGGATACCGCGCGGACCGCAGGGTATTTCTTTGATTGTCTGTTCATGTCCGGCATTGCTCGAATGTGTAAAGGGCCCCGGCGACGGCAAGAGATACGCCGCCGCCGGGACCTAGGTTAATTATCACTCACCAGGAGTGATCCAATGGTCACCATCTAGTCCAGCGGGATGAGACCGTTATCGACAACCCACGCCGTCCAGTTGGTTCCAGCAGGATCGACTGCTCCGATGTAATCGGTGTCGTCGAGCGAATTGCCGTGAGGATCCGTGGCGGGAACACTTACCGCGGAAGCAGAGATGCTCGCGGGAACCATGTCGAAACCAGCGTTGTCCGCATCGGCATCGAAGACGCCGAGGCCGGCGACATCCTCAAAGGCGTTTCCATTCGAACCGTCTGCCCAGCCGGAATCCTCGTCAGCACCTACCGGCAGCAGGACGCCGTTATATGTAGGGGTCGCTCCGTCGGTGTCGTCGATAGCAGGGCCGGTCGGATTGTGCACGAGGATGTTGTAGAGTTGCTGATCGGCGTCGCTCTTGAGGTGCAGAACCGCGGGACCTTTGGTGGCGCTACCCGGGTGACCGATTACGGTCACGTTGGCGACAACACCGTTGGACGGCGGAAACACGTCTTCGGCGTCACCGTCGAACTCGAATCCCTTGTCCCCATCGTCCCACTGCTGCACCGCGGCGTACTGCACCGAACCGTTCCAGCCGTCGTCGGCGTCGATGGAGTCATCCTGAATACCGGTACCAATGTAGTACTTGACCTGCACGCTTCCACCGAAGAACTCGATACCGTCGTCGGCGTTCCGGTGGACGTGAATGTTCTCGACCGTGGTGCCGCTGCCAACGCCCTGGAACGCGATACCGTTGAGCTCGTTCTCGGGGGTAAACTGGGTGCCGGCGAACTGCACGCTGACGTACTCGAGCACGCCGCTGTCGTCCTCGTCGTCATCACCGCCGTAGGTACCGCTGTCACCTTCGCCCTCGGCGCTGCCACCCTGTACGCGAGCGTACCCGTTGATTACGAGACCGCCCCAGTCCCCAGGCGCTCGAAAGGTGGGGGCCTTGGCGGAGGTAAAGATAATCGGATCAGCCGCCGTCCCTTCCGCGGCGATCTTGGATCCCCGGGAGATAATCAGTACACCCGTATTGGAGGGGCCGGTTCCGGGCTCACCCTTTACGAGGGTGCCGGCTTCAACGGTCAGGGTGTTACCGGCGTTCTCATTGTTGCCGATAACCAGAGGACCGTCGATATACCATACGCGGTCATTGTCCATGGTAACATCGTTGACGAAATCACCTCTGATAATGGACTGATTCTCCGTGTCGGTATCCTCGAGACCATCGTGGTCGACACCGTCACGCTCAGCAATGACACCGCCCGCGGGGTCTATGTAGGTAACAACCGCCCCGTTCGGGAGAGTATCCCCAACCTCGAGAGCCGGATCATCATCATCATCATCACTACCAAAAAGGTTGCCACAACCGGCCAGTACGAGAGCCAGAGTCGCAACCAGAACCATCAAGAAAAGAGTACCTCTTTTCAACTTCATGTTCTCCTCCTCCATGGGAATTGAGGCTTGAGTGCCTCTTTATGGAGGAAGGTAACACCCCAACTGTTAGCCTCTCATTTGCAGACGTTTAGGAAACAGTTAGTTGTGTTAGTAGTTGGTTTAACTGTTCGACGAGGGTTAGGAAGGTGGGCTCATGGTTGTCGATCCCGCCGGCGACGGGTGCCGCGGGTCCGAGGCGCACCGCCCGGAGGGAGCGTGATTCTGTCTATTCACCACCAACCTATTCCTCCGCCCCGGAATGTACTTTGGAACAAAGAGTATAATCAGCCGCGTGACAACCGGAATTGCCGCCCAGAGGAGCCGGATGGTCCAGGGGCGGCGAAGTCGGTAGAAGAGCCGCGCCGCCCGGCGGCGCCACTTGAGATGGCCGGTTATCCGGTGGTGCCGGACCCTGTCGTAGACGCCGAGAAAAGAAAAATCCTCCCGAGCCAGACCGTCGCGAATCGCCTCGGCGGCCACCTCTCCGTAACCCAAGGCGAAGGGGATCCCCTCCCCGAGCATCGGGTCCGCCCCGGCGGCGTCGCCTACGTAGAGTACTCGGTGGCCCGAGAAATTCCGTCGCCGAGGCTCATACCTGCGTAAAGGAAAGCCCCGAACCGAACCCTCGGCGCCCTGGGAACTGGTGGGGCCTCGGCTGCCTCGAGCGAGGCGCTCCGGGAGCTCCTGCTCGAGAACCGGCCTGGGAGAAAGAGGGTTCCGTTTCCGGGCAATCCTACTATCAAAGAGGCCGAGAGAGATCGCCTCGGAGTCGCCTCGAAGAGCGGGAAAATCCCAGACATACCCCTGAAGCCCCTGGTGCATTCGCCGAAAATCGAAACGAGCTTCCCCGAGTTTGAGCGGCCCGAGCCCGCCCTCAAATCGGGCACCGCGCCGGCCCGGCGTGTCCCCGCTCAAGAGAGTAGTCTGGAGTAGTACCGAAGCGTTCCGGGAGACTCGACTCCTGTCGAGGTATCGGCGCACCGTGCTCTGGGCGCCGTCGGCGGCCACGACGATTCGGGCACGGTAGTCCCCCTCTCGGGTCGTGAGCTCTACCCCGTCCGGTCGGCGCCGGGCACTGATTACCCGCTCGTTCTCCCGGATCTCTATGCCTCGGGCCCGAGCGACTTCGGCCAGCCAGGCGTCGAAGGCCTTCCGCTCCACCACGCGAAAGACAGGGCTTCCGAAAAGGGATGTATCGAAGTGGTCCGCGAGAGAGCGAAGCTCCCGAACAGGCAGAGACGGCACATCGAGGCTGAGGCCGAGGGCGGCGAGAGCTTCCTCTCCGAGGCGAGTCACCCCGCCGCCGCAGAGCTTCTCCCGTGGATGGGTGGCTGCCTCGAGAATAAGGATTCTTTCAGAAAAGGAAGGGTCGAGGCGAGTCAGGTGCAGCGCCGTCGAGAGACCCGCGGGGCCGGCACCAACAATAATGACGTCGTAGCGGTGTTCAGGCTGAGACCGCTTCATCCTCCAGCTCCGGCGCAACCCGGTTGTGGAACTCGATCTCCCAGCGTGCGCTATAGCGGAGGAGACTCATGGAGAGGTTCTTTAGAGGGGGACGGCCCGGAGCGATCTCGCCCCCGCTGAGGTGAGCGAGGACGCTCATGATAACGCCGCCGTGACTCACCACGAGAACTCTCCGGCCGGGATTCTTGACCGCGATCTCTTCCAGGGCCGCGAGTCCTCGAATCCGCACCGACTCCCAGGACTCCGATCCGGGAATCGAGGAGCTATCCACGTAGCGGCTCTTTCGCTCGTAGATGTCGAGCCCTTCGGCCTCGCCGAAACTACGCTCCCGCAGCCGCGGCTCCTGGGCAATACTCTCCAGTCCGACGGAGTCCGCGATAATGGCTGCAGTCTCGTAGGCGCGGCTGAGATCGCTCGCGTAGACAGTGTCCCAGCTAAAATCAGCGAGGTAGGCCCCGGTGAGCCGGGCCTGCTCGCGGCCAAAATCGTTAAGGGGAATATCGGTGGAGCCTTGTGTAAGGCCCTGGAGGTTCCAGTCTGTTTCGCCGTGGCGAATAATGCAGATTTCAGTCATCGAGGCACAAGCTACCGGAAACGGTCCCGAGTGTCCACAATGTGGAGCCTTGACGCCACCGGTCGGGCGTGCCTACCTACTCTAGAGAGGTGTAGCTATGAATGTAACCTTTGGTCACCTGACAGTAGAACTGCGAAAGGGAGATATCACGAAGCAGGAGGATCTCGCCGCTATCGTTAACGCCGCCAACGCTGAGCTCAAGACCGGTGGAGGCGTGGCCGGAGCGATACACAAGGCTGCGGGGCCGGAACTCGAAATGGAGTGCCGTCCACTTGCTCCGATCGCTCCGGGCGAAGCGGTGGTTACGAGCGGACACGCCCTTCCCAATCCCTACGTGATTCACACCCTGGGACCGATCTACGGGAAGGACAAGCCCGAAGAGAAGCTCCTGGCCTCCTGCTACCGCAACTCCCTCGCCCGAGCGGAGGAAAAGGAGATCGAATCGGTGGGTTTTCCGGCGATCTCCACGGGAGCCTTCGGCTATCCGATGGAAGAAGCCGCCCGGGTCGCCTTTGAGACCATACGAGAGGAGTCGCAGCAGCTAAGGAAGGTAAAGCTCCTGCGTTTCGTCCTCTTTTCCAGCTCGGATCTGGAGGTCCACGCAAAAGTATTACAAGGACTAACCGAGTAGGATCGAAGCGATCCTCGGTTAGAGGTTTCGCCGCAGCTGCTGTCTGATCCGCCGCCGTTCCTCGTAGGAAAGTTCTTGGACTAGCTCTTTGAGGGTCGGCGAGTCGTTCCGCCGGCGCCGCGCCTTGCGCTCCTTGAGCTCCTTTGCCAGAGCATAGCCACGCTTGCCCCGTCGATCGGAGAAGGGTGTATTGAGAAACCCCTGGACTTCCCGGAGGAGTTCGGGATCCCTGGCTAGGACCCGCCCGAGCTCCGAGAGAAGCCTGCTCCTTCGCCGGTCATCGAGGAGAGCCCACGCCTTTCGCAGGGCGTTCTTACCAACGGTGCCGCCGAGGTACGCGTACTCACAGACAGCTTTGAAGAAGCGCAGCGAGGTTGGCTGCTTTGCCCGGGGAACCGCCCGTCCGAAGTAGGAAGCCGCCCGGGTGTACTCGCCGCGATACATCCGAAAGAGCCCCATCCGCCGATTTAGTATGGTGCTCTTTCTGTTAAATGCGAGCCCCGTCTCCAGGGCCCTCATCGCCTCCTCAGCCTGGGCAAAGTCGAAGCGGCGATAGGGAGAACGGCGAACCATATGGAGAAAAACGGCGACCGAGGCGACGAGTAGGAGCACCTTGGGCAGAAAGGCGACCGCCAGGGAGACCGAAAGCAGGGCGTTGTAACTCCCGTGGACCAGGGCGACGAGAAAGACCGACCCCACCGCGAGACGGTACGCCTGAGGGTCCCGGCCCTGCACGTTGCTGTAGACCGCAGCGGAGTAGAAGCCACCCCAAAAGGCGGCGTAGATCATGTGGCCGCCGGTTGTGAGAAGGGGGCGAATGGCTATCGAGAGCTCCGGATATCGGGCGATGTAGGCGATGTTTTCCACGGTGCCGAAACCGAGGCCCACCGCCGCAGCCTGCAGTATCCCATCCTGGGGCTCCTTGATGGTGCCTCCCCCGTGAACGGCCATGATAAAGCAGAGCCACTTCGCCCACTCCTCCACTACCCCGGTCACGAGAACCTGGAAAAAGAACTCCCGCCGGTAGATGCCGGGAAAGAACCAGAGCGCCGGATGGAGATAGTGCAGTATCAGCGTGACCAGGACACTGAAGACTCCGGCTACAAAAAAGCCGACGAGCACTCCGGGACTCTGTTTGTCTACGGCGTAGCGAACGCGTCCCCGCAGGAAGCGGTACCAGAGAAGCGCCGCCGCCAGGTTCCAGAGGTTGAGAAGAACCACCATTCGCGACGAAGTATAGCGCATTCGGCGTGACAAAGAGTGTCCCGTTATTGACATAGGGGCACCCCACCTTCGTACACTAAGGACAGCGATGGCTCGGAAACCAAGAGATCACTATGAGGCCCTCGGAATCAACCGAAGCGCCAATGAAGAGGAGATTCGGAAGGCGTATCGAAAGAAGGCGAAGGAGCACCATCCTGATTCCGGCGCAGGAGGGGACCTGACCGCCTTTCGTGCGGCCCAGGAGGCGTATGAGGAGCTCAAGGATCCGAGTCGCCGGAGAGCCTACGACGAGGAGCTCCGAAGGCGGGAGAGCCCCGGGAGAGTCCGCAGACCCGGCGATTCCGGCGGCGGTGGCGGCTCCGGTCGGGACCCTTTCTCCAGCCCCTTTGACACAAACAGCGGTCGTCCCCGAGGCGGAGGAAGCGAGGGCTTTTCCGGCGGAATGGACGACCTCTTTCAGCAAGAGGATGAGCTTTTCGGCCGCATTCTAAACGAGCTCTTCGGCGGAGGGCAGCGCCCGGGCAGAAGCGCCTTCGGCGGTTTCGGCGATATGTTTTCCGAGGCCGCTGGGGAGGCGCCCTTTTCCTCCCCCGGTGGTAGTAGGAGAGGTCACAGACATCTTAGAGACGAAGAGCCCCTGAGCGTCGTCGTTCACCTCTCCCCGGACGAGTCCTATACCGGGGGAACTCTGAACGTCGAGATCGGTGGGGGACGCTCCATTCTCGCCTCTATTCCTCCGGGAGTACGCCACGGTGATGTAGTGCGCACCGAGTTCTACGACGCTGAAGGTCCACGGGAACTAAAACTTCACATTCGGGTCGACTAGGAGGAGATAGATGGCACAGGTCCTAATCCACTCCTCAGAAGATGAGCTCCTGGGAGCCTTCGAACGGAACGCCGGAAACCTGGAACTCTCTTTCCAGCTGAACGGTGGCGACTCCTCTCAGACGCCTTCCGGACGACACGACGCCGCTGTCATAGACCTTCGCTCGGAGACCAAACTCCCAGAGACTCCCTGGGGCGGTATGGGGCAGAACACACTTCTGGTCATCTGTCGACCTGATCAGACGGAGCTCGCCGAAGAGGCGATGAGAGCTCGGGAAGCTTATGTGGTCTTCGCGGAATCGACGGAAAAGGCCGCGCTGCAGACGCTATTCACCCTTCGAAAAGCACTCTACGAAGACGACAAGCACGGCACGGCTCTAGAGGCCGCCCGTACTACCGCCAAACGGTATGAGGACCTGCTACAGGCGACGCCGGACATTGTCTACCGACTCGATGTGGAAGGCAATTTCACCTTCGTTAACGAAGCGATTCGCTACCTCGGTTACGCTCCGGAGGATCTCATTGGCCATCACTTTTCGAGGATTCTCTACGAGGAAGACCTGCCTCGCGTGAGCCGGAAGCAGGTCCTTCCGCGGTACCGGGGTAAAAAGACCGGTATCAGCGGCGCCCCGGGGCTCTTCGACGAGCGGAGAGGTCGTGACCGTCGCACCAGAGGCATGGAAATACGGCTCAAGGGGGGGCACCGTTCCGGAGCGCCCGCCTCGATGGATGGCGTGGCGGTGGCCTTCGGAGAGGTGAGCGCCACGGGGCACTATAGGCAAGAGAAGCGGGAGCGGATCTTTACCGGCACCGTGGGCATTATTCGCGATGTCTCCTGGCGCAAACGGAGCGAGAAGCTACTCCATTTGACGAGTCAGGCCCTGGAACAGAGCGCCACGGGAGTCTGCATATTCTCACCGGAGGGAGCGATAGAGTACGCCAATCCGCGATACTCCCGAATGCTCGGAATCCCCCACGATCAGCTCCTGGAGAGGTCGATGGAGGAGATCTGGAGTGACCACTATCGGGAGATCGGGTTCGAGGAGATTCTCACCTCAACCGCGGATCGCGGGACCCTGCAACGCGATACCCGCTGCGTAACCGCAGAGCAGGAGGATCTCTGGCTAGTCGTCCGAATCCAGAGCGTGGAGACCGGCGAAGGGCTCACCTACATTCTCCTCCTACAGGATGATATCAGCCAACGGAAGGCCCAGGAGGAGCGGCTCCGCCGCGCCTTGGACGAGAAGAGCGTGCTCCTACAAGAGGTACATCACCGGGTCAAAAACAATCTGCAGGTTATTGGGAGCATGCTCAGTATCGAGGCGGGAGAAGAGGAGAACCGGCAGGTTCGGGAGT
>CAYZHV010000023.1:0-25884 GCA_964478055.1 uncultured Spirochaetaceae bacterium | reverse complement strand
CAAACAACTTCCTGCTCACGACGATCATCGCCCTGACCTCTCACGATCGGTTTCTCCGAATCTTCCGAAGTGGAATGCGGCACGCCCGTTTGGAGTTCATAACCCTGGGAGTCCTGGCAATCCTGATGACAACTCTCTACCGGATCTCCCCGGGGCATCTCGCTCTCGCCTTCGTCCCGGTGACTCTTGTCCACTACTCGACGAGCAACCACCTAAGACTACACCGTGAGTCCCATCTCGCGTTCAAGCGAATAACCGATCTCCTGGCGGAACGGGACGAGTACACCGGAGCTCACTCCGATGATGTGGAGGGCTTGGCGGTGCGCCTGGCGGACGCGGCGAAACTCCGAGACGATGAGGTCGAAGCGGTTAGGCTGGGAGCGGCAGTACACGATATCGGGAAGATGGCAACCCCTGACGCGATTCTCAAGAAGCTCGGCCCCCTCACCAAAGAAGAGTTCGATATTATGAAGCAGCACACGACTGTGGGCGCCGAGGTCATCGAGAATCTGAGCATCTATCGCAACGTGGTCCCAATAGTCCTCCACGAGCACGAGCACTGGGATGGTTCCGGGTACCCCAAGGGCTTGAGAGAAGAGGAGATTCCCATTGGCGCCCGGGTGGTAGCGGTAGCAGACGTCTACAGCGCGCTCACTACCGAACGCGCCTATCGGCCGCCCCAGGGCAAGCCTCTCAAGTACTCTCACGAGGAGGCATGCCTCATTCTGGGCGAGATGGCTGGCTCAGTTCTCGATCCGAACCTGGTTCGGACCTTTCTCGAGGTAGTGGGTTCAAAACAAGAAGAGGAAGGTACCGGATGATCGCGCTTTGGGGTATCGTCTTTGGCCTCGTTACCGGTCTTGCCCGCCGTGGCAGCTTGCGACATCTCGCCAGATTTGAGCTGCGTCACGGGTACCTGATATTTCTTGCCCTCGCTATTCAACTCCTTATCTTTCCAACGCCCTGGTGGCCGGAGCCCCCCTTATCCAGAGCGACCTCTCTTTTCCATCTGGCCTCCTACGGTCTCATCCTGCTGTTCTTGGTCCTGAACCGGCAACACAAGCCTTTCTGGGGCGTGGGAGCGGGGATGGCGCTCAACCTGACGGTCATCGCCGCGAATGGCGGCTACATGCCGACAAAGCTTCAAGCTTTGAGACGCGCAGGAGACGAGGAAATCGCGGATAGGCTCCTCACCTCCGCCGACGGGACCTACGGTAACGTGGTGATCATGGACCAATCCACCAGGTTGAACGGTCTCGGAGACTGGCTGTCGATACCGCCCTGGCTGCCCCTGGCCAGCAGCTTCAGCGTGGGCGACGTCATTTTGATGGTCAGCGTCGCCTGGCTTCTACAAGCTCTCATGGCTCCACGGAAAGAGTAGCCCCTGCGACGTCAGGAGATCGCCGACCACTTCGTTTTTTTGATCTCAGAGGGAGATCGAGATGGTGGTTTTCGTTCGCCCCTCCCGCTCATCCCGAACCACATCGGAATCGACTTCGACACCTTGGTCCGAGGCGGTTTCCTGCAACGCGTTGAGGTAGATGCCGAGAAGAGATCCCGCAAGAGTACCCTCGCTATCTTGAGCCACGAGGTCCGCGAGTTTCTCCCGACGTACGCGCTTCTGCGGTCGGTTGAGGATATCGTTTCGGCTCCGATACCCGAGGAGGCCGCTGTTCGACAGCAGGATCTCCAGCCCGCCTCGTCCGGCTCGGCTCGGCTCTCCGGACTCAAACTTATAGGCGAGGGTCAAAAGTTCCTTGTTGATCTCGCCTCGGGAGGTGAGCTTGCGTACAAATTCAGGATCTCTGAGCTTCTGCTCGAGCTCATGGGGGTGTGTTCGGAGATACTGGTCTCGCTCAGCCAAATCCCGCAGATGAACAGACTCCGCCGCGCTTAGTAGCTCCGTCAGGATCAGTCCGCCATACTCCGGAATCACCACTCGCTTGAGGTAAGAGCTCAGAGTTTTAAGAATCGCGGGAAAGACTTCTGTCTGTTTCCCTCGGTGATCGATAACGTAGAGCAGAAACCAGCTCTCATCCTCCAGAGAATCTACCGCCCGCTGAAGGAAGCGCACCTTCTCGGTGTGAAAGAAGTCCTCCTTCGCGATACCGGCGCTCCCCTCTTCCAGCAGAGCGTGGTGAAACTTCTCGAGGATAGGTTTCTGGGTCGCGAGAATCTTCTTTACCAGGGCCGGATCGAACTGCCGCCCGTTCCCTCCGGTTGTCACGGTAGGATGCTCCAGTAGCCGTTCCACATCCGGCAACGCCCGGAGCCCCTCGGATACTGCTTTTTGAAACGCGTTGACGATAAGGGCGTAACCGATCTCTTTGGTGAGCCGAACGATTTCGCCCCTCTTGCTGCCGAACTCATGGCGTCGGATTTCGATCTCGCTAATGAGGCCGAGGGCGACGAGTTTTTCTAAGAAGCCGACGTTGACCTGCTGCCAGACGAAACCGCTACCACGGTCTACGTCACTCGTGGTGATCTCGCTCAGAGGTATTCTTCGTTGTCTGCAGTACCGGTCACCAAAAGGAGTCAGGAGATAGTTAGCCGGCACCGCAATGGCTACGTCGTTTCTCTCTATCTTGCCGAATGCCACGAGCAGCCGCCTCCCGGTACCTTAACAATGATACACCAGGTGCTTCAGCGCAACAGGAGGCGATCGGAGCTTATCTCAACGGCAACTGTAACCCCGGGGCGTCTCGAAACTGCTACTCCTTGACCAGGCCCCGGGAGAAGCATAGCTTTGGCAGGACCAATGGCCGTCAAGAGTGTGCGCGAAGAGCTCTGTCCGGGCTCCTACGTGACCCTACCAGTCGCTGGATCTCGTCAAAAAGTGAGGGGCCTCGTCCGAGCCCTCTGGGAGGATGAGGAGCAGCGCTACCTCGAGCTCTACTCCTACCGCACCCGCCGCGTAAGAACCTACCGCCTCACTCGCAGCGGAAGAGTGAGAGAGATGGAACCGGAGGAGATACCTGAATCAGCCCCGAACCTTGAACCGGAGGAGCCGGGCAAACCCCGGAGGCGGCTCTCTCTCTTTCTTCTTATCATAGGCGCTGGAATTCTCCTCTTTCTGATCACCCCGCTGCTGCAGGGTGGATTTCGTGCCCTCCGGGTAAGCATGACTTCCTACGAGGGGTTTCTAGAGCGGGAGATGAGCCTTCCGAAGCTTGTATCCACCGTGGCGACAAGGGTCGATTACCGGAGGGACCTGGATGAGTACTGGTCCCCTCCGGCGGGTGTTTGGGCCTCTCGTTCCGGGGACTGTGAGGACCACGCCATGCTGGTGGCTGCCTACCTGCGCCATCACGCCATTCCGTACACGATCTTCGGTCTCGCTCTGGGGGAGGAGCTCCAGGGACACGTTGCGGTAGTGGCACGGACCGACGCGGGCCCCGTGCTCCTGGACCCGACGCTTGCGACCGCGCCGGACGGGGTGGAACGCTTTCCGCGGGGAACTCCCTTGAGAGAGATCATTGGTCGCTACGGCACCCTGCCCGGTCGAATATATCCCGACAACCCCGAACCGGGACGACCGAGGCCGCAGGGGTTCGTGGACTGAAGGGGTCTCTTTGCGAAGAGACTCTCCTTCGGGCATAGTAGAGCCGATGCGCGGCGGAGTCTTTTTCCTCTCATTCATACTCTTCCTTCTCGCTCTCCATCCGATCTCGCCGGCGGAAGTTGATCTCTCTCCGGAGTACGCCACCCGGTACACCGTGGAGGCGACGCTTCTGGCGACCCACCAACTTCCTTTGGCTCTAGATCATTCGGACAAACTCTGGCTCCTCTCCTCAAAAGGGCTCGAGGAAGCCTCGCCCTCAGAGGCTGAAAAGGCAGTGGATCGCGCCTTTGGGCACGGAAAGGTCCGATTCAATGCTCGACGACGAAGTTTTGAAGATTCGATGTAACGGCGCTATTGTGTTACCTTATAGTCTGTGGAGGAAGCAATAATGAAGATAAAGCACCTTCTCTTTCTACTCCTCGCAATTCTCCTGGTCGCCGGATGCGCCGGCGGGCCGGAGCCGGAACCGGAGCAACCGGTCGAAGAGGAGCCGACGGAAGAAGCACCGCCTGTTGAAGAAGAACCTACCCCATCGCCGCCGGACGAGCTGCTAGCGGAAGCTCAGGAGCTCCGGGAGCAGATCGAGGAATATGATCTCTCTCAGTACGCACCGGCACGATACGAGGAAGGGGAAGAGCGCTATGCGGCCGGAGAGGAAGCGTACCTCAACGAAGAGTATCCCAAGGCCGAGGCGGAGCTCACCTTCGCGGTAGAGGCGTACGAGCAGGTCTTCGAAGAAGGGATGGGAATCATCGTCGGAGACACCCGAGAAGAGGCGGCTTCCGCTCGGGAAGCGGCTCGAGAGGCCAAAGCTCACGTTGCCTTGCGGCAGTCCTACTCTTCCGTGGAACAGCAGTTCAATCAGGGAGACCAAGCTCTGGAGGATGAGGAGTTCGTCGCGGCACTCACGGCCTTTCGAGAGGTAATTCCTCAGTATCAGGACCTTCGGGAACGGGCCATACAGCGCAGGCAGGAGGCACAACAGGCCCTCCAACGGGCGCAGGAGAGCTTGCAGCGCACTGAGCAGCAGCGGCAGGAACTCGAATCTGAGGCTGCGCAGGATCTCGAAGATGCCGCAGGAGAGGAGGTGGTCGAATGAGACAGCGACGTATCATCTACATAGCTCTAGTCCTTTTTGTTCTCGCTGCGGTCACTCTCGGCGCTCAGTCCCTTATGGATGATCCCCGATACCGGGAACTCGTTCAGGAAGCTCAGCGGCTGGAAGACGAAGCTGCCGCGGCACTGGATGAGGGAGAGTACGACCGGGCGATAGAGCTCAGCAACGAGGCGGAAGAGGTCTCCCAGCAGGCTCAGGATTACGCGGAACGTCGAGTTTCTGCGTTTCGAGCCCGGGGACTTCTAACCCTTGCGGAGAACGAGATCGAGGTTGCCAGGAGCTTCAACGCCGAACAGCGGTATCCGGACCGTTGGCAACGTGCCAACCAGCAGTTCCGCCTCGCTCGGAACCAGTTCTCCGGTGAGCGATACCGGGACAGCGCCAACTCCTCCAGGGAGGTGCTTCGCATTCTCGACGGCATTCAGCCAGCGGCCCAGGCCATGGATGAGGCCCAGGCCCCGCCGGAGCTCCCCCGGTACTACGTTGTCCGGCGCATTCCGGAGCGTCGGGACTGCTTCTGGCGAATCGCCGGATACGACTTCGTCTACGGGGATCCCACCAAGTGGCGGGTTCTTTACGAGGCGAATAAGGATGTTCTCCAGGATCCGGATAATCCCGATCTCATTCAGCCCGGACAGCGGTTCCGCATACCTTCTATTGAAGGGGAACAGCGCGCCGGCGTCTGGAATGAGGGGCAGTAAACTTCTCGCTGATTATCAGCTACAGGCCCCGGCTCTGCCGGGGCCTTCCTTTTGCCCGCACGACCGCACCGCCCCTCTGAACCTTTCTGGAGCAGCTCGTCTGAGGCAGGCTCGTCACCCTTCCGGCGTGTAGGCGAGCACCGGGGCGAGCCACTTCTCCGCTTGGGCGAGGGTAATGCCCTTTCGCTCCGCCCAGTCGGCGATCTGGTCTTTCATCAGCTTGCCCACCCCAAAGTAGAAGGACTCCGGATGGGAAAAGTAGAAGCCGCTGGTGGAGGCTCCGGGAGTCATCATGAAGCTCTCGGTGAGCTCGATGCCTATTTTCTCGGCCTCCAGGAGCTCCATGAGCATCTCCTTGTCCTGGTGGTCCGGACAGGGCGGGTAGCCCGGCGCGGGCCGAATACCCTGATACTTCACCTGGAAGAGCTCGTCCTTGGAGAGGGACTCCGCCGGCTCGTAGCCCCAGTACTCCTGTCGCACCATCTCATGGAGGCGCTCGGCGAAAGCTTCGGCGAGACGGTCCGCGAGGATCTTGGCAAGTATCGCGCTAAAGTCGTCGTTAGCCTTCTCGAAGGGTTTGATGTATTCCGCGAGGCCAAAGCCGGCGCTGGTGGCAAAGCCGCCGAGATAGTCGGGGATACCGCTCCCCTTGTCGGCTACAAAGTCCGAGAGGGATAGGTAGTAGTCGACCTTCTCCTTACGCTTTTGCTGGCGAAGGGTGTGCCAGGCGCCTAGCACCTTGGTGCGGCTCTCGTCGGCATAGATCTCGATGGAGTCCCGCTCGGTCCTGGCAGCGGGGTGGAGAAAGATCGCCGCCGAAGCTGAGAGCGCCTTTTTCGCTATCATGTCATCGAGCATCTTTCTCGCGTCGTCGTAGAGCTTCCGCGCCTCCTCCCCGTAGGTAGGATCGTCGAGAATGTCCGGGAACTTTCCTTTCATCTGCCACGCCACGAAGAAGAAGGTCCAGTCGATGTACTCCGCCAGGGTCTCGATTGGATAGTCGTGAAGGTGGTGCACCCCGGGCTTTGCAGGGACCGGCGGGGGCGTGGAAAAGTCCGGGCGAAATCGGTTATCCCGAGCCTCGGCAATGGAGAGATACTCCTTGGCGGTCTGACCCTCCTCCCGCTTGCGCCGGGTCTTCTCATGCTCCGCTGCGACCTCCTCGGCAAACTGCCCCTTGGCCTCCTTGCTCAGGAGCTTGCCGACGATCCCCACCGCCAGGGAGGCGTCCTTTACGTGGACCACCGGGGCGTGATACTGCGGTGCGATCTTGACGGCGGTGTGGACCTTGCTGGTGGTGGCACCGCCGATGAGGAGCGGTAGGTCGAAACCCTCTCGCTCCATCTCCTTTGCCACGTGAACCATCTCGTCGAGGCTCGGGGTGATAAGGCCGGAGAGGCCGATAATGTCCGCCTTCTCTTCCCGGGCCTTGCGGAGAATGTCCTCGCTCGGGACCATTACGCCCATGTCGACTATGTCGTAGTTGTTGCTGGCGAGAACGACGCTGACTATGTTCTTGCCGATATCATGGACGTCGCCCTTTACGGTGGCCATGAGGATCTTTCCTTTTGCCCCGGTGCCCCCGGCGGCAAGTTTCTCCTCCTCTATAAACGGAGTGAGATAGGCGACCGCCTTCTTCATCACCCGGGCGCTCTTGACCACCTGGGGGAGGAACATCTTGCCCGAGCCGAAGAGGTCGCCGACGATGTTCATCCCGTCCATCAAGGGACCTTCGATGACGTGGAGTGCCTGGGGCAGCTTCTGCCGCGCCTCCTCCACATCCTCTTCGATGTAGTTTGTAATACCTTTTATCAAGGCATGGGAGAGCCGCTCCTCCACCGGGTTCTCCCGCCAGGAGAGGTCTTCTTCCCGGCTCTTGCCGCTGCCGGCGTACCGTTCCGCGAGATCGAGGAGCGCCTCGGTGGCCTCGCTATTTCGGTTGAGGACAAGGTCTTCCACCACCTCCCGGAGTTCTTCGGGGATGTCGTCATAGACGGTGAGCTGCCCCGGATTGACGATGCCCATGTCCATTCCAGCCTGGGTGGCGTGGTAGAGAAAGACCGAGTGAATCGCCTCACGTACGGCGTCGTTACCCCGAAAACTGAAGGAGATGTTGCTCACGCCCCCGGAAACGTGGGCGTGGGGAAGATTCTCCCGAATCCACCGGGCGCCGTTTATGTAGTCCACGGCGTAGTTGGCGTGCTCCTCGATGCCCGTACCTATGGCGAAGATATTGGGGTCGAAGATAATGTCCTCCGGTGGAAAGCCCACCTCCTCGGTGAGAATGCGGTAACACCGCTCGCAGATGCGGGTCTTTCGCTCAAAGGTGTCCGCCTGCCCCTCCTCATCGAAGGCCATGACGATCGTGGCCGCACCGTAGTCCCGAATGGTGCGGGCCTGCTCCTTGAACTGATCCTCCCCCTCTTTGAGGCTAATGGAGTTGACCACGCCCTTGCCCTGAACGCACTTGAGCCCTTCCTCGATAACGGAGAACTTGCTCGAGTCGATCATTATCGGGACTCTGCTTATGTCCGGCTCCGCGGCGACGAGGTTGAGAAATATGCGCATTTCCGCGGCGGAGTCGAGCATCGCCTCGTCCATGTTAACGTCGATGACCTGAGCTCCCCCCTCTACCTGATCCCGAGCAACTTCCAGCGCTTCCTCGTACTGCTTGTTGGTTATGAGACGGGAGAATTTACGGGAGCCCGTTATGTTGGTGCGCTCCCCGACGTTGACGAAGCCGGTCACCTCGTCCAGACGAAGAGGCTCGAGACCGCTTAAAAACGTGGTGTGCGAGACCTCAGGCACCTTCCGGGGAGCGTGAGGCTTGCACGCCTCCACAATCCGGCGCAGGTGCTCAAAGGTTGTGCCGCAGCATCCACCGACTATATTGACCAGGCCGTCGGCGGCCATCTTCCCGAGCACCTCCGCCATAAACTCCGGGCTGTGGTCATACTCCCCAAACTCGTTCGGGAGTCCGGCGTTCGGGTGGACGCTCACCGGGAACTCCGAGACCCGGGAGAGATCGTCCACGTACTGTCTAAGTTGGTCCGCCCCGAGGGCGCAGTTGAGGCCCACCGAGATCGGCTCAGCGTGGCGTATCGAGGCAAAGAACGCCTCCGTGGTCTGCCCGGTGAGGGTACGACCACTCTGGTCGGTGATCGTCCCGGAGATCATGATCGGCACATCGAGGCCGGCCTCGCGCAGGTACCGGCGAGCGGCAAAGATCGCCGCCTTGGCGTTGAGGGTGTCGAAGATCGTCTCCACCATGAGAAGATCGACACCCCCTTTGACAAGGCCCTCCACCGCCTCGCCGTAAGCTGCGACCATCTCGTCAAAGGAGACCAAGCGATAGCCGGGGTCGTTTACGTCCGGGGAAATGGATAGGGTCTTACTGGTAGGACCGAGAATACCCGCCACGAACCGCGGCTTATTGGGCTCTTCAGCGCTCTTCTTGTCCGCCACTTCCCGGGCGAGCTTTGCTGCCTCCCGGTTGAGCTCTTCTACGAGCTCTTCCATTCCGTAGTCCGCCTGGGATACGGAGGTGCTGTTAAAGGTGTTCGTCTCGATGATGTCCGCCCCGGCGTCAAGAAATCCCCGGTGGATCTCGGCGATGACGTAGGGCTGCGTGAGAGTGAGGAGATCGTTGTTCCCCTGGAGAGGCCGGTTCCAATCGGCGAATCGATTACCCCGGTAATCGGACTCCTGGAGCTTGTACCGTTGAATATTGGTGCCCATGGCGCCGTCCAGAAACACTATGCGCTCCCGCATGGTTGATTTGAGTTGTTCTATTCGTTCTAAGCGTTCTTTCACCTTGCTCCCCTCGCAAACTAGCTCACAATATATCTACCTATCATTATGCCATGATACGTTCATCCCTTCCAACCACCCGGAGCCCGGAAGAATTCAGACAGTTCTGTTAGTTTTCTGTTAGATTTCTGTTAGGATACCCCCGGAGCAAGCGTGTGCGTGTCAGGAGCAACCCGTGAAAGCAAACATACGAGGAGGCAGCCATCCGCGCCTCATCACTCACTATGCGGTTTATCTGGTTATCCTTGGTATCGCCATCCTGGTGACAACCTTCATCAATGCGCGGATCCTTCGGGAGAGCACCTACGAGATTACAAGAAGCGATCTCCACGCTCTCGCGACTATGGCGCGCAATCTTCTACCACCGGAGGCGATGCAGGAGCAGCAGGAGGCGCAACGATTCTGCGAACGCGCTGCCCTCGAAACCGGCACCCGCATAACCATTATACAACGGAACGGTGAGGTCTTAGGAGATAGCGCCGCAGACCCGGAGACCATGGAAAACCACCGTGATCGGCCGGAGATCAGGGCGGCCCTGGACGGCCAGGAGGGGGTGAGCCTTCGGTACAGTGACACCCTGGGTAGAGTGCTCATGTACACCGCTCTTCCGGTTATCCAGGATAGTGAAATAGTGGGAGTGATGCGCGCGTCTCTCACGGCCGCGGATATCGAGACGCTCCTGGGAGAGCTCTACAGCCGTATCGCCGTGGCAACCGCGGCGCTCCTCTTTGTCGCCCTTCTGGCAACGATAGCCATCTCCCGAAGTATTCGCAGGCCGATCAGAAATCTCCATGAAGGAGCTCGCGCCTATAGCGAGGGAGAGCTGGAACACCAGATTCCCGTTACCGGGCCTCGGGAGCTCCGGGACCTGGCGGTGGCGGTGCAGACAATGGCGAGAGAGCTCCGGGAACGGCTGCGCGCTCTGGAAGGACAGCGCAAGGAGACCGAAGAGCTCCTGAACGCCATACGGGAGCCCCTGTTGCTCTTGGACGAGGAGCTCCGCGTCCAGCGACTCAATATGGCGGCGGCCCACCTCGCCGGGGTGGATACGCCGGACCTTATCGGGCGCCCCCTGATTGAGGTCTTTCGCAGCGCCGCCTTGGACGAGTTCGCCCGCGCCGTCGCCTCGAGCGCTGTTCAGGAAGAAACGACGGTGGTTCACTACGGAGCCCGGGAGACCCGCCTCAATGTCTGGGGTCTCAAGCTAACCTCCGAAGGAAGTCTTCTCCAAGGGGACATTCTCCTGCTTATGCGGGACGTGAGCAGAGAGCACCAAGTAGAACAGATTCGGCGTGACTTTGTCGCCAATGTCTCCCACGAGCTCAAAACGCCTCTTACCATGATCAAGGGTGCCGTGGAGACCCTGCAGGATCTTTCGGAGGAGAGCCCGGAGGCCCGATCCCGTTTCGAGGGCATGATCGAGAGTCACACGGACCGAATGATTGCGATTGTCGAGGATCTTCTGAGCTTGGCGCGGATCGAGCAGAGCGAGGCGTCGGAGGTTCCGATTCAGAGGACTCTGGTCAGGGATCTTTTGGGCGAGGCGGCTTCCGCGGCGGAGCCCTTTTTGCGTGACCGCTCTGCCTCAGTTGAGATAGACGCTCCCGAAAACCTCACCGTTGACGTTCACCCACCCCTGCTAGTCCAGGCTCTGACCAACCTCATTGATAACGCAGTGAAATACAATGATCCCGGCGCAGCGGTTCGCCTCCGGGGCCGTCGGGCTGACGGCGGCGTCCGCCTGGAGGTAGAGGACAACGGCTGGGGTATCCCGGTGCGGGACCAGGAGCGTGTCTTCGAACGATTTTACAGAGTGGACCGCTCCCGGAGTCGGGAACGGGGTGGCACGGGCCTCGGTCTCTCCATAGTCCGGCACGTCGCCCTGATGCATGGTGGATCCGTCTCCCTGGAGAGCACTCCGGGAGAGGGTAGCATCTTTTCGATTCAGCTCCCGGAAGGAGAACAATGAACACACTTCTACAGATTCTGATCATCTTTGGCAGCCTCGGCGTCTTCCTCTACGGTATGCGCATGATGAGCGAGGGACTGCAGCAGGCCGCAGGCTCCCGTCTGCAGAAGATCCTTGCCTATATGACGTCGAACCGCTTTGCCGGGGTGGCTTCGGGCTTTCTTATCACTACGGTGATCCAGTCCTCATCGGCCACGACTGTGATGGTGGTGAGCTTCGTCGACGCCGCCCTCCTCACTCTGCGGCAGGCGATCGGCGTGATCATGGGAGCGAACATCGGTACCACCGTGACGGCGTGGATCGTGGCGCTCCTCGGTTTCAAGTTCAGCATCACCTCCGCCGCTCTCCCGGCGATCGCGATCGGGACGGCGATGCTCCTTATTAGCAAGATCGATCGGGACGACATCGCCCATGTGTTCATCGGTTTCGGGTTTCTCTTCCTCGGTTTGAGTCTCCTCAAAGACGCGGTTCCGGATATCCGGAACAACCCGGAGATCCTGCAATTCTTGGCAAACTACACGGACCTCGGCTTCCTCTCCTTTCTCCTCTTCGTGGTTGTCGGGACGGTGCTGACCGTGGTTGTTCAGTCTTCCAGCGCAGCAATGGCAATCACCCTGACCATGACCTTTAACGGCTGGATCGACTATCCGACCGCCGCGGCGATCGTCTTGGGTGAGAACATCGGCACCACCGTCACCGCGTACATAGCCTCCCTCAACTCCGGAGCAAATGCGAAACGGGCCGCCCGAGCGCACACCTTTTTCAACCTCTTTGGGGTGCTCTGGATGGCGGCGCTCTTTCAACCTGCCCTGGCACTGGTGGACGCGATCGTTCCCGGCTCTATCGCCAGCCGGACTGATATCGCCTCGCACTTGGCCATGTTTCACACGCTCTTCAACATCACCAATACGGCGATCTGCATCGGCTTTGTGCCCTTCTTCGAGAAGCTCGTCTATCGCATGGTTCCGGAGTCCGCCGTTGAGGACGCAAGGAGCTACCGGCTCCCCTATGTTCGCACGGGACTGCAGGAGACGGTGGAGCTCAACATCCTCACCGCCCGGGGAGAGCTCGCTCGGATGGCGGAAAAAGTGGAGGAGCTCTTTCTCTACTTCGATGAGCTCTTTCGAAACCCGAAAAAGAAGGTTCGCTCAAGACGAAAAGAGCAGGAAGATTCCTTTGCCCTGGTGCAGAAAATGCAGGAGGAGATTACCAGCTTTCTCGTGGAGTGCTCCCGGGAGAATGTGAGTGAGCAGACCGCCACAAACCTCAACGGGATGGTGAGGATAGCCGCGCAACTCGAGAGCATCGCAGACACGAGCAACAAGCTGGTCAAGCTCGCCGATCGAAAAGCAGAAAAGGACATCAAGCTCGACGATTCTCTTATGGGTGAGATCGAGGCGTACTCTCAACTGGTCTCGGAGTTTCTCTCCTTTAACAAGGAGCATCTGAGAAACCACCTCACCGAGGAGGAGTACGCGCGGGCCACGGAAATGGAGGAGAAGATAAACGAGTACCAGAAGCGGTACAAGAAGGCTTCACAGAAACGTCTGCGGACCGGATCGGCGGTCAAGGCGGAGCTCTTCTACCTGGACATCCTTCGGCACCTGGAGCATCTAGGTGATTTCTCCCTTGTTCTCTCTCAGGCGTTGTCCCAGGTTCGGTAATAGGAGGTCCGCTCCTATACTGACCCAGGGATATCTAACCGAGGGATATCTCGCATTCCCCGCTGATCGTCTCCCCGGGCTCTAGCACTGCGAGGCCCAACTCCGGCCGGTTGAAGGCGTTGGTCGCCCCGGAAATCGGTTCAATGGCGATGGAGCGACGGTCCGGGGGCACAAAGAGCTGGCAGTAGCGAAAGGCCCCGGAGGGCTTTAGGGAGATGGAATGTGAGGGCCCAACAAGGGTAACGGTGCTCCCCTCGAGGGGAAAGCCGAGGTCGAGCTCCGAAGAACCGATCTCCCGGAGAGATGTAAAATCCCAGGGCGTTCCGGCAACCGGCGGCAGCTTCCCGGTTGGAAGAAGTCGATCATTTACGGCGATGTATCGTTCCGCTGGTACCTCGAGGCGAAGCTCATCGACCCTTTGAACACCGGGCAGTCGGAAGTATGGGTGCCACCCTAAGGTGACCGGCGCCGGAACTTTGGAACAGTTTCGAGCCGCGAGAGAGAGCCGAAACCGGGAAGGTTCGAGTTCGTAGCGAGCGTGCAGTTCCAGGGGAAAGGGGTACCCGGGAAAAGCGTCACCACTTCGATGCTCTAGAGTGAGACTCCCCTCGCTCCGGGCGGAGGGCTCCAGCGGCTGCTCGTAGAGAAATCCGTGGATCGCGTCTCCGTTTTCCCAGTCGTTTATCGGAAGCTCGTACGCCTTACCCTGAAACTCGTACCTTCCACTGGGTATCCGGTCGCAGAAGGGAGCCAGGAGGCGGCCACGAAAGAGTCCCGGTTCGCATCCGGATCGATCTTTTGGAGGCTGGCCGGCAAGAAGCTCTACTGCCTCGCCCCCTTTTTCTGGAACGAGAAAGAGCGCATCCACGGTTCCACCGCATTCCGGGCGAATCTCCGCACGAGCGCTACCCGCCCTCAGGGTCACTCCCATCACGATTCTCGGAAAAGTGGCGCATACCGAGAGGGACGGTAGAGCTCGTAGGGATAGGTGCGCATGTACTCGAAGGGACCGGACTCCTCGATGCCTTTGAGAAGGGCTTCTATTTGTCGCTGAGACCGGTAGGCTCCAATACTATCGAGCTTTCGACTAAACGCCGCCTCATCTCCCTGGAGCTGGTAATCCGGCTCCCCGCTAAAAGCACAGTAGGCGGCGATCTCGTAGAGGGGCGGCACCTTTTCGAGCTGCTCTCCGAGTTCCGGCCAGATCGCTCCCTGAGCGTGAAAAAGGGAAATCAACAGCTCCTGATGAAGGAGCTTGTGATCCGGGTGGTAGTCGTTCCCGGAGAGCACGACGACCCGGTGAGGCCGGAGAGCCCTGAGCTCCCAGGTGAGGGAGTTCTGCAGCCCCGTATGCCCCTCCCGGACGTCCGGGCTTTCCTCGTCGGTGGCACGTCTGCGGCCGGCGTGGCGATAGAGGTCCGCGTCGGGAAAATCGTACCAGGAAACATCTTCCACACCGAGGGTTCGAAAGCTCTCGAGGGTCTCTTCTTTGCGGATCGCGACGATGTTTTCCCGCTGCTCCCGGGCGGTATAGCCCATCCGGCCGTCCGTGGCGATCCGGCAGCTTACCCGGATTCCCGCCTCCACCGCGGCGGTAACCAGTAGGGCCCCGGCCATGGCGATATCGTCGTCATGGGGAGAGACGAAGAGCCACCGCTCCCCCGCGACCCACCCCGGGAGCACTTGGGAGAGTGCGCCACTCGTAACTCGGCCGCTCTCATCCTTTCTGCTGATGGTAACCTTCATACTGCTAACCCTGGAACTCGTTACCCACTTTGCGGGCCCGCTCCGGCTTGTCCAGATCGATCCCGGTGGCCAGACCGATCTCGACCAGGAGGTTCCAGCCCGCCATGAGTTGCAGATAGGGAGCGTCCAGACCGGCTTTAGCCACTCGAATGGTAGGAAACCGGGTTTCCCTGTCGGCGATGGCGATCACTTTGAGCCCCACCCCTCTCTCGAGTACCGTCTGGAACTTTTCTTCCTCTTCAGGAAAGGGATTCACCAGAACTACGAGCTCGTCCTCCCGCATGACCTCCTCGATCCCGTGGACCGCGTAGGTTCCCTCGAGGAAGTCGCTCTTCTTTCGGGTTATCTCGTTCGTTTTGAGCGTAAGCTCTTCTGCTACCCCGTCGTTCCGCCCGGCAAAGTAGATCATCGGTGCCTTGGCGGCGGTCTCGATGACTTCCTTCGGGATCTCCGCCCTCAGGGCGTGGTCCATGGCTTCCGCCAGAGAGCCGAAATCGATCATTCTCTTTTCGGCGAGGCTCCGATAGAGGAGATCGTAGTAGAGCGCCTGCTCAAGAACGGACTTGGTCGCCGCAACAGCGTTCTCCTTGCCGCAACTGAGAATGTACGCCTGATCCGCCTCCTTGGGGATCGGTGCGTCCGCGGTGGCGGCGATGGCGGTTATGGAAACCGGCGCCGGGTTCTGCTCTCGCAGCGCCCTGAGGAGGCGTACTCCTTCGGCGGTCTTTCCGGAGTTAGACGCGATAAAGACGTGGTACCCCGCAAGGGCGTACTCCAGCCCTTGAGTGGCGCCTTCCACCACCGCCTCCAGAGAGGCGCCGTCTCTGAGCGCCTGAGCTCGGAACCGCTTCGCGGGAAAGATCCGAGAGGAGCCTTCGCCGCTCAGGAATAACCGCTCCGAAATCAAGGTATGGCCTTCGAGGCGGGAGAGGTCGAAGTTCCGGACGACCTCGACGGTTTCTACCATTTCTCGAACCAGGGCAAACGTGCTGTACTGCTTTTCTTCGATCTTCATACTGTTAACCTCCTACTTACTGCTGCAAATGCTCAAGGGTCGCATACGTTGGTAGCTCCCCAACCAGGGGGCGAGCGTAGTCGAGAAACGCGCCGGAGACAAAGCCTTGCAGAAGCATCTGCTCGGGCATTCTCTTCGTCTGATTCGCCACCTGCTCCAGGGGAACCGCGCCGAAGCTGCTGGAGTAAAAGGCTCCTCCCTTTCGCTCAATTGTGACCATAACGCCATCGTCTCCGGAGACCGCCCGTTGCACCCCGTTCTGCCCCGCTCCGAAAGCCTCTCGGCGGTCAAGATCCACTACCCGGTCCGCACCGGCCATGACCATGGACTCGGGGATCTGAAACTCGCCGCGATAGCCCGTCTCCTGATGAATCATGCGGTGAATGTTTGCCGCCGCACTGGCTCCACCCATGGCGCCGAACTCGATATTGCTGAATCGATCGGTGCTCTCCGAGGCGGAAACCGGCGTACCATCCTCCCAGAGCAGCCCCTCTCCCACTACCATGTAGACCCACCCGTGCTCCTCAATGGCGGAGCGAACATCCGAGAGGAGCTGCTCCCGGGTTATAGGGCGCTCAGGGACGTAGATCAGATGGGGAGGGTCTCCGGGCTCTTTCCGGGCGAGGGCCGCGGAGGCGGCGAGCCATCCCGCGTCGCGCCCCACGGTTTGGAGGATCGCGAAGCGATCGACCCGACGCATATCCGAGGCGAGCCGGCCCGCCTGCTGCGCCGTAAGGGCCACGTATCTCGCCGCCGAAGGATAGCCCGGGGCGTGATCCGTTCCGAAGAGATCGTTGTCCACGGTCTTTGGAATACCCACTCCTCTCAGGTCGTATCCCTCCTCTCGACAGTAGGTCACCACGCGGTGGATCGTGTCCATTGTGTCGTTGCCGCCGATGTAGATGAAGTAACGCACCTCATGCTTTTCGAGAAGCTCTTTGACCCTCGGGAGCTCCTCGTCGGCGAGCTTATATCTGCAGGAACCAAGGGCCGAAGAGGGGGTCCTACCGAGGACCGTCCGTTCACTGTCGGAGAGATCGGTAAGGTCTAGGAGTTGTTCCTCCAGGAAGCCTTCGATTCCGAAACGCATACCGAGTACCTTCTTGACCTGAGGCGCGCTCTGTGCCGCATCGATTACTCCGGCCAGACTTGAATTGATAACCGCCGTGGGCCCGCCGGACTGTCCGACAAGCAGATTGCCTTTCATACTTCCTCCCTGTTTCCATGGAGCACAAAACTCCAGAGCGATTGCTCATACGCCACATACGCCGCCCCGAGAACAGACGCTTCTGGATTGAAGACCTGGACCACCTCCCGCGTTTCCAGTTCCCGAAACAGTCGCGGATACTCCTCCGGCAGGACCGTCGGGTCGCCTTGGTCCACGGCCAGGACTACAACCTCCGGGTCCGCGACGCGAACTGTCGCCGCCGCCAGCCGGTCCGCCTCATCTCGATCCTCGTCGAAGTCCGCCGGAAGGATCTCTCCGGCAGCCCCGGATCGCCCGCGATAGAGCCCGCCGGAGATAATCAGCCCCGCCCCCACGGAGAGAGGATGCCGGGTAAAGACCAAGCTGACGGTCGACCTCGGGGCCTCGCTCGTCCGCTGATGGTGGTAGAGGGCGGTGCAGTTGGCATCGTTCTCGATAACAACCGCCGGAGCCTCCGCCCCGACCTTCACCGCTTCCTCGGCCAACCGTCTCGGCAACTCCTCGAAGTCGTAGGGGAATCCCGCGGAGGAGTGGACGGCTCCGGCTTCATCAACCACTGAGGAGACCGCCACACCGAGGCCGAGATAGGCGCTACCCAGCTCTCTCGCCTCCTCACCGTGGAGCCGAATGACCTCTTCGAAGCGCTTGTAGAGAGTTTCCGGAGACTCGTCCCTCAGGGAGTCTCTTCTCCACCGGTGAGGGTGTCCCGCAAAGTCCACCCTCGTGGTGATGAGTTCCTTTCCCCGGAGGAGCGCACCGGTAAAGGAGCCGAAGGATGAATCGATGTCGAGATAGATCGAACGCTTTCCTCCCGCAGGGCCCGAGGTTCCCCGGCCCACCTCGGACACCACGCCTGCCCCTTTGAGGGTCCGTACAAGATAGGAGACTGTGGAAGGGCGCAAACCTGTCTCTCGGGCGAGCTCGACCTGTGCCAGGGGCCCTCGGCGGCGGGTGAGGTCGAGGAGGCGTATGAGGTTCTCGCGGCGCGTCACTTCCTGTCTTTTCATGCGCTCCTTATCTGGGGAAGGTCTCCTCTTCGGCATGTTCATTCAATGAATGAACTTACTCAGTAGGAGTATGTGCTCCCTTTCTCCTTCTGTCAAGGAAATGTCAGAGCCCTGTTTCGGGGAGGGCGATGAGCTCGCCGGAGAAGACGAGGGTCGCGGTGCCCGTGACCTCCACGCCGGAAATGCCCTCGGGATAGGAATCGTCAGGGAGGACGGTACAGGCAGCGATACCGGGGCGTCCGACGCTGCCGCCCTGCAGGGCGGTGAGCTCGGTTCCGGAGATTAAACCGTTCTTGTAGAGATACGCTCCCATCCCGCCGGTGGCGCTCCCGGTGAAAGGATCTTCGGCGCTCTCGCTGGCTCCGCCAAAGTGACGGGCGCTGGTGGAGACCGTCCCTTCCTGCTGATAGACCACGAAGAGGTGAGGACTCGAAAAGTCTCCTCGGAGTTTGAGCGCCCCATACTCCTCGGGTACGAGCCTTGCCTTGCGGAGAGCCTCTTCGTTCCGCAAAGGCACCATGAGCTGGGGCGTTCCGGTGCTAACGGTCTGCGCCGGGGAGTCCGGCAACATATCCGAGGGCGAGAGTCCGAAGGCGAGAGCGACCTCCCCGGGAGTATAGATTCGACCGAATCGGGGCGGGAGCTGTCGCATTGTTATCCAGACCTTTCCGCCTCGTTCTCGGACCCGGACGGTTACGGTCCCTGCGGTCAGCTCCATGGTCAGTTCCAGCGCTCCGCCGTCTTCCGGCAACTCGATACTGCCTTCATGGAGCATAACAAAGACACTCGCGATAGTTGGATGTCCGGCGAGGGGAATTTCCTCCCTCGGGGTAAAGTACCTCGCCTTTACATCTGCCTTCTCCGACGAGAAGAGGAAGGCGGTCTCCGAGAGGTTCATTTCCCGGGCGATCCTGAGCATCTGTGTGTCCGAGAGCCCCTCTGCCTCAGGAAAGACCGCGCAGGGGTTGCCCTCATAGGGGTGCTCCGTAAAGGCATCTACTTGAAAGAACCTCATCACACCTCTTCCATCTGAGCCGCGGCTCGCTGTGTTCGTCTGAGGAGCGCCCTCCCCGCCAGAGCCAGGAGGTAGACAGCCCCGGCAAAGACGATAATCACCGAGCCCGTTGGCAGATCGATGGTATAGCTTATCATCATTCCCGCGGAGGTGAAGAGTGCGGCAAAGAGAGTGGCCACCGCCATCATCCCCGCCAGGGAGCGCACGAAGAGACCCGCCACCGCCGGAGGTATGGTCAGTAGCGCTATAACCATGATGATTCCGACGATTTGAGCGAGAAGAACTATGGTGAGAGCGGCCAGGAGGAGCAGCAGGACGTAGTAGAAATGCGCGCGGAGCCCCCGAACCAGGGCGAACTCCTCATCGAAGGAGACCGCCTGAAACTTTCGATAGAGCAGCAGTCCCAGGAGAATTACCACCACATCGAGCCAGATGATCATAGTGAGATCGGAGCGGGAGACAATGAGTATGTTTCCGAATAGGTAGGACATGGGATCCACGTATCCCGGGGTTCGGGCAATAAAGAGGACCCCCACGGCCATGCCCAGAGCCCAGATTGCCCCGATCACTGTGTCCTCCCGCTCCTTTGAGTAGAGGCTCACGAGACCTATTATGAGCGCCGCCACAAGCCCCGCTACCGTAGCGCCCACGGTCGGGGTGAACCAGGCGATGTCGAAACGACTCTCCACGTAGAGAGCCGCCCCTACTCCCGCGAGGACGGAGTGGGCAATCGCCCCGGCCATGGAGGAGATGCGACGGACCGTCACGTAAGAGCCTATGATTCCGAACGCAGCGCTCCCGAGAAGGCCGGCAATAAAGGCGTAGCGAATAAAGGGTACCGATGGGTCCGCCAAGGCTCTAAAGAAATCAAGCATGGGCTCTGTGCTCCACAAAACGCTGGTTCGACCCGAAGAGCTCCCGTATCATCTCGTCAGTGACCTCTGTGGTCTCATGGATCCGGGCTTGCACGTTGACGCAGAGCACCTTGTTAACTACCGGAGCGACGAAACCGAGGTCGTGAGTCACGAGCATAAGGGTCATCTCTCGGTTGAGCGCCCGAAGAAGCTCCCGAAGTCGTTCTTCCGCGGCGCCGTCCACATTCGAGGTTGGCTCGTCCATGATGAGGAGCCTCGGTTCTGCGGCGAGAGCTCTTGCGATGAGCACCCGCTGCCGCTGCCCGCCGGAGAGGGCGTTGAAGGAGCTCTTCTCCTCCCCTTCCATACCTACCCGTTCGAGGGCGCGTTGAACCCGGCCGCTCTCCCCCCGAGGAAAGAGAGAAAGCCCCTTCTCCATCGCCCCCATTCGCACAACGTCCCGAACAAGGATCGGAAAGCGGTGGTCAAAGCTGCTGTACTGCGGAACGTAGCCCACGAGTCGTCGCGTGTTTCTCGGAGCTCCACCGAAGAGTGATACGGATCCCCTCGTTGGTTCCAGGAGCCCCATGAGGAGCTTTACCAGGGTGGTTTTACCCGCGCCGTTCGGGCCGATAATCGAGACGAAGTCTCCCTCCTGAATCGTCACCGAAACGTCCTTGAGGACCGGAGCCCGGTCGTAGGCAAAGGAGACCTTATCGAAGCTCGCTATGCTCTTGGGAGCACTCATCGAAGTCCCTCCTCGAGAGCCCGGGCTATGGATCGCATAGTCTCGAACCAGTCCGGGCTGAGGTGGTTAATGGAAATGACCGCCCCGTCTATCGCCTCGGCGACTCGATTCGCCGCGGTCTGGGAAAACTGGGGCTGGACGAAAATCACCTTCACCTCTTCCTCTCGGGCGCGACTGATGATTCGCTGAAGCTGCGCAGGCGTAGGCTCGTCCCCACCGGTCTCTATCGCTACCTGCTCCAGCCCAAAAGTGTCGCCGAAGTAGCCAAAAGAGGGGTGATAGACGTAGAAGGTCTCTCCGCGAAGAGGGGAAAGCTCTTCCCGAAGCTCAGCCTCCAGGGCGCGGATCTCCCGGGCGAGCTCGTCGTGATTGCTCCGATAGAGTTCTTCTTTTCCCGGATTGAGGTCGATCAGGGTGTCCCTGATCACCGCAATCTGCTGAAGCACCTCCCGTGGCCCGAGCCAGACGTGGGGATCCGGCCTTCCGCGGCCGTGAGGCCCATCCTCGACGTGAGCGTCATCATGCTCTTTGCTGTGACCAGCCCCGTGATCGCCGGCCTCGTCTCCGTTGTGGTCTGCATCATGCTCATCGGCGTGGTGCTCATCTCCCTCCGGGTGCTCCTCATCGTGATCGTGGGACTCGAGGTAACGTTTTTCCACGTTTCTTGCGCTGTCCACGATCAGAAGCTGGGGAAGGTTCTCCTGGATTCGGGGAAGAAAACCCGCCTCGAAGGGCACACCGATACTGAAATAGACATCCGCCGCCGCCAGGGCCGTTACCTGCCGCGGGGAGGGCTCGTAGGTCGCCGGTCCTCGTCCGGGTGGCACAAGCGCCGTCACGTTTACCGTCTCGCCTCCGAGGCGCTCAACGAAGTAGGTCTGGGGCAGGATGCTCACAAAGACCGTAAGTTCGCCGCTCCTTGCCTCAGGGGCCGCGGCCTCCTGAGAGCCGCCTGCAAAGAGCTCCCCCGAGAGAAAGAGAAACAGGCCGAGAGCGAGCCAAAGTGGCCGTCGAAGGGTAAGCCTACTCATTTCCATACTCCGCGTCATGAGAGACGTCACAAACCAGATGTGCCTCGTGACAGGTGTCGCACTCTTCCATGTGGTGGTGCTCCTCGAACTCCCGCCAGTGTTCCATTTGGCTCGCTGTGAGTACCCCCGTACCTCCGCAGAGAGGACAGGCATTCTGCATCGCTCGAAGCACGGCGTGGCGAATGAAGTCGCTCCGATTCGGCATATGCCGGAGCTCCTCCGCCAGGGCGTGATCGACCTTGAATGTTATGATCTCTTCTTTTCTCGAAGCCACGATTCTCCTCCAAACGACTGTATTACACAGTAATACCAGAGCAAATGTAGTACATAGTAATACCGAAGTCAAGAGGCTTAGCCTGCAGTTTTCGAGATACGTCGACCCCGGAAGACACGGGCCCCCGGACGCCGCGGCTTCCGGGGCCTCCGCGTTCGGCGAGGGGGCTTTACGGCAGGGTTAGGTTCTCGGCTCGTATTTCAGATAGAGCGCCTGAGTACCGAGGAGATCACTCTCCTCTTTGGCCACTTCCTTGTACGTCGCTAGAGCGAGGGCGAGGCCCGGAAGCTCCTTTGAAAAGCGCTTTGCCTCTGCCTGGGCGATTTCCATGTCCTTGATAAAGTGGCGGATATAGAAGCCGGGGTCATAATCGCCTTTGAGGACCCGGGGAGCAAGATTGGAGAGGCTCCAGCTCGCCGCGGCTCCGCCGGAAATACTCTTGAGAACCGTTTCCGGATCGAGTCCCGCCCGTCGGGCGTAGGAGAGGGACTCGCTCATGCCGAGCATGGTGCCGGCGATAGCGATCTGGTTACACATCTTCGTATGTTGTCCCGCCCCCGCAGCCCCCTGGAGAACGATGTTTCCGCCGAGGATCCCGAGAATCGGAAGAGCTCGGTCATAAGCCTCCTTATCGCCGCCAACCATGATGGAAAGGTTCCCCTCTCGGGCTCCGACATCTCCTCCGGAGACCGGTGCGTCCAACGCCCGGGCGCCCTTTTTCTCGGCAGCCTCGGCTATCTTCTCGGCCAGGGCGGGGCTGGAGGTTGTCATGTCGATGAGAATCATACCTTCCTTTGTCTCCTGAAGGACTCCATCCTCACCGAAGTAGACTTCCTCCACGTCCTTGGGGAACCCAACGATGGTGATCACCATTTGAGCTGCCGCTGTCACCTGAGCCGGGGTGTCAGCCCAGGCTGCCCCGAGACTCAGGAGCTCTTCAGCCTTGCTCTTTGTCCTGTTGTACACCGTCAGGGTGTGCCCCTCCCGGAGAAGGTTTTTTGCCATGGAGCTTCCCATTACTCCGAGACCGATGAATCCAATGTCCATAGATAATGCTCCTTGATCTGTGAGATTGAAAACCCTACTCGCCTTCGACGGAGCGTACAAGAATGCTCCCGGCGAGGTCGTAGCTCATCGAGAACGGCTCCTCTGCCTTGCTATGTCGGATCGTGACGACTCCAGCAACCTTGTCCACCCTGAGCACCTCCAAATGCTCCTGGGGCAACACGCCCTGGCTCTTCATGAGGTCGAGAAACTCCGTCGAGTCCTTCCTGAGGCGAACGATTTCGACGGTATCTCCGGGCCGCACCTGTGCCAGGAGATAGGAGGGACGAGTTTCGATTCTTCCGTCCTCCGTTGGAATAGGATCGCCGTGCGGATCTGCGGTGGGGTAGTCGAGATAGGCGTCCAGTCGGCGCACAAAGAGATCCGATACCGCGTGCTCCAGCTGCTCCGCCTCCTGATGAACCTCCGTCCAGTCGTATCCGAGGACCTGCTCGAGAAACGTCTCGATTAGCCGGTGCCTCCGGACGATCGACAGCGCGAGCTTCCTCCCGGAGTCCCGGAGCTCGACGCCCCGGCGCGGAGTGTACTGAATATACCCTTCCCGATCGAGGTACTTCACCATGGAGGTCGCCGTCCCGGGAGTAACTCCCATAGCGTCGGCGAGTTGCTTCATCTGCACGACCTTCGAGGAGGAGCGCTGTTGCTGCTGATAAATAATCTTCAAATACTGTTCAACGGTGCTTGTTGCCACGGTTTCTCCAAGAGTGAAGGTACCTGCCGTCGACGGCGCTTTCAAGTCGCGGTGCCGGCAAGATTCTCCATGGTTAGTCTACCGAGGTCGGCGTAGGGAGCCCCCTCCTCTGAGAGGAGAAAATCCTCATTAATCTTCTCCAGTTCCCGGTTTGGCACAGCAGAAATAACACCCTCTTCGACACTGGAGATGTGGTCTATATCGTCGGAAGAGGGGCTCTGCGACGTCGTCCACCTGGACGACGAGTCTCCTGTACGCTTCCAAGGCCATAGAAGAAGCCTAGTCGGTGCAGACCGAAAACGCAACTCTCTTGCGCGCCGCTGGTTATCCGCCTAGGATACATAGGGTTTGGATATGCCGGTGCGCAAGAGGCTTCTTCTTCCGCTGATTCTATTCCTCTTCCTCCAACTGCTTCCGGCGCAGGATGTAGACCTGCGCCTCCGCAGCAGTTACGGCTTTGACGGCATCGTCAAGGCGGGACATTGGAACCCGCTCAGTATTACACTCAGCAATCTTGGCGACGCCGTTGCCGGCACACTATCTATACGCGTGATCGTATCACCCGGTAGCCCCAACAACGAGACCCTCTGGGAGTCGAGAGAGGAGCTCCAGCTCGGCAAGGGAGAGAGCGTGAGTCGACGCTACATTGTTCCGGTCGCCCGAGGCTCCCTACCGATTAGACTAACCTATCGCCGGGATGGCAAGCCGATCCTTCAGGAAGAAATCGTTCCGCCCCTCCGCTATGCGCCGGAGGAGCTCATTGTTGCCTTGAGCTCCGGGCCGATACCCCGGGCCCGGGGGCTCTCGGTGGCCTATCCTCTCGTGGAGCACCTCCCGGATCGGTGGCAGGGTTACGCAGGGGTGGATCTCTTGCTGATTTCGGATCCACCTATGCGCCGAATCTCTCCGCCACAGTGGTACGCTCTCCGGGAGTGGGTCTCCTTCGGAGGCACAGCGCTCATCATTGAGTCCGCACCGGAGATCGCCAGACTCTGGAGCGACGGCGGTGCCATCAGTAGCCGCGGACCTCTCCTCTCCCGCCCCTTCGGTGACGGTCTGCTCCTCCTCGACCCCAACTCCGACGAAGCTCTCCTACCGGCGTTGAGGAGGGTTCTCTCCAGCCGACACTCTTCCCTTCCGAGACCACCTCTAGAAAGCAACCGTCGCCCCTTTGCCGACAGCGGAACAGCCGCCATAGTGGATCCCGCGGTCTATCACTTCCCTTCCCGATGGCTCATGGCCCTGGTCTTTCTCGTAACCCTCGTCTCCCTGACTCTGCTCACACGAGGAGAAGAGAAGACCCCGCGAATGAGTCGCCTCGGTCCGTTGCTTGTCCCTGCCGCTTTGGCCCTCATTCTGGGGGTTATCCTCTCCACGAGCGCCGCTCCCCCGGAGGATGTGGCCGCGGAGGTACAGCTTCTCCGCAAGGACCGAGCGGAGGGAACGAGCATGCTTCTCGAGAGGGAGGTACTACTCATGAGCAGTCAGGAGCGAGACTACCGGGTCGCCGTTCCGGAGGAACTGCTACTGTTGCCCAATGCCGGCAGGGCGAACCGTATCGTGCCTACCCGGGACGGCGGTTCAGCAGTTTCTGGGGACCTGGACAAGTGGGGACGGGTGTACCTGGGAACCTGGGAGCGTTTCAACGCTGCCCTTTCCGCGGAGCTTCTACCGACGGAGGGGGCCCTTCGAATCGAGAATGGTACCGATTTTCTTCTGCTGGAAAGCGCCCTGGTTACGAGCTGGCATACCTTTCCTACCGGAGCGGTGAGCCCGGGACAGGTGGTAACCCGAAGCCTTTCGGAGGAGGGGGCGCATGTACTCTCCTTAGAAGCGCGGCGGTACGTCAATGAGTTGCGAAAGTCGAGACTGCTCCGGGAGCAGTTACGGGACGGCGTTGCCTTCGTGGGCTGGTCTCCGCAATTAGCCGAGCCGCTCTCGATCACTCCGGGATTCGAAAGCCGAGTGGTCCGGGGCGCGGTGCTGCTACCTCTAAAGGGGGAGGTTCCTCGATGAATCTGTCGATTGCGAGGCGAACTTATTTGCAACTCTTCGGCTTTCTCACTCTCACGACGGTCATCCTCTGGCCGGACCCGAGCTACTACGGACTCCTGCGCTACGGCACGGTTCCGACTCTCTTTACGGCTCTGCCCTACATCCTGCCCGCCTCGATAATGATCTCCTCCCTCTATCTCGGTGTGGCGGATCCCCCGGAGAGACGGGACGCCTCCAGCCTGCTGCGAAGAGAGCTCCTTTCCACCCTCACCATCCTCTCCCTGACACTCCCCTACACCGTACTCACCCTAACAGTGACCAATACTGCCCTGCTGCAACTTCTGCCGCTGCTGGCGGTGCTTCTTCCTGCCGCACTGCTCTACAACTCTCTTGGCATGCTCGTTGCGGCCACT
>CAYZHV010000022.1:13785-26121 GCA_964478055.1 uncultured Spirochaetaceae bacterium | reverse complement strand
AGGAGTCTCTCCGTCGCCGCCGGCGGTGCGGCCCCGGCGGCTTGGCCCGGGCCGTGACTCGGAGCCCCGGGGCCGCGGTTTCTCGCCGCGGCTGCGGTTAATAGCGCCGCCGCGGCGAGGGAGGCGATTCGGGCGTTTTCTCCCTGCCACCAGTACCCGGACTCGTTTTCATGGGGAATAAAGAAGGAAGTGCGCCTCGGCCCGCCGGGCTCGGCCACATGCTGTCGGGCGTACCCGAAGGGGTTGTTAACCTCCCGGGTCACCGCGAGCTCCCCCTCGACGGCCTTCGCCGCCGTAGTGAGGGCCGTCTCCCGCCGCGAGAACTCCCCGGCCGCCGCTTCCGCCTCGGCATAGCGTAGGAGCGCGAGCACCGGCAGCCCCGCCTCCGAAGCGTGGTAGTAAGGCCGCGACCCCGCGCCGGGATCACCGGCGCCGTGGGGTGCGGTTCCCGCGCCAGGCCGGCCGGGTTCCCCGGGGCCTGAGGACGCTGCGCCGCCCAGCCACCAGTGGAGGCCCGCTTCATCGGTGACGAGTCTCGCCATGAGCGCGTCAGCCCGCTTCCGTGCGGCGGTAAGGTAGGTATCGGCGTCAGTCGCGCCTTTCCACCCTCCGGAAAGGGCGGCGAGATAGAGCTCTACCGCGGCAAGTAGGGCGCAGTAGTCGTCTATGATGTTCTCCTCGCCATCGTCGAGATAGGCGAGGTTATGCTCCTCCAAGTGAAAGAAGCCCCGCCGCGCGGCGGCGAGATACTCCTCCGGTGCGCACTCTCCCGGCAGGATCGTCTCCGGGGGCTTTCTGCCTCGTCCCGGTGCACCGGGGAGGTCCTCCGGGGCGGAGGTGCTTGCCCTCCCAGCGGCGGCGAGACCCGCGGCGCCGGCCCGGGCCAAGGCGGCGATCGCCATTCCCCCACCCTGCCGGTACCCCGCCTGATACTCATCGCCCCGGTGCCCCTGCTGGGTACGAAAACTCGAGACGATCCTGGCGTCGAGGTCCTTCGACCACTTATCAAAGAGCGTGATATAGAAATACCCTTTCGGGTCCTGCATGCGCACCAAGAAGTCCGCGCCCCAGGCGACCTCATCAAGTAGGCGGCGCTCCCAGAGCGCAGGAGCGCCGGGGTTGGTCCGGGCGATGGCGTCCCGGGCGGCCAGGAGAGCCCAGACAACCCCGGGGGTCTGCTGCGGGTTGAGATAATTGGCGTAGGAGAGATGGCTGAGGTACTTACTGTTGTCTCCGCTCGCGTCGAACCAGCCTCCCCGGAGGTCCGCGGTTCCCGGTCGGTCTCCATAGAACGAGGCGCTCCGGTCCGCCATATCCTCGGCCCCGGAGGAGCGCTGTCCTTTGAGCCAGAAGAGGGTGTTCGAGAAGGTTTCTTCGAAAAGCAGGTTCTCTCCCACCGAGAAGGGCTCGGATTGGACGACGAGCTCGTTGCTCTCTCGGTCGTGGACGTGGATGCGGTAACTTCCGGGAGCTGAGAGGTCAGAGAAGTCGAGCTCATAGAAGCGCCCCTGCCGCCAACGGTCCACACCGCCCTTGTACCGGCAGTCGCCGCGAAGGGCCACGCTATCAGAAGCCCTGTCTCGCAGCTCAAAGGAGAGGGCCCGGGGTTGGGCACCCTGGTCTGGAGCTGCCTCCGTCTCCGCGGTGGAAACGGTGCCGTCAGGCGTCGGCTCCCGAAGAACGGCGCGCTTGGGTCCTATTAACTCGTACCCGAGGTGGTTGATTAACAGATGCATGATGCTGCTCCTCTCGTTGCTGCTGGAACAAGGCGGACTGCGAGCCGAGCAGAGGCGGCTCGCGCCGGAGCCCTGCCGGCAGAGACCCCTCGCCGCGGCTGAGGCCGCCTTATCCCTTTACGGCGCCCGCCGCGAATCCCCTGGCGATCTGCTCGTGGAAAAAGACATAGAAGATGATCATCGGAAGGGTCCCGATAACCAGGGCGGCAAACTGTAGGCCGTAGTCCCGGGTGAGTCCCGCCGCAAAGGCGTTTATCCCTACCGGGAGGCTCCGCAGAGCGCGGTCACTGGTAAAGACAAAGACGAACTCGTTCCAGTTGTTGATAAAGGAAAAGATCACCATGGTCGATGCTACTGGCTTGGCCACAGGGGCGATGATTCGGTAGAAGATCTGCAAATAGGTAGCCCCATCCACCACCGCCGCCTGCTCGAGCTCATCCGGAATCCCTTTAATGTAGCTCGTGGCAAGATAGACCAGAAAGGGAAGGCCGAAGGCAATGTAGGGCAGAATTACCCCGATTCGGGTGTCGTCGATGTTGAGGCTTGTCTCCAGGACGAAGAGCGGAACTAGTACGGAGTGGGGAGTTACCAGGAGCCCCATAATGAAGAAAGCGTAAACAAACCCCGCGATTTTGTAGCCGAACTTTGCCAGGGCGTAGCCCGCTGAGAGGGCGAAAAGCGTCGTCAGCGCCGTGGCGATGCTGGTATAGATCACGCTGTTTACGAAGTAGATGCCCAGGTTTCCCCGCTCGTAGGCGATGGCAAAGTTGTCCAAATAGAACTGCTTCGGGAGGGCAAAGATGTTTCTGATGATCTCCGGATGAGGTTTAAAGGAGCTGTAGAGAAGCCAAATAAGGGGCGCGAGGGTAAGAAAGGTAAATCCCCCCATGATGATGTATGCCGGGAGCTTCCAGCTCGGTGTAAAATCCTGGGTGCTCAGTGAACTCATGGCTGCTTCCTCACTCGTACTTCCGGGCAAAGTAGCGATACGCCCCGAGGGCGAGGTAGATAAGCCCGATGCTCAAGATGATTATCACCATCGATACCGCAGAACCGAACCCGTAGTTGTAGTACCGAAACGTGTTTAGATACATGTAAATCGCGATGACCTCGGTGTAATGTGCCGGACCGCCACCGGTGAAGGCCCAAATCAGATCAAAGCTCTTGAGGCTTCCTGTGATCGCAAAGACTGAAGTAGTAAAGAGAATGTTGGTCATCTGCGGGAGGATGATTCGGCCGAGGATCTGCCGCTCCGACGCCCCATCTATCTTGGCGGACTCCAGCATTTCGGGATCGATCTTCTGCAGATTTGCGATGAAGATCACCATATAGAGGCCCGTATACATCCAGAGAATGACGAAGAGAATCGGCACGATCGCCAGGGAGCGATTCTCAAACATGCCAAAGACATACCGCGGGTTATCGGTGAGAACGCGTACGATCTCGACGAAGATGCCGGAGGAAGAAAAGATCTGGTTCCAGAGTATGGCCACGACGACGGGAGAGATCGTAATAGGCAAAAAGATCATGATCTCGAAAAAGCGCTCCCGCCTGACCATTCGCCGATAGAGAATGTAGGCGAGAACGAAGCCCACCGGGAGTTGCCCGAAGACTGAGATCGCCACGATCAGTAGATTGTTGCGCAAACCGTGCAGGAAAACACGGTCCGACAACATCTTCTGATACTGATCAAGGCCAACCCACTCGGGCGCCCCGAAGCCGGACCATTTCGTGAAACTCAACCCTACGTTGAAAACGATCGGAAAGATGATTATCGCGGCGTAGATAACGAGGGCCGGTGCGAGAAGAATGAAAAAGCTACGCAGCTTGTTGGATTGGGTGGTCATGTCGATCATCCATTGCGCGAGACGGCCCGGGCCCCAAAAGGGCCCGGAACCTTTTCGCACGTTTTGGTCTACTGTCGCGCCGGCTCGTTCTCGGCGATCCAGTTCTCGAAGTCCTGGGCGACCTGCTGGGAACTCAAACTACCGAAAATCAGCTCCTGAAGCATCGGGTGGAGCACACCCATCGCCTCCTGGCTCAGCTTAGCATCGATAACGTAGCCCGCGGGAGTGTCACCGATGAATCGAGTTAGCTTCTGAACCATCGGGTCCGCGTCTTCCGGAATCGGAAGCTTGTAGGCGGGGACCGCACCGGTTGCCTGACGGATTTGGGAGCCTTCGGGGCCGGAGTAGAACCAGATCCACTCCCAGGCGGCGTCCGCTTCTGCACCAGTGAGATCAGCGTTCATGCCGTAGCCGGTACCAGCGACCATGGCGGTGGAACCTGACTGCCCCTGGGTGTTCGAAACTTCCGGAAAGACGTTGAGGCTGATGTAGTCCTTCTGCTCTTCCGCAAGCTCCGTAACCAGGTTGGTGACTCGCCAGCCGCCGTCTATGAAGTAAACTGCCTCTTCGTTGACAAAGGCGGTAAGAGCTTCACCGTACTGGGCCGTATTCACCCCGGGAGTGAACATGTCGTTATCCGCGAGGGCCTTGATAATGTCGAGGGCTCGGACGAACTGCCGATCGGTAAAGCTGGCGCTTCCATCAACGGCGGACATAAACCACTCGCGACCACCGGTTCGCTCGACGAGAGCGCTCAAGAGACAGGACTGCATCTGCCAGCCACCACCATTGTCCATGGCAATCGGGATATACCCGGCATCGCGGATTGCATCGCCCTGAGCGATGAGCTCTTGCAGAGTCTCAGGGTACTCGAGACCGAGCTCGTCGAGGAGCTTGTCGTTGGTGAACATCACGTGGGTCGCAGTGACCTGCTCCGGAAGCTCATAGATCTCGCCATTCGGCCCCTGAGGCGCCACGGCGATGTCCGCGAACTGGTCTTCCTTTCCCTCGAGCCAGGGACGAAGATCCTTGGCCAGACCGTTCTCGGTCACCGTGCCGGTTCGAGCGCCGGGCCAGAGAAACATAATGTCGGGAAGCTGCCCTGCCACGGCCATGGCCTGGAGCTTGTTGTGATACGCCTCGTCGAAGAGCGGGTCGATCTCGAGCTCGATGTTCGGGTTCTGGGCGTAGAACTCTTCGAGAAGCACTTCCCAGGTCGCGACCTCGGACTCGTCGGTCACATTCTGATACTCGAACATGGTGAGCTCTATCTTTTCCTCACCTGCCTCCGCGGCACCGCCGCCCTGCTCCGCCTGTCCTCCCGCGAAGAGCGGAAGCGCGGCAAAAACGACCGCGATTGCCACTGATAAAACCAGAATCTTACGCATAGAAGATCCTCCTTTTTGCGGTGTCCTCCCGGACACCTATAGTCTCTTATTCAACGCGGCCCTCGAGCCGCCGTTCCACTACCTTTTGGACCCTATCCTGGTGTCTACTGCCCCTCTTCCGGGATGTAGGTACCGAGCCTTCCTTCGGCCAGGGCGACTCCGGGCAGTAGCGTCGTATCCCAGCCCCCTTCCCGGGTGACACCCTTTACGAGCTCGATATCTGCAAACATTCGCTCCAGGACCATTCCGGCCGCTCCAAAAGCGACCGCCCGCTCCCGAAGAGAGGAATAGGCGATTTGCGTCGAGACCGGGTTCGGGTAGGGCCAGTTCTGGTCGATCTCCTCGGCGAGAACATCCCGCATCTTATGGGCCTCGAAATCGAGGCTCCCCCCGAGAAAGACGTGGCCAAGATTGAAGGTGTTTACGAAGAGCGCCACGTGTCGGCTCAGCTCCCGAACAAAGCGTTCCATGACGGTGGGGTCTTCCTCGATGCGAAACGCCTCCTCTCGAGTGAGAGCGAACTGACCGAAATGCTCGGGCCCTCGAAATATGGAGCGGAACTCACCGGCGGAGAACTCGTGACCGTAGTGGACACTCCCCCCCAGGGCGATACCGAAACCGACGGCGGTCTTCTCGTGGATCACCTCGCTACGATTCGTGTCCCGGAACTCCACGAGGCAGAAGAGAAAGTCCTGCATCTCTCTGTGCCGGTGAAAGGCGAGCTCTCCCCAGGCGCAGGCGTTGGCATCGTTTTCGATGAGGAAGGGAACGTCGAAGTCGCCGGCCATTTCCTCATAGAGATTGACCGGGTCGTCGAGCTTGAGAGGAATAGAGAAACGAATTACGCCGGAATGCGGGTTGACGACGCCTGAGAGACCGACCCCTATGCCGAGTAGACGGAGGCCGCACCGCTCTCGCTCCACATCCACCCGATCCACGATGTCGAGAATGCTCGCCCTGACGTCCCTGCCGGCGAGCTGCATCTTCTCGTACTTGGAGAAGACCACTTCGCCGTTGAGGTTGACTCCCACAGCGGTGTAGGACTCGGGTCGAAGCTCGATACCGAGGACGCACCCGAATTGTCCGTTCAAGGTTATGTGGACCGGTTTTCGTCCGCCCTGAGGCCCGGCGGAACCCTCCCTGGTCTCGGAGATGAGCCCGACTTCCAGGAGGTCGTTGACAATAGCGGAGACCGTGGACTTGTCGAGCCCGAGAGCACGGGCAATTTCCACGCGACTGGTCTCCCGACTCGTCCAGATGTCCCGCATCACCCGAGAGGTGTTGATTCGTTTCGTCCGCTTTACTGCCATTCTAGGGTGTCCATCCATATCCCCGGCGAATCGAGGGATCGTTGGTTTTTACTCCAACCAACCGTATTCTCACACGCCCCTAGGCCGGTGTCAACAAAAACTTCTCATAATCGCCTTTTTAGCGCCGAAACGTCGCCATTTGACCGCAGTTTCTATCCGTGTAATACTACGTTAGTTGATTTTTCTTACCAAGGAGCCTTTCTATGCGGCAAAACCTCGCCGGCACCTGGACCCTTCTTAGAACCGAAAGTCCTCAATCCTGGGAGACAAGCCTCCCGGGAGACAATCTTTCCGCCCTCCTGGACTCGGGTGCTGTTGAGGATCCCTATTTCGGCACCAATGAGCTCGACCTGCAGTGGATCGGCCGGGCTAACTGGCGGTACGAACGCTCCATTTCTCTGAGCTCGGATCTGCTTAACAAGAAATACCACTACCTTCACCTCGAGTCGGTGGACACGGTCTGCGCGGTTACGGTGAACGGAAACGAGGTTGCCCGGCAGGAGAACATGTTCCGGGCGGTCCGGGCAGATCTCACAGGAAGGATCACCTCCGGTGAGAACACCATTGCTGTAGATCTCTTCGCACCGGAAGAGCGGGCCGTCGAGAAGGCTTCGGAGCTTCGCTATCCGGTGCCTCACCAGAACTATCCCGTCCAGTCTCCCCATAGAAATCTCTTGAGAAAAGTGCAGTGCCACTCCGGCTGGGACTGGGGTCCTGCTCTCATGGTAAGCGGAGTATACGGGGCAATGTACCTCGGCGCCACCGATATGGAGCGAATCGAGTCGGTCCGCATCTTTAACAGGAAGGAGAGCGATACCCGGTGGGCCGTGGAGTTCCTAATCGAGCTCTACGCCTACGAACCGGGAGAGGTCTCTCTCACCGCCTCGGTGGCCGGCAGCTCCGAGAAACGCAGTATCCCCGTGGAAACGGGGCTCTCTTCGGTTACTCTCACCGTCGTGGTGGATGAGCTGGAGCTCTGGTGGCCGAGAGGATACGGCGAGCAGCCGCTCTACCAGGCGACGGTGGAAAGTGAGAACGACCACTGGAGCGGGAACACCGCCTTCAGGACCCTGGAACTCGTCAACGAGGATGATGAGCAGGGAACGAATCTCGCCTTCCGTGTTAACGGAAAGGAGATCTGGGCAAAAGGGGCAAATTGGATCCCCGCGGATGCGCTCCCCGGACGGCAGACTGAGAAGCTTATCAGTCGACTCCTGGAAGATGCAGCGGCAGCGAATATGAACATGCTTCGAGTCTGGGGCGGTGGGCAGTACGAATCAGAGCACTTCTACAACGAGTGTGACCGACTTGGCATTATGATCTGGCAGGACTTCATGTTTTCCTGCAGTCTCTACCCTGCGGAGCAGGAGTTTCTCGCCTCCGTCCAGGGCGAGGTCGCTTACCAGGTTAAGCGGCTACAGCACCATCCCTCCATCGCCCTCTGGTGCGGAAACAACGAGAATGTGGGTGCCCTCACCTGGTTTGAGGAGTCTATAAACAATCGGGACCGCTACATTATCGACTACGACCGGCTCAACGAAGGAGCCGTCGGCTCCGTTGTTCGCGATCTCGATCCGAGCCGCGCCTGGTGGCCGAGCTCTCCCGCCGCGGGGCCCGGAGATTTCTCCGACAACTGGCACGATGACAGCAGGGGGGACATGCACTACTGGAGCGTCTGGCACGAAGGGAAACCCTTTGAAGCGTACTACGAGGTGACCCCCCGATTCTGCTCGGAGTTCGGCTTTCAGTCCTTTCCCTCCCCGGAGAGCGTGGCATCCTTCGCCCCTGAGGAGGAGCGCAACCTAACCTCACCGATCATGGACCACCACCAGCGTCATCCCCGGGGCAACGAAGTGATTATCGCTACCATCGGTCGCTATTTTCGGTTTCCCTCGGCTTTTGAGGAGTTCATCTACCTGAGCCAGGTGCAGCAGGCGATGGCGATCACCACCGCCGTAGAGTACTGGCGAAGTCGGAGGCCGATCTGTATGGGCGCCCTCTACTGGCAGCTGAACGATCTCTGGCCGGTGGCGTCCTGGTCCTCAATCGAGTACTCCGGGAGGTGGAAGCTCCTCCACTACGCCGCGAAACGGTTTTTCCGGCCGGTGCACCTGGTGCTGATTCCCAAAGAAAACCAGCAGACCGAGGCGTACATGGTGAATGACACCTTCGAGCCGGTCAGAGGCACCCTTGTCTACAAGATCCGCCGCTTCGACGGTGAGGTGATCGCCGAGGAGACTCAGGAGCTCTCGGTGGCGCCGGAGAGCTCCGTACGGGCGGCCCTGGTGGCTCCTCCGGCGGCGGCGGAGAAACCGATCACCGCCTCGGATTTGCACCAGCCCGCCCCGGCAGGCAGCTACTTCGTGGAGGCGGTCTTCGCCCCTCAAGCCTCGGATGAGGAGCCGATCACCGCCGTGGCCCTCTCAGCGGTGCCCAAGCGGTGCGAGCTCCAGCGGTGTGAGGTGACCGCCACCCCTCGAGAAGTCAGCGGCAGCGCCGGCGACGTGGAGATCGAGCTGCGTGGCGACCGACCGGCTTTCTTCGTCGCCCTGGAGGTAGAAGACCCGCTGGTCCGCTTCAGTGACAACGGATTTCACCTCATGCCGGACGAACCGAGGATGATCACGGTAACCGAGACCGCGGGGCACGAGGCGAAATGGTTCGAGGAGAATCTCCGGATTCGAACGCTAAACGACGTTGGCCGGTAACGAAAGCGGCCCGGCGCCCCTACTGTCCACCAGCGTGGTGGTGGACACGGCTATTTCAGAGCGTCGACTCCTCTAAAGAGGTACTCCCAGCCCACGGCGATTTCCACACTCTTTCCGGCCTCGTCCTTCAGAGTGATCGCGCCCTCCCCGGGAATGAGCTCGGCGACCTTGCCAAAATTCTTTGGAGCGGCGGTCATACCCTGGATGTAGCGCACCGCGGTTATGTGGTCCGGGGAGAGACTCACGCTGCTGGGAATCCCGGCTTCGGATACGGGGTTCTTCGCCACCGAATCCGCTCTGCCGTTTGCCAGATAGCCGCAGGTCTCCTCGAGGCCGATACAGCAGTTTCTGCCGTTCCAGGGAAACTGGTGTCTTCCGTGGTTCTCCATCCAGAAAACTGTCCCCGGCAACATCGCCGAGTCCTTCAGGGCGAACCAGATCCATCCCTGCTTGCGGTTGACCACGCAGGTCCAGCCGAGCCTGGCGGCGAAGTCATCGCCCTCCGCCGCTTTTCGGTAGACACCGATGATGTCAACGAATCCGGGGCGACTCGGGTAAATGGAGCAGTCGGTCTCCGGCTCATCCTTCCAGACCGTAGGGACCGCCTCGAGGGAGGAGAAGCGCTGACCAGGCTGAATGGCGAAGTACTCCCCATCCGCCTGGAACCACGGGATCGAAGGTGAGGTAATCCCGAGGTCGAAGGGCTTCACCGAGATTTGCAGTTCTCCCTGTTTGACGCTTCCCGCAAGGGTAGCGTGGTGTCCCAGAGGATACGCGCCCGAAAAGCCCGCCAACGTGTGCTCGCTGTAGAGCACGCTCTCGCCGGACCGGAGCAGGAGCTCCTTTGTGACGGTTCCTTTCGTCGCTCCATACTGCAGGGTCATGGCAAAGCTCGTCAGAGGCCCAGACTCCCCGAGGGCTCCCGGTGTCCAGCGTCCCCCGGCGGCTTCTCCGTGAACTCGATGATCCTCCCCTTCCATCTTGTTATTCGCCCCGAAGGGGAGACAGAAGAAGTCCCCTCGTAGGGGGACGAGCACGGGCTCATCGAGCTTGAGGTTCTCCGAGTGCCAGGGACTTACGTAGTAGGGTGATACGCCCCGACCATCCGGAAGAGTGAAGACCACTGGGGCGGTCATGCCTCCGAGCTCGGTGACGCTTACTTCAACTGTGTCGTTTGCAAACAGATAGGAGGTCTGGCCGAAGCGCTCCTCCTGTCTCAAATTTGGTTCTGCAGCCATGGGAATATTGTAGACCCAGTTGAACCCGCCGTCACTCAGACGCACGATCCTTTAAGGGTCCTACTAGATTGATCGGATCCACCACCGCCGGATCAATATCGGGATATCGCTCGATGAGGAGCTCCCGGACGGTACGTCCCTCTGTATAGGCGTCGTGGGCGAGCTCCGCCGCCACCTCGTAGCCGAGAATCGGCGCCAGGGCCGTCGTAAGAGAGAGGGAGCGCTCGGCGTGGCTTCGGGCGGCCGCCTCATTCACCGTGATACCTTCCACCAGCCTCTTGCGGAAGAGCGGGATTCCCGATAGGAGAAGAGCAAAGGAGTCGAATAGAGCGTAGGTCAGACCGGGGAGAAAAGGGTTGAGCTGTAGCTGGCCGTGCTCGGCGGCGTAGGTAACCGTGACGTCGTTGCCAAAGACCCGGAAACAGACCTGGTTCATCGCCTCCGCCATGACCGGGTTAACCTTTCCCGGCATAATCGAGCTTCCCGCTTGTACCGGAGGGAGATCGATCTCTCCCAACCCGGTCCTCGGGCCCGAGGAGAGAAGCCGCAGATCGCTCGCGGTCTTCGATAGTTTCGTGGCAAGGCGCTTGAGAGAGCTCGAGACGAGGACAAAGACTCCGGCATCGCTGGTGGCCTCCACGAGGTTCGCCGCGGGTTCTAGGGATCGCCCGGTGACTTCTCGCAGCTCCTGGAGCACGAGCCTCCGATATCCCTCCGGGGCGTTTATCTCGGTCCCGATCGCCGTGGCCCCGAGACTCACCTCTTCCAGAAGGGGGATGGTGCATTCGAGGCGGGCGATCTCCTCCCGCAAGGTTACGGCGTAGGCGGTGAACGCCTGTCCCATGGTCATGGGCACCGCATCCTGGAGCTGGGTCCGTCCCACCGTGACTACACGACAGTACCTCTCGGCGAGAGTCTCAAAGGCATCAGAAAGGGAGTGGAGCTCCGCTATGAGACGCTCGGTGTAACCGACCAGGGCGAGGCGGGTCGCCGTGGGATATACATCGTTAGTGGACTGCGAGCGATTGACGTGGTCCAGAGGATGGCAGTACCGGTACTCACCCCGCTCATGTCCCAGGAGCTCCAGGGCGCGGTTAGCGATCACCTCGTTCACGTTCATGTTTGTCGAGGTCCCGGCGCCGCCCTGCATCATGTCCACAACAAAGTGCTCCAGGAGCTTTCGCTCCCGAACCTCCTTGCACGCCCCCACGATCGCCTCTGCCACCGTCGGTTCCAGGACGCCGAGCCGTTTATTCGCCCTGGCAGCGGCCTCCTTGACCGCGGCGAAAGCCTCGACCACCGTGGGAAACCGCATGAGGAGCACCCGGGAGATGGGAAAGTTCTCCAGAGCCCGGAGGGTGTGAATCCCGTAGTACGCCCCGGCGGGGACTTCTCGCTCCCCCAGGGAGTCGTGCTCCAGTCGCTTATCGGCCGCCATAGGTCACGCTCCAAAGGCGGTAATTACCAGCTTCCGGGGACCGCCGTGGTTTCGATGCTCGCATAGATAGATACCCTGCCAGGTACCGAGGTTGAAGCGCCCACCGCTTATCGGAATCGTGAGGTTGAAGCCGAGAATAGATGCTTTGGCGTGGGCGGGCATGTCGTCCGAACCTTCCAGGGTGTGCCGGTAGTAGGGCTCGCCCTCCGGGACGAGATGGTTGAAGATCGACTCGAAATCCGTCCGAACTTCCGGCGAGGCGTTTTCATTCAGGGTGAGGGAGGCTGAGGTGTGCTTGATAAGAAGGTGGGCCACCCCCTGCTGGATGCTCCCGAGTTCCGGCATCGCCTCTTCAACCTCTCGTGTAATCAGATGAAAGCCTCGGCTCCTGGGCCGCAGAGTGATTTCTCGCTGCACAACGTTCACTGTCATCTCCTATGATGACGAAGGTACAACGAAAGCGCCCCGCTGCCCAGGTTGCCTCAGCCCGGCGCCGGCAGATTATTGCTCGAACGCGGAGTATGAGAACCAGAAGTGCTGCACGGTCTCCGCCGGTTCCAGAGAACTCCCCAGCAGGTCTCCGGAGACCGCTCTTCCCGCGGCGTTCCAGACCGAGCCTGTCTCGCGGTCCCGGAAGCGCCCCTCTCCCAGAGCCTCGAAGCTGAGCCTGC
>CAYZHV010000022.1:7447-13775 GCA_964478055.1 uncultured Spirochaetaceae bacterium | reverse complement strand
CCCGGGCGACAAATGCGTTGGCCGCGCCCACCGCTCTTCCGCCGGCCACGGTGGAGGCGTCCAGGGGCGAGGCTGCCTCGGGGTCGAAGAGGACCACAATGGGCACGCCCCCCACGAGCTGTTGCGCCACGCCCTTCTCCTCTAGCTCAGGGTAGACGAAGGGCTCCTGCTCTCCTCCTGCCTCAACCATGACAACCCGGGTCATGGGACTCCAGTCGCCGTTCTGCCTCGGCCCACGATAGAGAAAGGGACGGGAAGAGGTGTCATAGCCGCTATAGGGATTTCTCCCGTAGGCTCGGCTGTGGCCTGTCTCTCTCGATAGCACCCTGGCCCGGGGCCAGTTCCGTCTCGCCTCGCCGAAGCTCAACATGAGCATCGGGTGCCGGGCGAGGCGTCCTCCGGCATACTCCCCCGCTATGGCGCGACCGGTAGCCTGTTGCCACCAACTCTCGGTCTGCCGATCGTACATAATCATATTGCTGAAGCGAAGCCGACCGCTGACGCCAAAGTCGAGGATCTCACCGTCGTAGCGGCGCAGAAATGTTACGCCGGTGTTGCAGAGGGGACAGTAAGTAACCGTCACGGGAACGCCTCCGACCTCGTCGTTGACGATCTCGTGCCACATGAGAACCTGAACCGGATAGATCTTCGTCTCTCCCCCGGCCTCCAGCAGAAAGACGCTCTCCTCATCCTCGATCCATTCCCGGCCCTCTCCAAGAGAGACAAAGCTCGGTTCATCGACGGCCGGGATTCCGTCCTTTGGAGGCCCTCCGGATATAACGTCGGCGAAGGAGATCGTCGCCCGGGAAAAGTCCGTGGAAAAGCTTCCTGCCGCCCCCGCCGGCGGCGACTGGCCGAGAAAGGCGTCGGGCAACTCGGAACGGGAGCTCGGCGGCTCCGCCCCTTCCGGAAAATCCTGTGCCGGTGCAGGCAGGGTCACCAAGATGCCCAGGAGAAGGATGAGGGCATACCGTCCATAACGACCGGCCACCAGGTCGGTCGGTGCGATTTTATTGTACATACAATAAACCTCCCAAAAAGAAAATAACACATTGCCGAGGCCCTGAGGGGAGGATTAGGCTATTTATCAAGGAGGAAGCATGAAAAAGCGTTCACTGCTTCTCGTCCTTCTGGTGTTCCTCGGAACCGCACCGCTCTCCGCTCTTCCCGGCGGGCTCAGAGCTGAACTATCCACGCAGTTCGGCAGCTCCATCGTAAGCAGATATGTGAGCGTCAACGCCGCTCTCCTCTATCAGCCCGCCTTCGCCGGATTCGGCGGCGGTATCAAAAACGTCGTTGGAATCTCTGAGATAGGGTACTACATCGCCCCCTACGGAAGGGTTCAAATGGGTCCGGTCTACCTGGGTACGGGGGCGTCGATCCCGGCGGTGCAGCCCTCGGAGAAAGAGGCCGTCATCGCCGAGCTCGCACCTTTCGCCACGATAGGCATCTCCGCCACCCCGTTCCCTCTCGGCCCGGGCAGTCTGGGCTTTGACATCTCTATTGACGCCGTGTTTACCGCGGTTCCCCGGACCTCCAATGGTGAGACTGAGGTAGAGAAGGCGGCGGGCACCATTCTCGCACCCCTCCTCGGCGCGATGAAGGGGTTTATCGGTATCGCCTACAGCTTCTGAGGCTCCCGTAAGCCGGAAGCGCTCACCTTTTCACCAAAATTTCACAGCTTCCTTACACCGGCTTAAAGATTCTCCCCTAGGGTAACAGACCCATGAGGATCGCACTCTCCTGCACCGGTGAGGGTTTTGGGCACGCCGCGCGGACCGTAGCGCTGGCGCGTGTTCTGTCGAGGAAGTACGAGCTGGTTATCTTCTGTCCCCGACGGCTCAACCAGTTCATGCGAGAAAACCTCGGGGAAGTTGAGCTTCGGCCGATTCCCTATTTCAGCTTCGTCAAAAAGCGGGAGCGCATTGTCCTCGCCGCCACGGCGGTGGCTAACTTCGGCAATCTCCTTCGCTTTCCTACGGATGTGACGAGACTTTCCAGAGCACTCAAGCGTCTTGGGATCCAGGCGGTCATATCCGACTACGATCCCTACCTTCCCTACGCCGCGGATCGGCTGGCGATGCCAATCCTTCAAATCAATCACCCCTCGGTTGTGCTCCGAGACCGCAGTTTCTCCATCGAGTCCATGCTTGCCCGGCTCATTTCCATCATGCTCATGGGGAAGTATCACCGGAAGCTGATCGTCTCCTTTTACGACGGCGACGTGGGACCGATAGTCCGACCGGAGCTCGAGGCGCATCCCCGAGGCAAGGAAGACTTTTTCGTGGTCTATCTGAAGCCGAGCTATCGCAAGATCATGCTGAAAAAGCTCCGCAAACTCGCTGTCAACAATGTCGAGGTCTTTCCGGACCCGAAGAAGAATATCGTGGACTACCTCTCCCGGTGCAAGGGAGTCATATCCAGCGCAGGGCACCAGTTCATGAGCGAGGCGATGGTGCTCGGTAAACCAGTCTTTGTTGTTCCCCAAACTGGGCAGTACGAACAGATGCTCAACGCCCGGATGCTCGAGCTATCCGGCTGGGGCACTTACAGCACTATCGCGCAGCTCGACCAGCGGCTGCCAGAGTTCATAAAAACGATCGACAGCTATCCGAAGACGGTCATAGCCACCGGCATTCGATACACCTTCAGGAATGATCTGGACCGTGCGGTCTCAAAGATCGAGCAGTTCCTGCAATCAGCTCAGCAATCTCCTCCGGAGCGTGTCGCTCAGTATCGACGATAAGATCGCAGAAACCGTAATCGTTATTGTCGATGCCGTAGATCTTACGGTACCGCTCGTGGTCGTTCTTATCTCGGGTTCTGGTCTCTTTGAGCTTCTCCTCGAAGGTGCCGCCCTCCCGTTTCTGGATTCGCCGTGCTCGCTCCTCCTCGGAGGCGTCGAGAAAGACTTTTAGATCCGCCTCCTCTCGAAGTACCCAGACCGCCAGACGGGAGCCGAGGACGCAGGAGCCTTCGAGGGCCATCTCCCGCTGTCGCTTGTCGACCATGCGGTCCCACTGCGGATCTTCCTCCGCCATTTTCCGCATTTGCGCAAAGCTCACTCCCTGCTCCTGAGCGAGGGTCCGAAAGGTGTAGTTAATCATTCGGATACCGAGCTTCTGCGCCACGAGCTTGCTCACCGTGGAGTTTCCGCAGCCACTCTTCCCGGATATGGCCACCCGCAGGTGACTCTCCCCTCCGTTGTCGATGGAGCTCCCCTCGCTACTCCACATTGCGGAGCTGCTCCCGGATCTTTTCGAGATCGTCTTTCACCTCGATCACGCTGTTGTGTATGTCCACTTCGATGCTCTTCGAGGAGATGGTATTGATCTCCCGGTTCATCTCCTGGCAGATAAAATCGAGCCGCTTGCCCACCGGTTCGTCTTGCTCCATCGTTGTTCGAAAGGCGTCCACGTGCGCCCGGAGCCTGGATATCTCCTCGTGAATCGAGTGCTTTACCATGAGAGCGGCGGCTTCGGCGTAAATGCGCTGCTCCTCCGCCTCCTCCCCGAGAACCTCCCGGAAGCGGCTTCGAATACTCTCTAGGACCTTTTGCTCGATTTCCGGGGCTCGCGCGGAGATCGCCTCAACCTCTCCCTCGATCCGTTGCAAAAGCCGAGCTATGTCATGAAAGGTCGCCTCCCCTTCCCGGTCCCGGACGGTCTCGAACTCCCGTAACCCCTCCTCCAGGAGCGGCAGTATTTCATTCCAGAACTGTTCCACGTCCCGGCTCTTCTCAACCGAGAGGACCCCGTCGAAGCTGAGCAGGTGCTCCAGGTGAATCTCTCCGGCCAAGGAGGTTTCCTCCTTGAGCGTTCGAAGCGCCTCGAGGTACGCTTCGGCGGCACCGGTGTCGACAGTGACTTTAGGCTCGCTCTGGAGCTCTCGCACCTTGATCCAGACATCCACCTTTCCCCGCCTCGTCTGCGCGGATACCCGCTCCCGGATCCGGGGCTCCAGGGGATTGAGGAAGGGAGGCAACCCGACGGAGACGTCGAGATACCTGTTGTTATACGCCTTTATCTCGAGTGTATAGCTACGCTCTGCTCCCTGCTGCTCACGATAGGCGTAGCCGGTCATGCTCTTCATGAAGCTAACTGTCCTCCTGAAGTCGTCGAAGCACCTCGCGCCCGATCTGCCAGTTGTCGCCGGCGCCGAGGGTTAGCAGGAGATCTCCCTCCCGCAGGATTTCGATAAAATACTCCACCGCCTCCTCATGGCTCCCCCGATAGACCACCTCCGGGTGATTATGGCGAATCGCATTGGCCAGGTCCTCTCCGTTAATGGAACCGTCGAACTGCTCCCGGGCGGAGGCGTAGATCTCGTTTATCACGACAATGTCCGCCTCGCTGAAGGCGGTGGCAAACTCATCCAAGAGCCGGGAGGTCCTCGTGTAGGTGTGGGACATAAAATCCACGATAAGTCGCCGGGGATCGTAAAACTCCCGGAGCCCGCGAAGGGTGGTGACGATTTCCGTGGGATGGTGGCCGTAGTCGTCCATCACCCGGATGCCCTTCGCCTCCCCGACCGTTTCGCTCCGCCGCCGGGAGCCGGAAAAGGAGAGAAGTCCTTCGGCAATCGCCTCCCGTCGGGACTGCGCAAAGCTCCGCCAGGTACCGCCGTACCTCTTGGCCGCGGCGGCACAGGTTGCCACCACCGCCGCGGTGGCGTTGAGCACGTTGTGCAGCCCGGGAACGGTGAGGGCGAAGGCCGCCTCTATCCCGTCTATGCCGAAATGAATCCTCCCCGGCTCGCTCCGCTCCGCGATAATGCGCACTTCCTCTGAGCGGTGCCCCCCGGGTAAGGGCCGAAAGGAGCCCTCCCGGCGATAACCGAAGAAGTGCAAATCATCGCGCTCGGCGGCGATGCGTTCGGCCACCGAGAGCGCCCCGGGGTCCTCGGCGCAGTAAATAACGGTACCGTCAGGGGGGAGTTTTCTCAGGTACTCCAGAAAGGCGAGCTCCACATCCTCGCCGTCCCGAAAGTAGTCGAGATGATCCGCCTCGACATTCGTCACCACCACGATGGAGGGGTCGAAGTCGAGGAAGTGCCGGCGATACTCGCAGGTCTCCGCGAGAAAGAAGTCCTCCCCCCTAAAGAGAACCGAGGTGCCGCCGAAGTCTGTCACCGCGCTCCCCGCGAGGACCGAGGCCTGCAGGCCCAGGGAGTCCACCAGGGTCCCCGCTATGGCGGTGGTGGTGGTCTTTCCATGGACTCCGCTAACCCCGACGGAGACTCTACCTCGAGAGTACCGTCCGAGAGCCTCGGTATAGACCATGATCGGGATGCCTCGTTCCCGGGCGGCAACAATTTCCGGATGGGTCTGAGGGTCGTAGGCCGCGGAGTAGACCAGAAGGTCACACGCCTCGGGGATATTTTCCGGGTCAAATCCCTCGGCATAGGGGATGCCGACCTCCTTGAGCACCTGATCGGTGTAGAAGGTCTCGGTAGTGTCCGAGCCTGTGACGGAGACGCCACTGCGGTAATAGAGCTCCGCCAGAGCGGACATCCCCGTACCTTTTATTCCGACGAAATGAGCCTGTCGCGGGAGGGCTGCGGGAGGCATGGCGCTATTGTATGGAAAGATGGGCACCTTGGCAATTTAGGTGCGTCGACGAACGAGGGAGTCCACATCGAGCATGAGGGCCGGGGTCCCGTCTCCGAGAAATACCACCCCGGAGATTCCCTCGGTGTTCTTCAACAGCTTTCCCAGAGGCTTAATGACGGACTGAAAGTTCTCTAGAAGCTCGTCTACCACCAGCCCGACGCGGCGCTCCTCCAGGGAGACCACGATCACCTGGCCCCTCCCGTTGGAATCGCTCCCGTTGGAATCGCTCCCGAAGAATCGGCGCAAATCCATAAGAGGAAGCACCCTACCTCGAAACTCGAAAGTCTCCCCGCCGGCACGATTGAGACTCTGGGAGTCTAGGCACTCCTCGATGTAGGCGAGATTGACCAAGTAGTATCCTTCTCCGACTTTGCAGAGTAGCCCCTCGACGATGGCGAGGGTGAGAGGAACTCGAATACGGATCGTCGTCCCTTCCCCGAACTGGGATTCCACGGCAACGGCGCCACCGAGGCCCTCGATGTTTCGGGCGACCACGTCCATCCCGACGCCCCGGCCCGAGAGATCGCTCACCTGCTCCGCCGTGGAAAAACCGGGCTGCATAATAAGAGAGACGATCTCCTCCTGGGAAAGCTGCTCCGTCTCCGAACCTAGGAGCCCCCGTTCCCTTGCCTTGGCGAGAATCCTCTCCTCGTCGAGACCACGGCCGTTGTCCTCAACCTCGATGTAGGCATACGGCCCCTCGGGCAATTCCTGGCC
>CAYZHV010000022.1:0-7437 GCA_964478055.1 uncultured Spirochaetaceae bacterium | reverse complement strand
TGTCCTCAACCTCGATTGCAACGAAAGTCCCGGTGTACCGGGCGGTTAGCCGTATCTCGCCTCGTCGCGGTTTTCCCGCCTGCTCCCGCTCCGCGGCGGTTTCGATCCCGTGATCGATTGCGTTCCTCACGATATGCATGAGGGGGTCCTTGAGAAGCTCGACGAGGTTCTTGTCCAGCTCCGTCTCCGCACCCTCGATGGTGAGGTCCACCTCCTTGCCGAGCTCCTCGCTGGTGTCCCGGACCAGGCGCCGAAAGGGACGAAAGAGCAGCTCGATCGGCACCATGTGGAGCTCCATGGAGAGGTCCCGGAGGTCCGAGACGAGGCGATCGAGTTGCTCGGAGAGAGCGGTGATCTCTCCGTCCTCGGAGGCCGCGGATCGAAGGGAGAGAGCCGCCTGGAGGGAGACAAACTCTCCCACGAGGTTAATGAGCTGGTCGAGGCGGTCGGTGCGAACCTTGATGGTCGACTGGGACTCGGTCTGAATGGTCCGGCGTCGACTCTCCCGAACCACCTGCTGCTCCGTGAGGGCGGACTGCACCACCTCCGGATCCACGAGCCCCCGGTCCACCAGGAGCTGACCGAGGCGGGTCCTTTCCGCGAGCACTTCGGTAAGCTCGCCCGGAGCGATCTCCCCCCGCTCCACGAGAATCTCTCCGAGGCGGGCGTACTCGTGCTCCTCCTCGAGGAGTTCCGGGGAGTCGATCACGTCTACGGTGAGCTGAGACTCCTCATCGAGAAAGATAAAGACCGTCTCCACATCTGCCCGGGAGGCGGTGGTGGTGAGGAGAAAGATCCAGCGTACGTAGCACTGAGCGGGATCCAGATCCTTTAGGGGCGGAATCTCGCCGGTAAAGCCCATCGGCGTGCACTGCCCGAGTTCACTGAGCTCCTTAATGAGTTGCAGCGGGCGCAAGCCTCTATTGAATGTTTCCCGGGAGGGGCGGTAGGTAATGCGATAGGTAGTCTGGGTACCCTCGGCGCCGCCTGTGGACCCTTCCCCGCCTGTGGACCCTTCCCCACCTGCGGCGGCCCCACCGCTCGGGGCAACGGCGGCTTCGACTTCGCCTCCGGAGAGCTGCCCCTCGAAAAAGGAGAGGATCGCCTCGCCTTCGGCTCCGATTGCTCCGAGGGCGTCGTTGTCTCCCTCGATGGTCGCCTGCAAGAGAGCCTGGAGGGTGTCTTTCGCTTGGAGCCCTTGAGAGACTACCTCTCGGGTAAGGCTCACCTCCCCGTCCCGGAGGGCGGAGAAGTAGTTCTCCAGGCGGTGGGCAAAGGAGCCGAGGGAGTCGAGACCGAGCATCGTTCCGGAGCCCTTTATCGTATGGAGGCTGCGAAACGCGCTGGCCACGTGCTCCTGGGGATCCGCTGGATCCTCCTCCAGGGCCATGAGCGACGCCTCGTAGGCGTCCAATAGGTCCGCTGCTTCGCCTGCGAACGTCTGAAGTGGATCTGTACCGCTACTCATCGCTGTTGGATTCTTCTGCTATGTCACTTCCCGGAAGAGGCGTAAACCCGGCGAACCGTGCCATGCGAGCAAATCGGGGACCGTTCTCCCCGAATTCGAAAACTTGCCGCCCCCTGTTGAGGGCGTAGAGGAACTGTAGCCCCGGTAGGTCGAAACGCTCAACGCCCGAAAGATCGATCGTTTCATCCCCGACGAGCTTCTTCTGCAGAAGCTTTTCACGAACGCCTTCGAGCTCTTCCAGGGTGAGGTCCCCTTCAATGAGGATCTTTTTCTTTCCGGACTTCTTGACCGAGGTCATCAGAACTCGACGTCTCCGGTGACCTTCTCGAGAACTTCCAGGAGCTGCGCCTTTTCGAAGGGCTTCGTAATCCAGCCAGTAGCCCCGGCGGCACGCCCCTCTTCCTTCTTCTGCTGCTCCGACTCGGTGGTAACCATGATAATCGGCTTATTCTTGGCGACCTCGCCGTTCCGGACCTCTTTTATGAAGTCAACGCCGTTCATTCCGGGCATATTGTAATCCGTGATTATCGCCGCCAGCTCCCCGGAGAGCTTCTCCAGGCCTTCCTTGGCGTCCTCCGCCGGGACCACCTCGTAGCCACCGGAGCTGAGTATCATTGAGAGCATCTGTCGCATAGAGACAGAGTCGTCTACGATGAGCACCTTTTTTCCCATGTCACATTACTCCTCTCTTAGGGGAAACGATATTCGGAACGTCACAAAGGGGCGCGACTCGCCCCGGGAGTAGTCTACGCCGCTGGCGTTGCGAATCCAGCCGCCCTGTCGACGAATGAGACGTCGAGCAAGGTAGAGGCCGGTTCCATCGCTCCACTTCTCCTCATCCAGGTAGATTGGAAAGCCCTCGATGGTAAAGAAGAGATCGAAGACGAGCTCCGAGTAGTCATACGGAATGCCGTGGAGCGTGTTACCCGACGAGTCCTTGGTAGTCACATCCTTGGTGTAGTTTCTCACGGATATCGCTATCGCCGGGGCGGTCGTGTCCCGCTCCTCCTCCACAAAGTAGTAGATCGGACTCCCCTCCGGCGAGTACTTGATAGCGTTTACCGTTAGCTCCCAGAGTATTTGCCTGAGATAGTTTTCATCCGCCTCGATAATACCGGAGGGAACACCCGCGCCTTCGAGAATGCGAGTCGTCCTCCCATGGTTCTTGGCGAGGGCCTCGAGCTCCTCGTGGACGTAGGCGAAAAACCTCTCTTCGAACTCCGACGACCGGATTCGTTCCCCTGTTATCTCAACTTCGTCGATGTTGCCGACGAAGGTGATGTAGTCGAAAATCTGTTTCTGACTCTTCCCGGAGGAGAGTATCATATCCACCAGGTCCGGGGGTATCTTGAAGCTTCCATCTTGTAGCTTCTCTAGACTTCCCTCCAGAAGATCGATCCACATGAACCCTCCAGCCTGATTAATGGTCCTCGAGAGCAGCCGGATCATTTGCTCCGTCTGTCTCGCGTCCTTGGAGGCGTAGAGGTTTCGCCAGTTGACGAGCTTCTTGTTCTCCAGTTCCAGAAGCTGTCGCTCCTGCTCGATTCGCTCGATGAGCTTTGCCTGTCTCGCGGACTCTACCGCTTTTTCGACGCGAAAGAGAAGAGTCTCGGCGATAATGGGCTTGCGAATGTAGTCCGCCGCCCCCTTGGTGAGCAGGTCTACGGCATTCTCCAAATCGTCGTTGCCGCTCAGGAACACAAAGGGAACCTCCGGCGCCTCCCGCTTGGCGGACACCAGAAACTGGGAACCGCTCATGTCCGGCATAAAGTAGTCCGAGACGATGCAGTCGAAGTCCGCAAGCCGTTCCTGCTGCAGAGCGTCTCGGGCGGACTCATAGGTGGCGGCGTCGTGATCTCGCTTCTGCAGGGCTGCTTTGACCAGGAGGAGTGTGGAGCGTTCGTCGTCTACTACAAGGACCTTCATCGAGGGGCTTCTCCGTTTTGTTTGCTCCTATGATACTGCTCCAGAAGGGCAGAAGTCACTACGGTCGCCGCAGTCTCCGTCCTCAGCACCCGCAGTCCCAGGGAAACGCCGTAGAACCCAGCTTCCTCGAGGATTGCTCGCTCGCCGTCGCTCCACCCCCGCTCTGCCCCGAGGGCGATAACCGCCGTCTCTCCGGAACCATGGGGGCCTCGCTCCTGCAGGGTCCGGGAGAGAGTGCGGCCCTGGGGAGCCTTCTCATCTGCAACGAGGAGCGACGCGCTCTCCCGCAGGCTCGCCTCGGAGAGCGTCTCACGAAGATTGTTGCTCCGCCGTACCTCGGGGATCATGGTAGAGCCCGCCTGCATTGCTCCGTCGACGAGAAAACGGCGGTATCCCTCTCCCTCCCAGAGAGAGCTCTCGAAGTAACTTCTCTCGCCCCGATCTCCGGGAAAGATGAGGATTCGTTCCACTCCGAGGGTTGTGAGGTCTTTGAGCATCCGCTTGAGGACAATGGGCCTCGGATGGGAGAGAACCACCGTAATCGGATAGAGAGGAAGGAGTGGCTGCTCCCCGAGCTCGACGGAGGCGACAACGAGCTCCCGCTCTAGGGAGCGTAGCGTTGCCGTGGCGCCAGGGCCATTGACGAGACCTGAGCGAAACTGGTCTCCCGGGGAGAGCTTGAGTATGCGTCGAATGTGCCGGGCTCTCTCGTCATTACCGGGTAGTTTGACCTGGTTGTTGTCGGCGAGTTCGAAGGGCTCGAAAAGAATGCGATTCATCCGGGCTATTTCATGGAAGCCACGAAGAAGGAGGAAACCTCGTCAAAAGATAGCTCTTCCACACCTAAAAGGCGCTGAATCAGAAAGCCGTCAATCGCCGCAAGGAGCACCCGAGAGGCAACACGGTACTCCGCCTCGTCCCTAAACACCTGCTTCAGGCCATCTTCGATAAGCTTACGCCAACGACCGTAGGCCTCGATAAACCGTCCTCGCAAGGAGGGATTTTCCGCCAGCGCTTCTTGAATCAAATAGAGGTGAATATGTCCCCTCGTTGGGGAGTGCAGGGCGGTGTCGAAGACCATCCGAATCACTCGCTCCGGGGACTGTCCGTGGCCGCTCTCCTCGATCCAGCGAAAGATCTTCTCAGTCATTCGGTTCATGTGGCGATCGGCGATATCGAATATGAGGTCGCCCTTAGTGGGATAGTAGTAGTAAAGCGTCCCTTTCGAGATGTTCGCCGCCACGGCTATGTCCGCCAGGGTCGTGCTGGCAACGCCGCGCTCGATAATGAGCTTAGCTGCCACGGCGATAATGCGCTCTCGATTGGCCTGGGTACTCTTTCGAACCGCCATATCCTCCCGCCTGTCTGTTCGGTTGTTAACCGAATAACCCACTCAATGTATCGGGAATAGCGGCATAAGTCAATTTGGTGTAACTAGATCCGACGAAGTGGGGTACCGATCCCGGGGGCTTTTTGGCCAGGAAGAGCGCGATACACAATCTCCCTGACACACAGTACACTCTGAGCCATGCAAGGAATCAAGCTTGGAATCATCGGCCCCGGTCTCATCTGGGACAAGACCCACCGGGACATCGTGCGCAGCATGGGTAAGACCTTCGAGGTGACCGCCCTCTCAGCGCGGTCAGAGAAGACCCGGGAGAAGGCCCGGGGGCAGTTTCCGCAAGCCGCGGTCTACCCCGACTATCGAGATCTGATCAACAGCAGCGACGTGGAGGCGGTGGTCATCCTCACGCCTATTCCGCTCAACGCTCCGGTGACCCTGGAGGTTCTCGCGGCGGGCAAGCACGCAATCGTCGAAAAGCCGATGGGCACCTCCGTCGATGAGGCGACTCAGATCATCGAGGCGGAGAAGAAGAGCAGCGGCAACGTCTACATTCTGGAGCAGTTTCCGCAGAAGACAATCATCCCGGAAGTAAAGTCTATTCTCGAAGAAGGAGTTCTCGGCCGGCCCCTCCACTTCGAGTATCTGGCGCACAACCAGCTTCGGGAGGCAGCGGAGGGTGAGGCCGTTAGCTGGGGCGACACGGCCTGGAGACGGGAAACCGCCTTTCCCCTGGGCAACATCTTTGACGGCGGGATCCATAATCTCTCTCTGCTCCAGATGATCTTTGGTTCTCCCCGTTCGGTTATCTCCCTCGGGAGCAACGTCCGGCCCACCTTCGGGGAGTACGACACGATTAGCTCGATCTTGAGTTACGAGAAAGAGCTCATCGGAACCTTTAGCCATTCCGGTTACCTTCCCGGAGTGAAGAATTACCTCATTATTCGCGGGGATAAGGGAGCCGCGGAGATCGGAGACCAGGGCGTGACGATTTCCTACGCGGATGGCGGCGAAGAGGAGCGCCGGGTAGCCTACGAGAACGAGAGCAGCCGAATGTGGCGCGAAATCGGGAGCTGCATCGCCTCGGGCACCCGGGCTTACTACTCTTCGGAACGCACCCTAAAGGACCTGCAGCTTCTCGAGGCTATCGAGAAGAGCCTCGAGGAGAGGCGACAGGTTGATCTTTCGGAGTAGAGCGTGAACGAAGCAGTAGAAAAGCTCTCCCGAGCAATTCAGATACCCACGGTTTCCTACACCGATGTCTCACTCCGTGATGAGAGCGCCTTTCAACAGTGGAGGGAGTTCATCGCCGATAGCTTTCCCTTGGTGCACAAGGAGCTCGACCTCTACTCACCCGGCGCCCTGGCAATCGTCTTTCGCTGGGCCGGCCGGGAGGAGCGTCTCCTTCCGGGGGCGCTTCTCGCCCACTTTGACGTGGTTCCTCCGGGAGACCCGGACAGGTGGAAGTATCCTCCCTTCTCCGGGGAAATCGCTGAAGGCTGCGTCTGGGGGCGGGGCGCAATAGACGACAAACTCTCGCACATCTCGATGCTGCAGGCGGTGGAGGAGCTCCTGAGAGAAGGCGTGGTGCCTGAGCGAACCCTCTACTTCTGCTTTGGCGGAGACGAGGAGATTGGAGGCACCGAGGGGGCTCAATCAATCGTCCGATGGCTCCGGGAGCGGGAGGAGTCTCTCGCCTGGGTCCTCGACGAAGGGGGAGCGGTCACCGAAGGGGCCCTGCCGGGCCTCCGGGGGCCAGCGGCGATGGTGGGGCTCGCGGAGAAGGGACACGTGAACATCCGCCTCACCGCCCGAGGGTCCGGCGGCCACGCCTCCTCCCCACCCCGGGAGACCGCTGTCTCGAGCCTCGCCCGAGGGATCCGGAGGCTGGTCAAATCACCCTTTCCGTCTCGAATAACCGGAACCGTCCACGCCTTTCTCTCGGCCCTGGCCCCCCATCTCACGGGAGCCCTCGCACTCCTGTTCCGCCTCCGACCGTTGACCAACCCTCTCATTCTCGCAGCCCTCCGCAAAAATCCGCAGACTCGGGCGATGGTCGAGACAACCCAGGCAGTCACCATGGTCTCCGGCGGAAGCGCGGAGAACGTGCTCCCTGACGCGGCCACGGCGGTGGTCAATATTCGCCTCCTCCACGGTGACACGATAGACGCCGCCCTGGAGCACATACGGGAGGCGATCAAGGACCCGGAGATCAGTGTGGAGCTTTACGGTGAGTGGGGAAACAACGGAGCGATCCCGGAGACCCCCGTGGACCACCCCCTGCTCTCGATCATCCAGGACGCCCTGGAGTCGGTCCTCCCGGGGGTGCCCGTGCTTCCCTATCTTCCGACAGGCTCCACGGACTCAGCGGCCTACAGCGGTGTGACACGGAACATCTTCCGCTTTGTTCCGATGCTCCTCACTGCCCGGGAGCTATCCCTGGTGCACAACGTCGATGAGCGGATCCTGGTAGAAAATGTCGAGCGATGCCTCGGCTTCTACAAGAGGTTTATTCGCAATGCAGGAGGAAAGGAGTCCAACCGTGAGTGACGAGCTCTCCACCAAGGGTGCTATCCGGATAGGTAAGCGCGCCTTTCTCTTTGCGGCGGTGATCATTCTACTGCTTATGGTGGTTTCCGGCATTCTCACTCGGGCGGTCCCGCCGGGCAGCTACGACCGGGTGATCGAGGACGGTCGGGAG
>CAYZHV010000021.1:2051-27243 GCA_964478055.1 uncultured Spirochaetaceae bacterium | reverse complement strand
GAGGCCCACGGCCTCTTCCTGTCGCTCAACGGCGACGGTCATGGCGACTTCATGCATTTCGTCGTAGAGCTGATCCACCCGTTGCGCCACCGCGAGAAGCTCGTCAAAATGGTCGAAAACCACTTCCGCCTCGGGCTGCATGGTAGCCAGGTAGGTGTCGATGGCGCCTTCCCGATCTCCCGCTTCGATTTGGTCTCGAATCGTGTCAACCGCCTCATGAAACGCGTCGTGATGGGGAATAGCTTCATCGAGGATAGCTCTCAGCTCGGGGTTTTCCGTCTCGTTTTCAGCCAACCAGCGGCCGAAATTGCACGCCGTGGGGTCCCCGCCCCCTTGGAAGGACTCGCCGATAAGGAGGTAGTCCGCGACGTTTCCCATGAGCTCATGGTGGTCACCGACAAAGCCGGCAAAGGTGCTCTCGTACGCGTCGGGGTTGAGTATGTGGGTCTCTTCTATTCCTCTTGATCGATCGAGAAACTCGTTGTTCACTCCGGCCCACGCCTCCCAGGCGGCAGTGAACTCCGCCCAGAGCTCCGCTTCCGCCTCGCTCTGTTCGAACTGTTCGTACGCATCCCAGGCGGCTTGATACCGCTCCCGGGCACTGGTGAGGTTCTCGTACTGCTGATCTCGTTCTTCCTGGGTCATTCTCGGATTCAGCAGAGAACGCAGCGCGATGCGTACCGCGTTGCTCTCTGCCTCGATAATGAGCATGTCCTCCACGCTCGGGAGGCGAACCTCACCAATATCGCGTACATGTCCGTTAAGCTGCCGTGCGCCATTCCATCCGAAGAAGCCCACGATCAGGACCAGAAGCGCCACGATCGAGAATCCACCGATGAGTTTTACTCCGAGCTTGATGTTCTTCACTGTTCCTACCCCTCAAAAAGAGTGGCCGGATATCGCGGATGGTGCAAAGCGGTAGCCTCCGGCCGGGGCTAGAACAAGTCGGGTGTACTATCAAGTATGGGACGTGATAGTAACGGGGTCTGCGGCAGAAACTGTACTTTTTTTGCCACAAATTCTGCGGCAAAGAGTGGCGGAAGTGCAGGAACGGCTAATCCACGCCAGAGATGGCCGGGCCATTTCCCGGCGGCTCAGACTTACTCCACCAAATTGTGCCGCAGCACGTAGTGGATAATCTCGGCGTTGCTCTGAAGCCCCATCTTCTGCATAAGACGGGAGCGATAGGAGTTTACGGTGTTGACGCTCAGGGCGAGCTCCTCGCTTATATCCCGAATACTCTTGCCCTCGCCTATAAGGAGCAGGAGTTCATACTCTCGGTCAGAGAGCTTAGTGTGGGGAGGGGCGTCACCGCTTCCGCCTACCTCCGCCGCTAGCTCTTCGGCAAGAGCCTCGGAGATATAGCGGCCTCGGCTTCGAACCTTGCGAATCGCCGGTATGAGCTCCTCGGAGGCTGTGTCCTTGGTCATGTATCCGGCGGCGCCTGCGGCGAGAGCGCGACGGGCGTACCGCCCCTCGGGATGCATGCTCAGAATGAGAACGCTCATATCCGGATGTGTCCCAGCGCTCTTGATGTCCTTGAGAACCTCCAGACCGTTCTCGTCTGGTAGCCCGATGTCCAGGACCAGCACGTCCGGAGAAAACTCTCTCAGGAGCTGGAAGAGCTCTGCGGCGCTCCGAGCCTCGCCAAGGACGGTTATGTCCGGCTCTCCGCCGACGAGTTTCCTGAATCCGTCCCGAATCAAATCATGATCATCAGCGATAACAACCTTAATCATCACTCTCCCTCACCGGTATCCGCGCTTTAACCGTGGTGCCCTCGCCGGGGGCGCTTTCGACCTCCAGGTCTCCCCCAACCTGCTGCGCCCGCTCCCGCATACTCAAAAGGCCAAATCCGACCCGGGCGCCTTCGGGGTCATAGACGAATCCTTCCCCGTCATCCCGGACGGCGACTTCGAGTTCCCTCTCCCGAGGGAGGGTTACCCTGATTCGAATCTGCTTCGGGTTACCGTGGCGGACGCTGTTAGTGAGAGCCTCTTGAATAATGCGGAAGGTCGCCAGGGAGGCGCTTTTTCCGAGCTCGAGCTCATCGAGCTCGCAGTCAAAGAGCGTCTCCACATTGAAAGACTTGGCAAATTCTTGCGCGTGCCACCGCAACGCCTCGATAATCCCCGTTGTATCGAGGACCGGAGGACGGAGCTCCTGAGCGAGGGCGCGCACCTTTCTCACCGTTTGATCCAGGATTTCCCGCATATCCGTCAGAAGGGGCTCAATATTCGGGTCCGTGCCCGTCTTGGTTATCATCGTGAGGTTCATCTTGAGCGCCGCCAGGGATTGACCGAGATCATCGTGTATCTCCCTGGCCATGTGAGCGCTCTGCTCCTCCCGAACTCTCTGCAGGTGATTCGAGAGGTCCCGATACATCTGCTCTCGCTCCCGAAGGGCCTGTTCCACCGCGTGAAGCTTTAGCGCCATTTGTACGGTGGCCAGGACAAACTGTTCGTTCCCGGGGATCTTCTGCACGTAGCCGTACTTGGCCATGTTTTCCGTCCGGCTCAGGGTCTCCCGGTCGGTGTAGGCGGAATGGAGGACCACGGGAACATCCTGGATCTCGTTGATCCGACGGGTCGTTTCCGGGCCGTCGAGCCTGCCGGCGCCGAGGTTAATGTCCATGAGAATCAGATCCGGCACCTCACCGGATTCGATCCGCTCGATGCACGCTTCCCCTGACTTGATTGCTCGGGCCTCGTAGTCATTCTCCTCGAAGACTCTTGTGAGATGGAGACCGATAAGCATCTCGTCATCAACAATCCAGACCGTCGCTTTCATTGCTACCCGCAATGGCAGTCTATGCATCCTGGCCGCATTAGGCAACAAAACTCCAAACTCCACGGGAACTACTGTTGCGAAGGCTTCGCTTCCATGGTTAAGTTGCGCCATGCAGCAACAGCCATGGTGGAAAGAGGCACTCATTTATCACATCTATCCCCGGAGCTTTCGGGACTCCAACGGCGACGGCTTCGGAGATCTCGAAGGGATCATTGAGAAGCTCGATCACATCCGTGATCTCGGCGCCGACGCCGTCTGGATGGGGCCGGTTTTTCGGTCTCCCCAGGTAGACAACGGTTACGACATTTCCGACTACCGTGACATCGATCCCCTCTTTGGCACCATCGAAACGATGGACCGGCTCATCGAATCGGCCCATGAGAAGGGAATCAAGCTCCTTCTCGACCTGGTCTTCAACCATTCCAGTGACCAGCACCGCTGGTTCCGGGAGTCCCTGGGTAACCCCGATGGGCAATACGGGGACTACTACATCTGGCGGGATCCCGCCCCGGACGGTGGCCCCCCAAACAACTGGAGGAGCTTTTTCAGTGTGCCCGCCTGGAGCTTCTCCCCGGAGCGCGGGCAGTACTACCTCCATCTCTTTGCCCCGGAGCAGCCGGACCTCAACTGGGAGAACCCGAGGGTCCGAGAGGAGCTCGCGGAGGCTGCCAACTTCTGGCTCCGCCGGGGGATCGACGGCTTTCGTCTCGATGTCATAAACGTCATCTCCAAAAAGCCCGGACTCCCGCCCATGGTCAACGGCGAGCGGCAGGGCCTCTTTATCGATGGACCGAAGGTGCTCGACTACCTGCAGGAGTTTCGCTCCCGCCTGGACCGGAAGGATGAGATCGTCCTCGTCGGGGAGACCCCCGGTGTCACTCCCGAAGCGGCGAGGCGATACACCCTCCCGGAGAACCGCGCCCTGGACATGGTGCTGATCTTTGATCACGTCATGCTCGATCACGGCCCCGGAGGCCGCTGGGATCCGCGCCCCCTAAAGATCGATAAGCTCCGTCGGGTTCTCAACGACTGGCAGGCAACCTTGGGAGAGCCCGCCTGGCCGAGTATCTACCTTTCCAATCACGACCAGCCGCGGGTGGTTTCCCGGTATGGCGACGACGGAGAGTACCGTTTCGAGAGCGCCACGGCCCTGGCAACGGCGTTCTATCTGCAGCGGGGCACGCCGATCGTCTATCAAGGCGATGAGATCGCCATGGCCAACTACCCGATCGCTCGGCCCGAGGAGATCGTCGATATAGAGAGCAGAAACGCCTACACCTTTCTAGTCAAAGAGGAGGGAGTCGATCCCGACTCGGCCCTCGAACGGGTGCGTAACAACGCCAGGGACAACGGACGGACACCGATGCAGTGGTCCGAAGCGGATCACGCCGGCTTCACCGCTCCCGACAACACCCCCTGGTACCCGATCAATCCGGACTACCGGACCGAAAACGTCCGGGCCCAGAGCCTTTGCCCCGCCTCGGAGGAGATGGAAGCTTCCTCGACGACCAGTACAGAGCGTCGATCGGTGCTCTGCTACTTCCGCCGCCTCTTCGCCCTCCGCCGGAAGGAGCCTGCCCTGCGAGCCGGGGAGTTTGCATCCCTTTCTCTACCGGAAGCCTCGAACCTCGTCGCCTATCTCCGGCAGAGTGAGAATGAGCAGATTCTGGTGGTGACAAACCTCTCGGGGACGGAGGAATCCTGGGAGCCTCCTGCCGGCCCCTTTGAACTCCTTCTGAGCAACTACGAGCCCCGCAATAGAGGGACGGAGGAGATTCTGCGACCCTGGGAGTGCCGCATTCTGAGACGGAGACGCTAAAGTTGCCTACGCCGGTACGGGTAAGTACCTTTCCGGTGCGTGATGAAGAAAGAACATGTGGTCGTCGTCGGTGGCGGCTTTGCGGGCCTCGAGGCCGTCAGGGCGATACGCCGAAAAGTACCGGAAGCCGCGATCACCGTGATCGACGCCAATCCCTACGCCACCATGGTGCCGGCCCTGCCGGATGTCGTCTCCGGACGTATCCCTGAGGACGCCCTAATTCGTCCCCTGGAGGAGGTTCTCGATCCCGAGAGCCGACTCGTCATCGACCCCGTGAGGAGTGTCGATCTCGATAAGCGCCTGGTCTTCGGCAGCGAGAACGAGTACCGCTACGACTATCTCGTAATCGCCAACGGCTCCAAGCCGAACTACTTCGGCTTTCAGCCCCAGGAAGGCGGCCAGCTGCACTCTGTACACTCCTACCCCCGGGCGATGGCGTTCCGAGAGGAGTTCTCCCGACGAACCCGGCAGCAGGCGGCACCGACAACGGTGGTGGTCGGTGGTGGCTACACCGGACTGGAGGTGGCCGCTTCCCTCCGTTTCGGGACTGAGGGCTCCGGTGCGCATCCTCGGATTCTCGTGGTAGAGCTTGCGGAAGACGTGGTGCCCTTCATGCCGGAGAAGACGAGAAGCAAAATCCGGGGGTATCTGGCGAGCCGGGATATCGAGGTGCGCACAGGCACCTCCCTAAAGGCTCTGGTCGGGCAGCGGGCGGAGCTCTCAGACGGCGAGAAGATCGAAGACGCCCTGGTCTGCTGGTCCGCGGGAATGCGTGCGGCTCTCGAAGAGATCGAAGGCACGGTGGACCGAACGAGGGACGGCCGCTTTGTTACCGACGTGAACCTTGCGCTTCCAGCACACCCGGAGGTCTTTGTCGCCGGAGACGCCGCGGCCCTCAACAAGGGGGGAGAAACTCTTAGAAGGGCAGTGAACTTTTCCATCTATTCCGGACGGCAGGCGGGTAAAAACGTCGCTGCCCGCATCACCGGAAGAGCGGTGCGTCCCTTTAAACCCGCCGATCTCGGCTGGGTCATCCCGTTGAGCGAAATCAGCACCGGCAAGATACTCAACTCGATCCCTGTGGCCGGCTCTTTCGGGCTGCGGCTCCACTACTTTATGTGCGGCTTCCGGCACTTCGGCGCGCCCCAGGCGTGGGAGTTCCACAAGACCGCGCTTCACCTGAGCCGAAGCCCTGGGAGCATGGAGTTGACCGGATGAGCAGCAGCGTGGCTGCCACGCCTCTGAAGCGATGGTTCTTCTCTCTCCGTCCCTACTCCTTTACCGCCTCCCTCATGCCCTTAGCCATGGCGGTTGCCCTGGCGGCGAGGAACAACGGGGGAATTCTCTGGTGGAGCTTGCCCTTCTACGCGGTCTCAGCGCTGCTCTTTCACGCCGGGACCAACGTCCTCAACGACTACTACGACTATCGCCACGGGGTCGACGGCCCCGAAGACCAGGACCCGACCCACGCCATAACCCAGGGAGTCGTCTCCCCACGGTTTATGCTCATCTCCGGTCACCTCTACTTTCTCCTGGGGGTTCTCATTGGAGCGCCCATCGCCCTTGCGCGGGGAGTCTGGTTTCTCCTGGCCGGCATTGGTGGCGCCCTGGGGGCCTACTTCTACACCAACGCCCGGTTTAGCTTTAAGTACGTCGCCCTGGGAGATCTCCTGGTCTTCCTGCTGATGGGTCCGGCCCTGGTGGTCATGGGTGTCTGGGCACTCACGGGAAACGCCACCGCCGAGACGGTCTATCACGCGGTGCCGATGGCACTCCTGGTGACCGCCATCCTCCACGGAAACAACCTTCGCAACATCGAGAGCGACGCGGCGGCGGGAATACGAACCGTGGCGACTCTCCTGGGAAAAGGCAAGTCTCGATTCTTTCTCGACCTCCTGCTTTTCTTACCCTTTCTGCTCCTCCCGCTGCTCATCCTGACAGAGGTCGCCCCGCCCACCGTTCTACTGGCACTTCCGGCCATCCTCCGGGCGATAGCCTTGAGCCGCACCGTCCATCGCGGAGAGGCGCTCATGCTCCTTCCGATGCAGACTGCGCAACTCCACCTGCTGTTCAGCCTCCTCTACGTCTCAGGGCTACTTCTGAGCAGGATCCTATGATCAGCTCCGAGGAGTTGGAGAAGGAGATCTCCCGCCGCCTGGAAAAGGAGCTCAGAAAAGAGACGCTCCTATCTCAGATGCCGAAGCTGCGGGAGGTGGTAGATCGCTATCTCGGGAGAGGCGCAAAGCTGCTACGGCCGCTGCTGCTTCTGGAGGCCGCCACTGCCTACGAGAGCGATACTCCGAGCCCGACTGAGCCGCTCTACCAACTAGCCGCGGCCACCGAGCTCCTCCACGTCTTCGCCCTCATGCACGACGACCGAATCGACGCCTCCGGCCGTCCCGGGGTCTCCGCTCCGGAGACTCCGGAGGACCGCCCCTTCCTCGTCCTCGCCGGGGACCTCCTCCACACGATCGCGGTAGAGATGATTCACGAGACCGTGGGTTTCTGGAAGCTGCCGCCGGAGATCCCGGCCTGGGTCAGGAGAGTCTCAGTGAGGACCATAGCAGGCCAGGCTTTGGAGCTCTCCCGCTTTGACGAGGAGGGCTCACTTCCCACCTTAGAAGCACTCTTCCAGCTCTACGACCTCAAGACCGGGTATTACACCTTTGTCGCCCCCATGATTATCGGGGCTCTCGCCGCCGAGGGCGAGACGGAGGCCAGCCAGCTCCCCGAGGCGGACCTGCCGATTCTCGAGGAGATCGGTCTCCTCCTGGGCAGAGCCTTTCAACTAAAGGATGATGCGGAGGACACCGCCCGCCTCACCAAGACTACGAGCGATACCGATATCCCACCCTGGGAGCTCGGTCTCCTGTTAACCTATCTCGCCCGGGAGGGACAAGCTGAAAGGGCGCGCCGGATCGTCAGCGGCAACGAGAGCCGCCGGAACGAGCTGAGGGCGGTCTCTCTCGAGCCCCTGAACACCTGGGCCTCCAGAACCGGGAAAGATCTGATTGCGGAGGCCGAGAAAATCGCGAAGAACCTCTCCATCTCCCCTTCCCGTAGCGAGCGACTGGTAAAAAGGGCCGCCTCCATAGCCGAGCTGCTATAGACTCAAGGCTCAGGCGGGCCTAAAAAGTGCCCCGGGGCGTGCTAATGGCGAGGACCGGGCAGTTCCTTTTATCTTGTCTCCCCGGAATGGGACCCATACCTTCAATACATGAGCAAGAAAGGAGTCTTTAAGGTAGTCCTTGTCCTGGTCGCGGCGGTTGTCCTCGCCGGTGCGGGGTTCTTTGCCTACATCTGGTTCTCCGCCGGTACCGGCGAGCCCACCCGGGCGGCTGAGGCGGCGGATCTGGAGCCCGAGCAGCCGGAATCGATCGTCTACGAGGTTGTTGATGCGGAATCCGAGGCGCGGTTCATTATCGAGGAAGTGCTCCGAGGCGAACCTAACACCGTCGTCGGCACCACCAGCGGGATAGACGGCTCCGTGGCGGTGGAGTTCCAGTCCAACGACGTCGAGATCGGGGAGTTCGTTATCAATGTGCGGACCATCGAGACCGACGACGAGGTGAGAGACCGCACCATTCGCACCCTTATCCTGGAATCCAACAAGGATGAGTTCGAGTTCTCCACCTTTCGCCCCACTCAGATCAGCGGCCTTCCCGAGTCGATCGAGGTTGGAGACCGATTCTCCTTCCAGGTGACCGGGGACCTCACGGTACGGGACGTTACGAGCTCGGTGACCTTTGAGATGAGTCTCGACGTCGAATCAGAAGAGGAGATAAGCGGCTCCGCCTCGACGACGATTCTCTGGGAGGACTTCGACATCACCATCCCCTACGTTGGTGGCAATTCGATCGTCGCAAGCGTGGAGGACCGGGTAGACCTGGAGTTGGAGTTTCTAGCCCGGGCGAGATAGCTCCGTTTCGAGTTGAGTCTTTTAGGAAGGAGCCTGGGAACTCGCACTACCCCTTGATGCCCAGCTCAGCTTCGATCGCCTCGAACCGTTCGAGAACATCCCGGCCGTACCGGGCAACCTCCAAGAGTCGAGCCTTCGCCTCCTCGTACCACTGGCTATCTAACCGTCCCCGATAACGCAGAAAGGCGAGCATCATGAGGCTGTTGTAGTAGTCGAGCTCCGCCTCTTCGGCAGCCCGAAGTATCGCCCGATCCTCGGAAATGACCGGCAGGGCGGCTTCCTCGGCGAAGTCGAGAAGCCGCTGGTCGTTGGAAGGTACCGGTTCTCTCGGGGCGCCGGTGATGGCATCTACTCTCTGGGACGGCGCTTCCGGCGCCGGCGAGGCTGGGTCGGACCGGCGATCGGAGGAGACCACCGTTACCGGCAGGCTCGGCCAGCCTGTCTCCGCCACCACCTCCGGCACGGACTTCAGGGTTATGGTTGTCCCGAGAAGTCCGAGAAACCCTGCTTTCAACATGTAGATTATGGAAGAGGCGTCGATCGCCGCCTCTTGGAGCCGGTCAAAACGTTCCCGTCGGTTCACGCCATACCGGTTTTGTGAAACCGCACCACCATGTGGACGATCGCTTCGTTCTCCCCGACGTTCTCGATATCGTGGTCCACGTCGCACTGATACCGAATAAAGTCCCCCGCTCCGAGCTCTTCGCTCTTGTCTCCAACGGTCACGCGAATCCTCCCGTCAAAGACAGTGAGGAACTCCTCGGTTCGCGGGAAGTGCGGGTTACTCCGCAGCGCCCCGTCGGGAGAGAAGGTGAGCAGATACATCTCCAGGTCCTCGGCCATGCTCAAGGGGGTGAGCACCTTCATGTGGAGCCCTGCCTCATCGGTATCCAGGACGGTTATGTCGTTCTCCCGGGTTAAGTGGAATCGGCGCACCGGGCCGCTGGATCCTTCGAGGAGCTCGTTTATATCCACGTCCAGTCCGCGAGCTATTTTCCAGACCGTAGCCACCGTGGGATTCACTTTTTCGGACTCGATCTGCGAGAGCATCGCCTTGGAGACGCCGCTTCGTTCTGATAGTACGTTGAGGGTATACCCCTTTTCCTGTCGTCGACTTCGAATGTTACCGCCGATGAGCGGTGGTTGTGAGGTGTTCTCCATCAGTGATCCTCCGAAGGCAGAGTCGAAAAGGTTTGACATATGAAACAACACTGCCTACGCTGTATAATATATTTAACAAGAGTTCAATATAATGCTATATCACCGGTGAGGCGTTGTCAAAGATTATGAAGCGAATACTGATTACCGGAGCCCTCGGTCAGCTCGGAAGCGAGCTGGCAGCGGCTCTGCGAGAACAATACGGCGTGGACAACGTCGTGGTTACGGACATTCGGGATGACGTAAACAGGGAACTCGTGGCCGGAGGCCCCTTCGAGATCCTAGACGCCCAGAAAGGCGAGGCGATCCACGATGTTGTACGGCGCCACAAGATAGATACGATCTACCATTTAGCGGCGCTTCTCTCCGCCACCGCCGAGCAGAGACCGCAGTTGGCCTGGGAGCTCAACATGAGCAGCCTTATAGCGGTCCTCGAAGTCGCCCGAGAGGAGGGGTGCGGCGTCTTTACACCGAGCTCCATAGGCTCCTTCGGCCCCTCCACTCCAAAGGACTGGACCGCCCAGGACACCCTGCAGCGCCCCACCTCGATGTACGGGGTCACCAAAGTCGCCGGAGAGCTCCTGTGCGACTACTACTTCCACAAGTTCGGCGTGGACACTCGGGGGGTACGCTATCCCGGTCTCATCTCCTACAAAACCAAGCCCGGCGGCGGCACCACCGACTACGCCGTGGAGATCTTTTACGCCGCCGTTCGCGAGGGGCGGTACACCTGCTTTCTCAAAGGAGACACCTATCTCGACATGATGTACATGCCCGACGCGGTAAAGGCTGCGATCGACATCATGGAGGCGGACCCGGATCGCCTCAGACACCGCAACGCCTTTAACGTTACCGCCATGAGCCTCTGTCCCGAGGATCTCGCCGGCTACATCCGGGCACACATTCCGAGCTTTGAGATCGACTACTCCGTAGACCCCTTGCGGCAGGCAATCGCCAACTCCTGGCCCAACAATATGGAGGATTACGCCGCCCGGGTTGAGTGGGGCTGGCAACCGGATTACGGTACCCTAGAGATGACCGCGGAAATGCTCGAAAAGATACGGGAGCGAGAAGATGTCACGAAAAATACTTGAGGATATCACCAAGACCTTAGAGGAGCTAGAAAGCCAGGGGCTCTACAAGGAGGAGCGGGTAATAACCTCGCCCCAGTCCGCGGAGATCCGGGTGACCGCCCCGGTTGCGACGGAGCCCGGGACCCGGGAGGTTATCAACTTCTGCGCCAACAACTACCTCGGCTTGAGCAATCACCCGGAAATCGTCGAGGCCGCCGCGGAAATGATGAAAGAGCGCGGCTACGGCCTCTCCTCGGTTCGGTTCATTTGCGGAACCCAGGACACCCACAAGGAGCTCGAGGCCGCGGTTTCCCGATTTCTGGGGACGGAGGACACGATCCTCTACGCCGCGGCTTTCGATGCCAACGGCGGGGTCTTCGAGCCCCTCCTGGGGAAAGAAGACGCCATTATCTCCGACGAGCTCAACCACGCCTCGATTATCGACGGCGTGCGTCTCTGCAAAGCCGCCCGGTATCGGTACAAACACGCAGACATGGACTCCCTGCGGGAACAGCTCGAGGCTGCCAAGGATGCACGATACCGCGTCATCGCCACGGACGGCGTCTTTTCCATGGATGGCGACATCGCTCCGCTGCCGGAGATCGTCGAGCTCGCCGAGGAGTATGACGCCCTCACCATGGTGGATGACTGCCACGCTACCGGCTACATCGGAGAAACCGGGCGGGGAACCTGGGAGCACTTCGGCCTCCGGGGCAAGATCGACATAATCACCACCACCTTTGGGAAGGCCCTCGGCGGCGCCTCCGGAGGGTGCACCAGCGGTCGAAAGGAGATTATCGAGATTCTCCGGCAACGCTCCCGGCCTTACCTGTTTTCCAACACTCTTGCCCCGGCGATCGTCGGCGGTACCCTCAAAGCCCTCGAGCTCATCGAGACCGACCGAAGCTTGAAGGAGAAACTCGAGGCAAACGTCCGCCGGTTCCGAGAAGGGGTGAGTGAGATCGGTCTCGACGTCCTCCAGGGCCCTACCGCGATCGTTCCGGTGATGCTCTACGACGAGCCGACGGCGGTCAAAATGGCGGAGATGCTCCTGGAAGAGGGAATCTACGTTATCGGCTTTACCTATCCCGTGGTGCCGAAGGGCAAGGCTCGAATTCGGGTGCAGCTCTCCGCGGCCCACACAGAGGAACAGATCCACCGCGCCCTAAAAGCGTTCGAAAAGGCGGCCAAAACCCTCGGCCTGGTATAGGAGGGGGCAGGCCGCGGCGCAGCAGTGTGCCGGAGTTCCACGGCCCGGGGGACCGGGCCCGGGCTGGGGCTGGAGTATCTCGGCCCCGGGGCCCGGACCCGAACCCTGGCTGGGGCACCACGGCCCCGGGCCGGTTGCGAGCTACGGGATCACTCTTCAGCGCTTGATTCCTGGAGCACCGGGCTTCCCGGCCGCAGGAGAAACCGCCGCTGCACCCGCACGTCGTCTTCCTCGGGGACAGTGGTTGCCAGAACGGTGGCTTCCTCTCCGACAAGATGAAGAATTCGCGCCCCCACATCGTCGGTGAACTCCAGCCATAGCTCCCGGTCTTGGGGAAACTCGAAGCGAAAGTTCCGCTTTACCTGGTCAAAAGAGACCTCGGGCAGCTCCTCCCGGGTTCGCCGCTCCTTGTAGCCGGTCACCACCTCCTCTCCGTCGGTCAGCCACGCCTCTCGGGCGTCCTCCACCACCAGAAGAGAACGTTGCGATTCTGCCAGCTCCCGACGTCGCCGGGAGAGGAACCGCCGCAGCGGCTCCTCCGGGGGATCGTACTCCTCCTTTACTTCAACGAGAAAGAGCCGGTTCGGCTGCCTGTCCCGAGGACCGTCCAGGTTGCTCCACTCCAGGAGGGCCCCCTCCCACCCCTCCTCGAGGAAGACGCGAACTCTCTCGGCGTCCAGGCTCCGGAGATTGAGCTCCTCCCCGGACTTCCAGTTGTTCGCCACCAGCAGGTCGATGTAGTTACTCTCCTGATCGTGAATGTAGCCGTAGACGAGCATGGAATGGTGGAGCTCCGGTCCGATGAAGCCCACCGCCCCGGGCTCCCCGTCGCGAATCCGTCGGACGATCCGCTCCACTTCCCTTAGAAGAGATTCTCGCCTCTGGGGCTCTTCGGGATCAACTTTCGGCGGCGTACCGCTGGATGCGGGCCGAAGGAGAAAGTGGTCATAGACAATGTCGAGCTGGAGATAGTTCATCTCCCGCTGGTACCGACGAATCCGCTGGCGGATCTCATAGGTGGAGTCGTAGTAGCTCGGCAAAAGCTCCGAGTTGCGCCAGTAACGGAGCTCGCTCCCGGAAAAGGCGTAGCAGCGCCCGGGATTGTCGCCGAACAAGCTGTACATGTAGTCCGCGAGAAGGACGAGCTCACCCTCTTCCGCCTCGCCAAAGCGTTCCTCCAACCAGCTCGCGAGAATCTCGGAGTAGGTGCCGATAATGCTCTCGTAATCGGCGTTGTTGCCAAAGCGGAAGTTGTCCCGGCCGAAGACGTAGTCCACAAAGCCGATCTCGTATCCCCGTCGAGCCAGCTCTTCTCCGGAGCGGAGCTCTACCACCGCCTGCCGGACGCCGGGAGTAAGAAAGGGAGAGAGTCGCAGCATCAGCTCCCCCTCGCCCCGCTCCGGGGGTAGGAGAAAGCGATGAACCCCCGCATCGCTCTCGAAAACAAGCTCCGTGAGCTCCTGACTCGGGTCCTCCACGGCTATCTCGAGGAGCAGAGGGCTTCCGCTGTGGCAGACTATCTCCGTCCCCGGCCCCCCGGACTCCTGGGTAAAAGGCGCGGAAAGAGCGGCAAACAGAAGAAAGAGAGCCGGCACGAGTCGAGCAGCTCCGATGCGGAAGAGCCCGATACGGGCGATACGGGGACGGAGGAGCCGCAATCTCATGGCTTTCAATGGCCGCCCTGACGAAACAGAAACCCGTAGATCCGGTCCCGCAGCCCTTCGGGGATGGCGACCCATTTGAGATGAAGCTGATCCCCCTCCTCGGAGACCCGAATAACCTTCGCCGTCACCTCGACCTCCTTTTCTTTCGGAAAGAAGAGTGTGACCTGGAGCTCCTCGTTCCGTCTGAAACGGCGCTCCGGATTTACGACGGTCGCGCCCCCGCCACCGACATCGATAGTGACGGAAGAAAACCGCTCGCCACTCTCGTCCTGGGGCTCGAGCTCAACGGGCACCTCCGCGGGACGCCGGGCGTGCTCCCGCCGCTGTCGCCCTTCGAGGTCCTCACTGTGCTGAAGCTCCATGATCTGCCCCTCGACCCTGAGCACATGGGACTCGAAGCTGAAGACCCCGCCCCCGCCCTCATAGACGACCTTGACCGGAGACCCCGTAGCAGGGAGCTGAGTCCGCTTAGTCGGCTCCACCCGGAAGGCGCTGGTGGTCGGCAGAAGGACTCGAGCCGGGAAACTGCGATTTCGGCGGTCCGTTACGACCACCTGGGACTCCGTAGGTATTTCGGTACTCGAGCTCGGCTTGCTACCCACCATGGTTCCGGCAAAGCCGAGCTTCACCCGGAGGGCAGCGATTTGGGCCCGTTCCAGGCTGCCGGCCTCCATGGCGGCTTTGGCTGCTCGGTTAAAGACTCCCTGCTCCTCAAAGAGCCGATACCCGGGAACACGAATACGGGAAGCGAGCTCCTCCAGGGCGACCCGGTCCAGGGGAGTCATGGATGTTGACTCGAGGTACTCCTGGTACTTTCGCTCCGCCTCCAGGGCTTGACGCTCCTTTTCGGCCTTTCGTTGTCGAAAAAAGAGCATTGCAAAGAAAAGGACGAAGAGGAGAATAAAGGTGACGGCCATGGCGACTTCCACGGGAGTGCTCGAAAAGCCGGTCACGAAGTCTTGAACGGGGTCGTTCATACGCTCACTCCCCTCCGGAGGCCGTCGGTTTCTTCAAAAGAGACCTCTGGGTACACTTAGAGAGTATGATAAGTCGCGTTACGGGTCCACGGGAACAGTATCGTTTACTACTGGTCGATCTGGTCATGGTGGCCCTGCTCTTTGTCAATTTGGGGCTCATCATTTTCGACTGGCTCTACACCTATGACGTTATCTCCCGATGGCTCTCTTCCTGGGCTCCGGAGTTCAATCGCTGGTACGGCGGGGTAGTTCATCCGAACTTCCTTCTCATCGATCTCGCCTTCGTGGGGATCTTTATCCTCGATTTCTTGGTGAGCTGGATTCTCGCACTGTTTGCCGGGCTCTATCATCGCTGGTTCTTCTACCCCTTTGTCCACTGGTACGACCTCCTCGGCTGTGTCCCGATAGCGGGGTTTCGGTTTCTCAGGCTCCTGAGAGTCGTAACCATCCTTTACCGACTCCACCGGGCCGGCGTAATCAACCTAAGGGACTCCGTCCTCGGACGAACCGCCGGCAAGTACTATGACGTCCTCGTGGAGGAGGTTTCGGATCGAGTGGTCATCAAGATGATATCGAATACGCAGGAGGAAGTGCGAAACGGCGGGCCTCTGATGGACAAGATCCTTACCGACGTGATTCACCCGAGAAAGCGGGAGCTCGTGGAGTGGATCTCCCATAGGGTTCAGACCGCCACTGCAAACAACTACGCGGAGTATCGCCAAGAGCTCGAGGGCTACATACGGACCCGAGTTACCGAGGCCCTCGAGAACAACAGAGAGTTCGCACGGCTCAACGCCGTGCCGGTGGTGGGCTCAGTGGTCAAGGCTCGGGTCGAGCGGGGGGTTGCGGATGTTGTTACCGAGGCGATGCACGGCTTTGCCCGGGACCTCGCTTCGGAACGCAACGAGCGCTTTGTCAACGAGTTCGTGGACCTTGTCTTTGATGCGCTCCTTGCCAGGGAGGAGGAAAACGAGCTCAACCGGATGGTTGTGGAGACTATCGACCGCGCCCTGGAGATGATCAAACGGCAAGTGGCGGTACAACAGTGGAAACTCCGGGATCTGGCGACGGACGAAGCTGACTACGCCCGCCGGCTCCGGGAAAGCTTGGAGGACGAGCGCTAAGGCTCTTTCACTTCGCGGAAGCCTTCATGATCGCCCGAAAGAGGCGGTGCCGGGTCCCATCCTCCACGTTGGTAAATCGCAGGTGCAGCAGGCTGTTGCCCCGGGAGGTACGAACCACCATGGCGGGTATGCTGATTGTCTCGCTTCCGCCGAAGTTGAAGGCACAGCTCAGCCGCTGCCCGGGACCGAACCGTTTTCGAGGGTTTCTGACAGCCGAGCCCCCTATGCTGATGTCCTCGGTCCTGGTTGCTGCGGCAACGCTCCCCACGCGGATCTCCACGGGCATCCGCATCTGCCGACGCCGGTGTTTTCGCCGCTGAACCCGCTCCAGATCCGAGGTATGATCGAGAAGAAGCCGCCTGCCCTCCTGGGCCTGAACGGTTGTCTCAAACCGGTAGAGTCCGTCCCTACCTTTGCAGATTACATCGACCGTCCTTCCGGGCTTAAAGCTCGTCTGGCCGCTTCTGAGGCGGACTTTGAGAGCCGAGGGCAGATTGGTCGTGATCTCTCCCGCGCCGCTGTTCATTGCGCTGTCCGCCACGGAGATTTCGATGCCCGAACCGAGCTTGAGGGTGCTCAAGCCCCCCTCGCCGAGTTTATGTGGGTCGAACCCGAGGTGCCGGGCGAGCGTTCGCAGTTCGTCCAAGGTCGCTATGCCCTCGGCGAGGGCGCGGCGGGCAGCTTTGAGAAAGGCGTCTTCATCGGAGGTGATCTTATGGGCGTTGGCAGGACTTCGAAAGAGCCAGGCAAGACGACCGAGAACGTCCCGATCGTAGGCTGAGAGGCCCGGAGCACCCAGGGGATCGAGCTTCGGTTTTCGCGGTTTCAGTGGTTGCGCCGAGGGCGGGGGCGTGCTCTTCTTCTGCTTTCCCTTGAAGGTTGCCAGGAGAATGAGAACGAGAATGAGCATCGAGGCGAGAATGAGAATCTCAGTCGAGTTCGCTTCGAACAATCGATCACCCCCAGCTGTCAGGCAACTTCAATTCTCTGTTTTCAAGCTGAAAATGTCCAGTAGCTACACTAATTGCTTCGGCACATCCGCTTCTCAAAGGGGGAACAGAGGATGCCGATACTGCAAGGAGATGAAGCGTTTCCAGTTTGCCTTAGGGTCATTTCTCACGCTGTTGCTCCTGAGCTCTCTCCTCTTCAGCTGCGCCACCCCTCCGCCGGAGCCGCCGCCGGAGCCACCGCCACCGCCCCCGGCCCCAGAGCCGGAACCAGAGCCCCCTGCTCCGGAGCCAAAAGGGACCGCCCCCCTGGTGGGAACCCTCTGGGAGCTCACCCACCAGTACGCCAGCGAGGAGATTCCTTCTCCTCCCCGGGGAAACGTTCGTCTTCGCTTCACCGAGGATGGAGAGCAACTCCTGCAGATTGAAGGACCGGTCAATCAGATGGTCGCCGGCTACAGCCACGCTGTTAGGAAAACCAAGAGTGAAGATCCCAACTACGAGGAAGGGACCCTATCCCTTTCCGCTATCGCCAGGACTCGAATGAGCGGACCCTACATCCGATACGAGGATCTCATGGTGAAGAATCTGGACCTCGTCCAAGGCTACTACATCAGTGGCGAGCGTCCCTTGGAGAGTAGACTTACCATCTTCGGCGGTTATGGCCGGGAGGAAATTATCCTACTGGAGCTAGTGGCGGTAGAGCTCCCGTCAGACTAATTCTCCAATCATCGGTGTTGCGCCCCGGGCTTCCCGCCGCCTATGATGCGGGGTGTCACTGGAGGTGCAGTTCGTGAGCAAAGACCCAAAGATCTTCAACATGTTTCCCACAGCTCCCGTCTACTCGGCAGTTGTGAGCTTCGCCCTTGTGGCACTCTTTCAGCTCCGTCTCATAATCGGGGGCGACCTCGCGCTCTTGGAAGCTGTTGTTGGAGGGATCTTTCTAATCCTGCTGCTTGTTTCCATCCTCCTCTATCTTCGCGGCAGACGGCGGGCGCGGGAGATCGAAGAGGCGGATCTGCGCCAACTCGTAGAGAACCTCGGGCGGGGCGGTCAAAGCTTCCCGGAAGTCCCCTCCTCAACGTCCGGGGGAGTTGAACAACGGCTTCGCGAGCTAAGCCAGCTCCTCTCGGGAGTCCGCGGCTCCGCTCTGGAAAGTGAGAACGCCGGACGAAAGCTTGCCGCCCAGGTGGGAGAAACCCTGGCGGCGATAGCGCAAATCGCCTCACACTCCGCCGCTACGGAGAAGGAGGTGGAGGAGCTCTCGGACCGGGTGGTTCAGGGAGCCTCCGCCATGGAGGAGATCCTCGCCGCAATTGAAAGCCTCGTCTCCCGCATTGGCCAGCAGAACGGCATTGTGGAAGAGAGCGCCTCCGCGGTGGAGGAGATGTCAGCTTCCATTCACAGCGTAGCGGAGGTTGCCAAATCAAAACGGCAGGCTTCCGAAGAGCTCGCGGAGCTCACGGTCACCGGAAGCAGCCGAGTTCAGCAGACCGAGGCGGTCATCGATGACGTTGCCCAGCAGGTAGGCAGCGTGAAGACGATGATCACCGTAATCAACGAAGTCGCCGCGAGAACCAACATGCTCGCCATGAACGCCGCCATCGAGGCCGCCCACGCCGGACAGTATGGCCGCGGCTTCGCCGTGGTTGCCGATGAGATTCGCTCCCTGGCGGAATCGACCTCGAAGAACGCCTCGACCATATCCAAAACCCTCGGAGAGCTGGTCGCCCGGATCGAGGAGGCTCGCACGGCGAGCAGCGAAACCGGAGAAGCTTTTCGGAGCATAGAAGAGGGGGCCCATTCGGTCTCCCAAGCTTTTGGGGAGATCTCGGCGAGCACCGAAGAGCTCAGTATCGGTACCCAGGAGGTTGTCCGGGCGACGGAGTCCCTGAGCCAGATAAGCCGGGAGATCCAGGGGAGCGCCGAGGAGATGCGCGTCGGGGCCGCGGAGGTGACCGAGGTGATCACCAGCGCCAAGGACGCCGCCCGGGAGACCAGGAGCTCCATGGAGACTATTCGCGCCTCCGCTGCGAGCGTAAACGGTGCGACGAACAGGATAAGCCAGCTCAGTGTGGATACCAACAATCGCATACTCGAGCTCCTGGAGCGGCTGCACCGGTACACGGCGGAGCAGGAAGGTGAGGAGAAGCTCGCCGCCGAACGTCTCGCCGTGGCGAATATCATTCTCAGCCACATGTCCTGGGTCGCCGATCTCCGGGAGCGGCTCGATCTCTCGGGGACGGAGGAGTTTCTCGAGGTCCTTCGGGATCCGCAAGCGTGCGAGGTCGGGCAGTGGCTCGCCCTGGAAGGCAAGACAATCATCCCGGAGCCCGAGGCGTATCGGCGGGTAGTTGAGACGCATCATCGCCTCCACGAGCAGGCGGCCAGGGCGGTGGAGGCCGCAATCAACGGAGCTCACCAGGAGCGGGAAGGAGCCTTCGCGGAGCTTCTCAATACCTCCAGGGAGCTCGTGGAGATGCTTACCGCCCAGCAACGGGACGAGTCGGTTCGATGGTCCCCGGATATCTCCGTGCAAGTGCCAACTTTTGACGAGCACCACAAGCGGCTCTTCGCGACGATCAACAAGCTCTACAACGCGATGAAATCCGGCGCCAGCAAAGAGGCGCTGAAAGAGGTCTTCGACGAGCTCATCGACTATACGAGCTACCATTTCGGAGCGGAGGAAAAAGTCCTCGACCGGGTGGGGTCCCCCCTCTGCGCAAAGCAACGCTCGGAGCATCAGACGCTTATCGAAAAGGCGAGAGAGCTCCGAGGCGACCTGGAGGAGGGAAAACCGATGGTCGCCGTGGAAGTGATGGAGTTTCTGCGCGACTGGGTGACCGGTCACATCAAGGGATGCGACAAGCTCTACGCCGAGGTTTTGCGGGACACTGATGTAGAGTCGATTCTCTCGGAGGGTCATGCGTAGTAACTACTATCCGGATCTGCCGGAGGAACTGCGGGAGCTCTTCGGGGAGGAGGGGCTCTCCCTCATGGGTGTAGCGGATCCCGTGGTCAACGAGGCCGGCGAAGCGGAGTACCGGGAGTGGCTTCGGCGGAACTTCCACGGCTCCATGAGCTACATGGAACGCCACGAGGCGGCGAAGTTTCGACCGGATCAGCTCCTCTCCGGGTGCCGTTCCATTTTGGTGGTGGGGCTCAACTACTATCAGGACGCCCCGGATAGCGCGCCTGGAGAGGGGAGAGTCGCCCGGTACGCCTGGGGTCGAGATTATCATAAGGTCCTCGGTAACCGGCTCAGACGGATTCGCCGACGTCTCGAGGAGACGTATCCTGAAGAGCGATTTCGTAACTTCACCGACGCAACGCCTCTGGCAGAGCGTTACTACGCTGAGCGCGCTGGCATCGGCTTTCAGGGGCGTAACACCCTGCTCATCTCGAGCCAGTATGGTTCCTGGTTTCTCATCGGGGAGATTCTCTCCACCCGTCACTTTCCATCGAGCGGTCCGCCGGAAGGGCGCCACGGCGCCTGTCCGAGCTCCTGCCGAAAGTGCATCGACGTTTGTCCCACCGGCGCTCTCTACGCGCCCCACCGCATAGACGCCTCCCGCTGCATTTCATACCTCACCATCGAGCACAGAGGGTCGATTCCCGAGGAGCTGCGACCCAAGATCGGGAACTGGCTCTTCGGCTGCGATCTCTGCCAGGAGGTGTGTCCCTTGAACGTCCGCCGGCAGGTGACCGAAGAGAACGACTTTCTCCGAATCAACGCCGGCGCCACCGTGGAGCTCCGGGAGATCCTCACGATACCGGATGATGAAAGCTTCAAGGAGCGCTTCGCCGGCAGCCCCCTCATGCGCCCCGGCCGGGTCGGGCTCATCCGAAACGCCTGCGTGGTTGCGGCAAACAACGGGGACCATGAGCTACTGCCTGAGCTTCGGCGGCTTGCCACCGATGAGAATGAGATCATAGCCGAGCACGCCCAGTGGGCTCTAGCACAGCTCGGGGAGTAGAGAACGGTGCCCCCGCTGGCCCGGTGGTCGGTAACAGGACTTTCTTCATACAGCTCCGGTCGATTAGATTAGAGAAGTGTTCACTCGCTATCGACTCCCACTCTTTCTACTCCTTCTCCTTACGGCCACCCTTCTTTTCCCTCAGTCCTCGGAAGAAGAGGACGCAGGTGAGGAGGAGTTGTCAGCGGAACCGAGGACAGAAGAGCCCAGGATTCAGGAGCCGACCCTCGACGTCGACGCAGTGGGTGTACGGGTTCAGCCACAGCTCGAGTTTATAATCCCCTACGGGGTAATCTCCCAGAGCGCGGATATCCCCATCGGTCAGTCCGTGGTGTCAACCAAGGCGGACTTCGATCTCGCCACCTCTGCCGTGGCCGGCGAAGTCGGTCTCAGCCGGCGATTCGGGAACTGGGAGCCCGGGCTGCGCGCGTACCAGCGGTCCAACACCGAGGGTATCGCTCAGCCTCGGATAACCGGGGGTGAGGTGCGGCTCATACCGGACGAGCGGTATCTGGAACGGGAGCGGGGAGTGGTCGGCGACCTGGACTGGTACATTCAGGAAGATGTCATCGGTAACGGCGCCCTGGAACTGACCGAATCGATCGAGACACTCCTTTCGGAACCCACGAACGGGGAGGAGATACAGGAGTCCCAGTTCGAGATCATCCCTTCACTCTCTATGGAGCTGAGAACATTACGCATCCCCACCCCTCGCCGGTCGGCAGACATCCAGGGGACCTATCTCCGGTTCACTCTCTCCCAACGATACATAGATGAGGTCTCGAACCCCGCTTCCCTTTCCGGTCGCGTAGCGACGCTTCTGAGCCTCGATCCGCTCCCACGGATCAACCTGGAGCATCAAATCTCAGCCACAACCCCGCTCTATATCTACGATCGGGAGCTCTTTCAGCCCCTCAGTCTCGGCGGTTTCGACACCCTCCGAGGCTTCGATAGCGGTGCGGTCACCGAGACAAGAGGGATTCTCGCCCGGAACACCCTCACCTGGCGCCCCTTTCCGGAGAAAGAAGCCGATTTCGACTCCCCCGTGGTCGGAGAGGAGGACGAGACTGTCAAGATTCGGATCCACAACTTCAAGGCGCTAGTTGCGGTGGACGCCGTAGTTGCCCAGGAAGAGCCGGACCTGGACTCGGAGGTTTCGGCGTATCTCGGGGCCGGTCCCGGAGCGGCGGTCACCGTGAGTGCGGGAGAGTCGGTCCACTTCGACCTGCGCGCCTATCTCGCCTGGCCCGTTGGCTACAGTGAAATTCCTGTCTTTTATCTCCAAGGGGCGATCTTCTCGGTTTCCACGAACTAGAATCCGGTTTCCCCAGCCCGGAGGACAGGCGACTCGGCGCAGTTCGGCGGCGCCCCTGAGTGAGCCGGTACCCCGGCACCGGTCAACTCGGCACGTCGGAACGCCGGCTCAGGAGGAAGACTCCGAGGAGAAGCGGCGCGGCCATAGCGAGGATGTACCTCCCGGGGATTACCTCGGAGGTGATGCCCGCGAGGTAGGGAAAGAGCGCCGCTCCGAGGCCACCGGCGGCGACGACGATGGTCGTCCCGGTCTCGTGGCCGGAGGCTCCGCTGGTGGCGACGATAAGGGGCCAAATGCCCGCACAGGCCACGGAGGCGAGGACAAGACCTAGCCAGAGGAGCCACTCAGCACTCACCGTGGCGAGCATGACCGCCGAGACCACCCCGAGGAGAGAGGTGAACCGGAGGAGCGCGATCGGTGAGAAGCGCCCGGTGATGCGGGCCGTAACGACTCTGCCGGCAAGCATGCCGATCCAGAAGAGCGTCGGAGCGAGCCGCGCCCGTCCGAGGGGGATATCGTGATAGAGCTCCATCACCGTGGGCGCCCAGCCAAAGATGGTCACCTCCGCTCCGACGTAGAACGCCATGGCAACGGAGACCCGAATCAAGGGTCGCCAGAGAAAGGTGCCACCCTCTCCATGGACATAGGCAAAACGATCCGCTCTCATTCTAAGCCCGAAAAGGAGCGCTATGAGAGCAACCGCCGCGAGGGCGTAGAAGAGCTTCCGCCAGTCCGCGCCGAGGCTCTCCTCCAGGGCGAGATAGACCGGAGTAACTAGAGCGCCCACGGCGAAGAAGATCTGGGTAAGCGCTACTAGCCTACCCGCTTCGGACTCGTTTCGGGAGGTCATCACCTGCAGTGTGGCAGTGTGACTTTCAATGAGCCCGCCGGATCCCCCGGCGACGAAGAGCGCAACCGCAAGAAGCAGGAAGCTCCCGGAGACTGCCGCCGTGGCGAGGGCTAGGGTATAGAGCGCCGCCGCCAGAGTTACCACCCGGAGGCGGGCCCGCAAGCCATGAAGCAGAAGTGATAGCAGGATCAGGCCGAGGAAGCCTCCGAAGTGCAGGGTGTACAGTATCCCCGCCCGGCTCGGGGCGATACCGAAGTCCGAGGCGATCTCCAGAAGAGACGCGCTCAGGCCGGTCATGACGCTCGCCAGCACGAGCATGCCTAGTGCGGTAAATCCTGCAAGCTTGAATCGTTCGTTCATGGGTCCTGGGAGTATATCCGGAAGCGGTGGGGTACAAAAGGAGCCCCTTGCGCAGAGAGCGCTCATACGGTAGTAGTTTCGGTAGCCATGAAAAAGCTCCGCATACTCGCCCTGCTACTCCTGACTCCTGCCCTTCTTGTCGCCGAGGAAGGGTTCACCAGTCAATTTCACTCCCTCGAGGGTTGGCGGCTGGTCAATTTCGAGGAGGAGCTCGATCCGACGCTCTTCGAACCGGCGGAGATCAGCGGACGACAGCTGCTTCGGGTGGTCGCCGACGGGAGCGCCTCCATGATCATTCGGGAGGACCCTATCGACGTCTACGAGACGCCTTACATCTCCTGGAAGTGGAACCTCGTGAGCCCCCTGGAGAACGCCAACCTCATGAACATCTTCAGCGAGGATACCCCGATCCGCATTCTTGTCACCTTTCGGGACGAGCTGGAGAATCTCCCCTGGTGGCTCCGGGTCTGGGCCCGACGGCAACTCGAGAAGCACGGCGAGCTTCCTCCCACGAGCGCCCTCAACTACGTCTGGTCTACCCAGGACCACGGCGAGGAGCCTTTCAAGAGCATGTGGTCCCGGAGGATTCAGTTCATCGTGAAGAACTCCGGAGAAGAAGAGATAGGCTCCTGGCAGGAGCATCGTGTTAACGTTATCGAAGACTATCGTCGGGCGATGGGGACAGATCCGCCGGCGGAGGCGTTTATCGCCGTCATGAGCGACGCGGACAACACCGGCGGCTATGCCGAGGCGTGGGTGGAGTACGTTCGCGCGTACGCAGAGTAACCCCGGTAAGAAACTGGCGGTCAGACGCGGTATCCTGCTATTGCCTAGGGTCTCGGCTCTGTGGAATACTTCCCCGGCTGCCCCGGCGACGGCGTAGCTATTGGGGTACTTCGTGTTCAGTGATCGACGCCGCCGAGCAGTCTGGTTCCGGTGGTCCCTTACCAGTAAATTGTTCTTCTCCTATGCCGCTGTTCTCGCGGCCCTGGCGATTCTCTTTTCCCTATCCTACGGCCTCATAGTGCTAAAGAGAATCAGGGTCATCGCGGCGGAACAGAGCGAACTAGCCGCGCTCACACTCTCCAACGCCCTTGTCGAAGAGGGACGAGAGGAGCACCGGTCGACCCTCCGAAGTCACGCCGAATCCGCCGCCCGGGTAGCCCAACAGATCCATCGCTCCATGGAGGCCGGGGAGTACGGGACCCAGGAGGCAAAACGTCGGGCCATCGACTACCTGAGACAGACCCCCATAGGAAGCGAAGGATACTTCTACGTCGTCAATAGTGAGGGCGGCGTGGTCTACCACCCCTCCTCCGATCTCATTGGCAGCAATCAGCGGGCGTACGATTTCGTCAGGCGGCAAATACTTCGCAAGAACGGGTTCTTCACCTACTCCTGGGCCAATCCGGGAGAGTCCGAGCCGCGGAAGAAGCTCGCCTACATGGCGTACTTTCCGCACTGGGACTGGATAATAACCGCCACTGACTACGAGGAGGGGCTCCTGAGCCGAGTCGCCTCGGAGGGGATCGAGAATCTCCTGGACAGTTACGAGACGAGTAGCGGCGGTGCGGCCTATGTCTTCGGCGCCAAGGGGGCGCTACTTTTCGACTCTTTTCACGGGAGTCGATGGTCCCGGGCGGCCACGGGACATGTGACCCCTGCGGAACCGGGGGTTGCGCTCCTTCGCCACGAGATGGGCCGAAGTCTCACCTACCTGGCCTGGCACCCGTTGCCCGGTTATGACGCCTCAGCGGCAGTCGTCTACTCCGGGGATCATTTGACCCGGGCGTTTTCGGTGTTCCTTCCCTATCTCGCCGCCTCGATCGGTGCATCCCTCCTCCTTCTACTACTCTTGAGCAAGCTCATGGCGGACATGGTCACCGCCCCGATCAAGCGAATTACCGCTCGATTCGTCTCGCAAACCGAGGACGACGCGGTCGGGGTAGTTGAAGTCCCGGATGGCCGCACCCTCCACCAGAGAGACCGTCCCCTCGGCGAAGACGTCT
>CAYZHV010000021.1:0-2041 GCA_964478055.1 uncultured Spirochaetaceae bacterium | reverse complement strand
GGGATGTTTCTGGTACGGACGACCTGACTCGGCTCGTCCTTCGCCTCCTGCGCACCTCCGTGCGCCTCGAGTACGAGCAGCAACACCGGGAGGAGGCGCAGAATCGCCTCGCCTACATGGCGAGCCATGACGCCCTCACGGGACTTCCCAACCGGGTCTCTCTCAGCGAGAGTCTGAACCACACGGTTCAGGCGTGCCGGCGTCGCGGCTTGCGGGCGGCGGTTCTCTTTCTCGATATAGACAACTTCAAGGACATCAACGACAGTTACGGCCATCCAGTAGGTGATGGGCTCCTCAAGCAACTGGCGGAGACTCTCAAAGGTGGCCTCCGAGGAGAGGATTTAGTGGCTCGGTTCGGGGGAGACGAGTTCGTCATGGTCCTCCCCTTTATCGAGGATGAGATGCAGGTGGTAGATATCGTCCGGCGTCTCATGGTGTCCATACGACGCCCCCTGACCGTAGAGGACCGCTCCCTCCGTCCTTCCGCCTCCATCGGTGTGGCGATCTATCCGGAAAACGGCGAGAAGCCCGGAGAACTCCTGCAGAACGCCGACGCCGCGATGTATGAGGCAAAGCGCACTGGTCGTGCCACCTATCGCTTCCATGACCCCGAGATGAACCAGACCGCTCGTTCCCGCCTCGCGCTGCAGGACGACGTCCGTCGGGGCATCCACACGGGACAGTTCGAGCTCCACTGGCAACCCATAGTAGCCGCAGGCAGTCTGGAGCTCGTTCGGGCGGAGGCACTCCTGCGCTGGAACAGGGAAGGGACCCTGGTCAGTCCCGGGGAGTTCCTGCCCCTGGTGGAAAACTCTCCCATTGCCGGAGAACTCGGCCAGTGGGTAGCTCGCACCACCGCCCAGAGCGTCGGGGCCCTGCACACACAGCTTCCCGCTAATTTCTCCGTCTCCATCAATGTGGCGCCCTCGGAGATGATGGAGAACCGATTCGTCCAAAGACTCGTTGAGGATCTCGGTGAGCGAAAGGATTCCTTTGGCCGGGTCCACGTGGAGATAACCGAGAGCGCTGCGATACACGATATAGAGACTGCCAAGGAGGTGCTTGCCGGGCTACGGGCCGCAGGGATTCCCGTCCACCTCGATGATTTCGGCGAAGGCTACGCATCCCTGCGCTATCTTCGGGAGTTCGGTTTCGACGCAGTCAAGCTCGACCGCTCCTTTCTGCGGGAGGTACCCGACTCGCCCCGGGCGTGCTCCCTGGTACGCGGGTTTGTGGAACTCGCCCACGGCATGGGTCTCGAAGTGACTATCGAAGGTGTGGAAACCGGCGAGCAGCTAACCTTCCTCCGGGAGCTCGGAGCGGACTATCTGCAGGGCTACTTCATAGGTCGGCCAACCCCGGTGGGAGCCTTTATCCAACAGTACCGCTCAGGGGACACCATTCTCTCGCCGAAAAACGTCACCTAGTCGACACCGACAAATTGTGACGCTATGCTCTTCTCCGGAGGTACTCACATGGCAATCAAGAACGTACGTCTACGATCTAAGGAGCAGCAGAGCCGAAGTGAAGTAGCTCAGGCTCTCCGAAAACTGGCGGACCGTATCGAGGAGAACAAAGTCACCCTCGGACAGGGGCAGGAAGAGGTCACCCTAACCCTCCCTGAGCGGATCGAGCTGAAGATGAAAGTCACCGAGAAGCCGAAGGGAGAGTCGACCAAGCAGAAGCTCGAGGTAGAGCTGAGTTGGACAGAGGGAGAAACCGGCTCTCGGGGAGTCCATATCGCCTGAAGGGGGCTCGCCCCGGAGGCGGACCGGGATCCCACCCTGAGGCCGCCCGAAAGGCGCCTGGCGCAGTCGCGCCAACGCCGGCTCGTCAGGCGTCGTATATCTGATGCGCCTCTCTGTCGAGCTCCGTGAGCTGGTTCTGATTCTCCTTGGTAATCCCTTCGATCGTTTCGATCACTCCCGATAGCCGCTCGGCGGTCTCTCGGTTGTTCTCGGTAAGCGTAGTGAGCCGGTCGACGATACCTTCCAGGCGCTGAGCTGACTCCCGCCCTCCCTCGGAGAGCTTGTTGCCTTCC
>CAYZHV010000020.1:0-27443 GCA_964478055.1 uncultured Spirochaetaceae bacterium | reverse complement strand
CCTCCAAGGAGCCGGTTTGTTACGCCTATCTGCCCGACGAGAAGGAAAACAATTAGTAGAGCCGGCAATTTGAGTCCCCGGGCACGCTCCTCGAGGATCTCCCGAAGGGACTCTTCAGTTCCGCTACCTTTGAGCCGGCGGGTGAGGTAGCCCACAAGCAAGAGGTCTCCCACGAAAAAGATGTCCCAGGGACGCAGCAGTTGCCGGGCGAGGACTGACACCGGCGTAAACCCCTGCCCCATCAGGATATCGTTATAGCTCAGGTAATTGCCGAAATAGCGGTTGTAGTAGAGGTTGGGCAGAAAGTAGAGCACCGTATACAGAAGAAGAATCCACAGCAACAGCGCCCTTCCCTTTCTGCTCCGGACAAGCGGCGTCGCCAGATACCCTATCAGGAGCAGGTGCACCAGGTTCCTCAACAGCAACCCCGTAGCCGACGGGACGTTGTAGATAACCAGCAGGGCGAAGTTATACTTAACCAGGAACCCAAAGGCAAAGAGAAGAAGAAAGTACCCGTGATTTCTCGATAGGCCCCGGAGGGACGCAAGGGGATTGTACTCTCGCACCGTCTATCCTCAGTTTCCTCGGGCTACCGGCTCATACACAGAGCATCCCAAGGGAATATCCAAATCTTCGCTCCTGCAAACATAGATAGAGAACACGGGCCAGGGCAAAAGATAGAACCGGCTCGCTTGGTTGCTTTTGTTTAGCTATACCGACGTCCCGGTGTTATACTAGCCCCGAAGAATGCCAACCGGCGGCGACAGGAAAAAAGAGATATACCAGCGACTCAAAGCCGGCGGCACCACCGAGGAGGAGATCGAGGAAGTCTATCGGAAGCTCCGGGAGGCGGGCTATGGTGAGGAGGAAACGCGACGCCGACTGCAGGAGATGGTTCGGCGCAACCGCACCGGCCCCAGGGTAGTCGACCGACGCAGCGCCTCCGGCGAGGGGCCCTCCGAACCCACTCCGCCGGAAGGCGGCCAAGACTCCGCTACGGCCCGGCGTGCTGAGGACTGGTTTCCCCGGGTCTCGCCATCGCTTCGACGAGAGGTCAACAAGTGGGCGTATCGCCGGGGTCTCCTTGCTACCGGGCTTAGACAGCGCTGGCTCGACTTTGTTTCGATCTTCCGGCCCAGCACACCTGACATTGTCAATCCGCGTTTGCTCGAGAGTCTCGCCCGCCGCAAGCACTACCTCTCCCAGGACCCCTACGGGTACAGCCTCGTTACCACTCTGGACGCCCTCCATGCAATATCCCGCACACTCTTGGGACGCCGAGGCACTCAGCGCGAAGAAGAGCGTGCAGTAGCCGAAGCGTTACGACGCCGCGATCCCTTCGCCGTGGCCTACCTCGAGCCCTTTGCCCATGGGGACGATCCGTTGCGTAGAAGCCTGGAGTACCTCGAGTTCGCATACGACAGCGGGGCAAGTATCGAGGTTACGGCCCTCGCCCGGGTCACTCGCGAAGTGTGGCGCTTAGCTCTGACAACCGAACAGGTCTCCCGGCGAAAAGTCGGTTCCCTGCTCAAGCTTTCGGGCGAGGTGATTCAATCCCAGGGTGTTCACGACCGGTACGGGCTTAGCATCGATGACACCGCGGCGATCTTTCAGATTTCTCTCGATAACCTCCAGCGTTTCAAGCTCGAGCTCTATCCCGTGGTGCTCAAGGCCATCGGAACCTTCTACGAGTTCGAGGACACCTCTCCCGAGAAGCATCGCAGCATCCTTGGATTCCTCGACCTCACTGAGGAGGAAATCCTGACGGTCCGACGTTTCTACCAGCAGGAAGAGAAGCGCAAGGAGAAAGAGCTCGCGGATCAGCAACTCATGCAGTTGCAGACGATCGAACGGGAGAAGGAGGCACGATTCTCCCATAGATTCGGCGGTGTGCTCTCCATACTCGACGCCCTCTTTCCGGAATCGGGTATCGCCGACCTCGAGCGACACGCCTTTATCCTGCCCTACTTTGACGAGCGTGTATTTGTGCACTCCCTTCCCTTTGATCACGCCCTCTACAACGTGGAGACGATCTCCCGGTTCGATCCGCTGCAGCCGGTGATGGTGATCCATCGCATCGTGGACAATTTGCTCACCCCTATCAGCGAAGGGCGTCTCGAAAGGTTACTCGATCATGAGGGCCTCGCAGATGCCCTGGTCGAGATCAAGGAAGGATGGGCGGCCACCTACAATGAGCTCTTTCAACCCTACCTTCGTGGCATAAACGAGTACGCCCGCTTGGTTTCGGACCTCGAGGACGCCGCCCGACTCTCTCGCTCCCCCCGGGCACGACGCCTGGAGGAGGAGATCAACGTACTTCGAAATCGCGCGGTCCAGAACTACGGTCATGTCCTGGTCGCTTCTCCCCGGAAGGACGCGACCCGACTCTGGCTCCTGGTGGAACGTTTGACGCTGCTTCTTGGCGAGCTCGGCGAGCAGTTGCACCAGGATATTCCCCACCGTAGCGATCCGGTTTCGAAGCGAATCTACGATGAGTTGGCAGAAGAACCAGTGGTGGAGTTCATGGACCATGCGACCCCGGGGCTGCCAGCCTTCAAGCCCGTTCTTCGACAGCTCCGCCGGTACATAGAAGCAAAATACCGCAGCTCCATCGGAAGTATCCCCGCGGCGGCTCAGCTCTTTCTCTTCGACTTGCTCCGGGCAGTGGCAGAGCTCTATCGCTTTCTCCTCAACAACGAAGCAAGCTTTCTCCGGGTTGTCGGGGGTCAGATCCCGTTGGCAGGAGAAGAAGAGGCGGCAGTCTGGAAGCGAGAACAGGAGTCCCGTACAGATGACTTGAGCGAGCGGCTCCGGATTCGCCTGGACGAGCACTTGATATCGGAGTATGTGGACACTCTGACCGGGATGAAGAGCAAGGATTACTACCTGAAGAAGCTCCCGGCCATATATCGAAAAGCCGCTCAGGTAGGCACGCCGCTCAGCATCCTCATGATCGACATCGACCACTTCAAGTGGGTGAATGACGAGCTTGGCCACCAGAAGGGGGACGAGGTGCTTCGTGATGCGGCAACGACGATTCTCGACGGCATTCGGCGCGGAAGCGACATCCCCATACGTTACGGCGGCGAGGAGCTCATGGTAGTGACCACGGCGCCTCTGCAGAACGTCATCACCCTGGCCGAGCGACTCCGCCACAATCAGCAGGAGCATATCCGCGAGCGAGATCTCTACGCACCGGTGGCGGCGATTGGCGATGCCCGAGGCGAACCGTGCGGCACCTTTTCCATCGGCGTCGCCATGCGCCTGGATGATGAGAATCTGGACTCCCTCGTCGCCCGGGCGGACCGTGCGCTCTACCGGTCCAAAGATCGGCGGGACAGCGTCACTATCGGCTACGTCAACCGAGCCGGGAGCGAAGAGTTCGAGAGCTTCTCAGAGTACGCCGACCGCCTCACCCGCTCCCGCAAGGAGTCGGAGTAAACTGACCGGAACAAGACGCTTAACCGTGCCGGTTTCAGGCCATGGACCTGCCGAGGCGGTAGACCCATCTCTTTATAGATCCGTGCGTGTGGGGAGTCGTATGACGATGTTTCCCCCTGCCCCGGGCAAGGGCTCCACGGTCCCGCCAATCTGTTCGGCGAGTAGGTTAATCAGCTGAGTGCCGAACCCCCGGGCACGTTCCTTAAAGAAGTCGGTTGCGTCGGAAGAGCCGCTATCATGGAACGCAAGCTCAATCTCTTGGGTTCCCGCCGTTACCGTTACGGTCACCCTGCCCGGCTCTCCGCCGGGACAACAGTACTTGATCGCGTTCGAGATGAGCTCATTGACGACCACGCCAAGGGGAACGGCCCGGTCTATCCCCAATCGGACGGAATCTCCTTGCACGCTAACATCCGTGGGCTGGTACCGAACCGCGGCCCAGTCTGAGGCGTAGGCCGCGAGCTGCCTAAGGTAGGCTGTTAGATCGATTGCATTGAGATCCTCACCCTCGTAAAGCAACTGGTGCACCATGGCCATGGAGTAGGCTCTGTCAGCGTTCTTTTCGAAGACCTCCCGGTCTCGATCATCTCGTATGAAATCAGCCTGCAAACGAATCAAACTGGCCACGGTTTGCAGGTTATTCTTCACCCGGTGGTGGAGCTCCTGGATGAGCGCCAACCTTTCTTCCAGCGCATGCTCTATCCGCTGCTCCTGCTCCCGACGAACGGTGATATCGGTTACTGAGGCGCTGATAAGCGTCTCGTCCTCCGAGGGGAAAAGGTAGAGCACTACCTCCACGGGGAACTCAGACCCATCCTTTCGTCTGTGATAACTCTGAAAACGAACATGGTTCGCTGAAGAGTCCTCAGCGGCCCCGTCACCACCAGCGGAGAGGCCGCTGTGAGCCCTGAGCAACTCCGCAACCGGCGTGGGAGGTGATGGGCCCAGGTCGACATCCAACTCACCAATATGCATTCCGACTAGCTCCGAGCGGGAATACCCGCTCTGTTCGACGGCGGCTCGATTAACCATGCGAATCGTGCCGCCCTGGTCGTGAATATAGATTGCGTCGCCTGCGTTCTCGAAAATCGCACGAAAATGTCGTTCCTTCTGTTCGATATCCTCGATAGCTTTCTTCAACGGAGTAATGTTCTCTTTGATCCCGACCACGGACCGCAGCTGGCCTTTCTCATCGGTGATTGGAATAAGAAGGGCGCGCTCCTGATAGAGCTCTCCGTTTTTCTTCTTGTTGGTAAACTCACCGTCCCAGGTCCGTCCGGCAAGTAACTCACTCCACAGCTGTCGATACGTCTCCCGTTCCGTTTGGCCCGATTGCAGAATCCGAGGATTCTTACCGATCACTTCATCCGTGGCATAACCTGTAAGCTTTTCGAAAAAGGGATTCACATACCGTATGGCACCGGAGGCGTCGGTAATAACCACGGTAAGTGGGCTTTGGTCAATCGCCGTGACCAGCTCCCGCTCCAGATCTCGGTCTCTGCTCTTAGCTGCCACAACTATCACCCTGCTCTTCCACGGCGATGACGAACCGTGTCCCACCCGACCGTTCGATGGAGACATCGAAACCGTATTGTTCCGCAAGAGTCGCGACGAGGGTCAACCCGAATCCACCGGATTCTCCGAGCCCCACCGACGGAGGAAGCCCCACGCCGTCGTCGACTATGGTCACGACGGGACCTCCGGGACCGGGCCCGGCCTCGGCCTTGACGCTGATGGCTCCCTCACCTCCGTCCGGAAAGGCGTACTTAAGCGCGTTGGTGACAACCTCGTTGACGATGATGCCGAGGGCGGTTACTAAGGAAACAGGAAGAGTGAACTCCTCCACCTCTATCTCTAAGGCAACCCGGCGGTCAGCACCGTAGGTCGAAACAAGATCCGTGACCAAAGAAGGAAGATACTCACTAATCGAAATCTCCGAGACGCTCTCAGAGCGGTAGAGCTTCTCGTAGAGAAGCGTCATACTCTGCATCCGGCTCTGCGCCTCTGTCAGCGCCTGTTTCACTTGAGGCTCCGTCGATGCGGAAGCCTGGAGCGAGAGGAGGCTAACCATTGTCGTCATGTTGTTTTTGATACGGTGGTGCACCTCCGTTAGAAGAAGCTCTTTCTCGTTGAGGAGGCCGGCTATCCTCCCCTCGGCCGCTTTACGATCGGTAATATCGATTCCGGCCCCGATAACCTGCTCCGGGGTGCCGTCGGGCTTGCGAGTCAAGACAGTCTCTCGGACGTACCCCCAGCGGCTGCGCCCATCTTTACGCACCACCTTGTACTCGCTCTCGAAGATCTTTCCGGCTCTGTCCTCGGCGATATTTTTGTCCAGCTCGAAGAGCCTTTCCTTAGCGTCGGGATGGTAAATCGCTTCGGTGAGCGTCTCACCCATCGCCTGTAACTCCGAGAAGGTGTACCCCAGTTGTTTCTCATACTCGCTATTTGCAAATACCAAACGCCCCTCGGTGTGGTCGAAGACGTAAATCGCCGCCGGGGCTAACTCGGTAATCTGCCGTTGCATTGTCTCCTGCCGCTTGCGGGCGGAGACATCCCGAGATACGGCTACGACGGTGTCCCGTCCCTGTAGGGTAAGGCGGTAGAGGTTCAGCTCGAAGGGGATAGTGGTTCCGTCCTTCCGCCGGCCCGTTGCTTCGAAAAGAACGCTCTCTCCCTCTGCGAGGCTCGCGAGGATAGCCCGTATCTCCTCCTCATCGAGGCCGTCGGACGTATCGACGGGGCTCATCGAGAGAAGCTCTTCCCGGGAGTAGCCGAGGGTCTCGCAGGTGCTCCGGTTGACATCGATGTAGTTGCCCGGGAGGCCGTCGGAACCAACCTCATGGATCATGATATTGTCCCGGGCGGCGTCAAAGAAAACCCGGAACCGCTCCTCGGCGGCCTGCCGCTCCCAGACACCGGCCAACAACTCGCCGAAGACGGCGAGGAGCCCATGTTCCTCCTCGGAAAAGAGGTGCCTGCACCGCACAAAATCAAACCCCACGGATCCGCTGCATTCCCCGCCGGAAAACAGCGGAACCGTCAATAGACTTTGGATGCCCTGCTCTTGGAGAACGGTCCGGAGCTGCTGGTCCTGGAGATCGGAGACATCGGGGATGTGATGCGCCTCCCCTCGGCGATGTAGTTTGACGGCGTCCCCAATGCTTTCCAGAGGAAGCGCCTGCAGGTTCTCGATATGGGGGGCAATTCCCGGAGCGCACCACTCGAAGGTGTTGGTCGCGACGTCCCGTCCAAAGTCGTAGGCAAAGACGTAGGCGCGGTCCGCCCCGATCGCCTCGGCCATGCCGCCTAAAGCGGAATCTATCGTCGAAGGCAGCTCCTCCGGTGGTAGGTTGATCCAGCGCGTGGCAACATCCACCAGCGCCCGCTGTATGCGGGTCTTTCTCTCGAGTGCCGCCTCGGTCCGTCTCTCCTCAGTCACCTCCCGGACGATCGCTAACACCAAATCCTCCCCCGCCTTAGAAATACGCGCCTCGAAATGCCGTGTCCCGGAGTCGCTCGACATCTGATAGTCGAAGGTTTGGGTCTCCCCGGTTTCGAGGCAGGTACGATAGATCGCGAGGTGTCGCTCGGCCTCCTCGACACCAAAGGCCTCGTGAAGACGCATCCCGGGAATCTCTTCGATCGGCACCACCGTGGAGTGCGTCGGCGGGGCATACGCCTCTTGGAAGGTCCCGTCCCCGGATAGCACAAACATAAGATCCGGTAACGAATTGATTACCGCCTGATACCGGTCGAGGTGCGCCTGCTCCCGCTGATGCGCATCGAAGAGCTCGAAGGCCATTTCGATGGAAGCCCGGAGGACGAAGTCACCGGAGGCTTTTACCACAAAGCCGTAGCGGGTTATGCCCCGGACCTTCTCCACCAGGGACTCTTCCGTGTGAGAGCTCACAAAGACTATCGGAAGATTCCGGGCGGCCAGGATCCGCTGCGCGGCCTCGGTCCCGTCTATCCCGGTGCCGAGGTCAATATCCATCAGCACCAGGTCGATCTCCGGAGTGGCGAGGGCTGTCGAAACCGCCGTCTCTCCAGAGGACGCCAGGACGACACTATAGCCCCAGGATTCGAGAGTTGCTTTAGTCCCGAGAGCTATAATCGCCTCGTCCTCTACGAGGAGAATGGTTTTTGAGTCAGTTCCGGTATCGTTTTGCACCGTCAATATATACTTTTTCCTACTTTTTAGATTGTGAATGATAGGCGAACTCTCCTCTCGCTGCAAGCGAAAGCTATGGGTGCGGCTTCGACGGCGGCGGCGACGGTATGGAGCGGCGCCTGCGGTGTGGGAGGAGTACATGAGCGGTCCCAAAGGGCTCCTCTACAAGAGCGAAGAACGGATGAGTCGCAGTGACCGATCGAAGCTCTTTCGGGAGATCGCCAAGCGCATCGATAAGGGCAGTCTGACACTGCGGAGCACGGAAAAGGAAACAAGCGTTCAGTTTCCCGAGCAGCTCGAGCTCGAGATCAGCTGGGGCGCAGGGGTCGGAGACATCCGGCTCGCCTGAGGCGCGGCGGTATCGTACTTCCCACACTGATTCTTTGCTCGGAGTCCAAAACTTTTTCTTGACAGCCCTGATTTTCGGGTCTATCGTTACTCAAACGATATACTAAATCGTTTGAGTAACGCAAGGAGGTGGATTATGGGACTACAAGCACGATTCTCCAAAAGAGGCTTTCTGGTTTTGAATGCCCTCACAGTCCTGGTTGCGATCGCATTGCTACCGGTGGCGGCGTTTGCAGGCGGATCCGGAGAGGAGGCTTCCGGGCCTGCGGAGGAGATAACGCTCTGGGTCAATTCCGCAGACGCGGAACCGCTTAAGGAGCTTTGGACCCGGTTCGAGGAGGAGAGCGGCATCAAAGTAGACGTCGTCTCCTTTCCATCCGACGGATTCGAGACCGCCTTAATGCAACGGTGGGCAACCGGCGATCGGCCTGATGTCATGGAGTGGCACGCCAACTACAACTGGTTGGTGGCGATCAATCCGAGGAACAATCTTCGGGACATTAGCGATCAGCCGTTTGTGGAGCGTCAGCTAAGTGGCATAACGGCGGGCCTCGATGGGGTGACCTACGGGATGGTACTGAACACACCGACGGCCTGGGGCATCTACTACAACAGGGCAATTTTCGATCGTCTGGGTCTTGAACCTCCTACCACTGCGGCGGAACTCGAAGAGGTTTGTCTGTCTATTAAGGCAGCCGATCCCACTATTGTTCCGATCCAGGAGAGCGGTGGTTCCATGTGGCCCCCGCTGGTGACCCACGGGCAGTATACCGCCGACGGTCTCGAGGCAGGCTTCCTTGACCGGTTGGTGGATCGCGAGGCCAAAGTCAACGATCCGGACTCACCCTGGCTTCGATCGCTTCAATTCTATAAAGGACTGCAGAATAAGGGCTGCTTTAACAGCGACATCAACACCGCGCAGTTTGAAAGCTCCCCTTCCCTATTGCTCGAAGGCAAGGTAGCGATGGTCTCGCTGCATAGCGGATTTGTGCAGCTTCTTGTCGATGCCTCCGACCGAGCCACGGTGAATAAGACAATCGGCTATACCGCATGGTCGGAGACGCGCCCTGTCGTAACGGTCGAGTACAGCCCGAACGGAACCTACTACCTCCCCAAGACAGGGAACCCTGCTCGAGAAGCTGCTGCTCTTGAGTTCATGGAGTTCATTACCGGGAGCGCCTACGGCGACTACGTTAAAGAGGCGGGAATCATTCCCACCATTTCCGGGTTCACCACTCCCGAGAGTATCCCCGGTCCGATGTTGGAAATCCAGGATGCCATCGCCCAGCACGGCTCAACAGTACCGATCTGGTCTCTGCTACCCGGCATCACCGACCTCGTCACCTACCCGGGGCAGTTGATCAACGGAGACTTAACACCAGAGGCCGCGGTAGCCTTGCTCCAGAAACAGGCTGAACAGGGCGCCGAAGCCGCGGGACTACCAGCATGGCCCGAGCCCTGATAGCCTACGATAAGGCTCCCCCAATGGCAGCCTTTGGAAAGGGTCTGGCGCGACGGAGCAGAAGCTCCGTCGCCGGGGGCTGGTGGATCTTCATCGTCCCGATCACTGTGGCGGTCTCGCTGCTCTATTTTCTCCCGCTCCTCGTAAATCTTTACCTTGCCTTTACCAACTGGAGTGGGTTCCACAACCGCATAGATTTTACGGGTCTCAAAAACTTCCGAACGTTGTTTGACCAGTATTCGCTACTCTCCCAGGTCCGGTTGACGGTCACCTATGCCGTAACGGCAAGTCTAATCGGGAATCTATCAGCCCTATCGCTAGCACTCGCGTTGGAGCGCAGGAGTGTGACTAATCAGCTCTTTAGAGCGGTCTTCTTTATTCCGGTGCTGCTCTCTCCGCTCGCTACCGGCTACGTCTGGGCGGGTATTCTCGATCCGGCAGGGCCCCTCAACCAGGGAATCTCCCTGATCGGCGACGGATTCGAGTACGCCTGGCTTGGAAGCAAGACCCTGGCGATCTTTATAGTAGCTGCGGTTGATGCCTGGAAGTGGCTCGGATTCTTCACCATCGTCTATATTGCAGGCCTTTCCACGGTACCCGTAGAGCTAAAGGAGTCCGCCGTTTCTATGGGCGCCAACGGGTGGCAAGTTTTCCGTCACGCTAAGCTCCCGTTTCTGGCCCCCGCAATGACTTACAACATCACGGTCACGCTCATCGGAGCGATGAGCACCTTCGACATTATCCTCGCCACCACCCGGGGCGGCCCAGGCAACGCGACCCGCGTGCTGAACGTGCTTACTCTGGATCAGTTCGGTATCGGCTACTTTGGGCTCGCCTCGGCAACACAACTGGTCGTTACGATTATGGTAACCATCACGGCGATACCCTTGGTACGGTTTCTCAGAAGCAGGGAGTTGAACGGATGAAACAAACGACTTTGTCCGCATCAGGTTACGGGATGCTTCGCGTCGGAATACTAACCGTTCTTGCAGTTCTCCTGGTCGGCGTTCCCCTCTGGCTCGTTATCGTCAACTCGTTGAAGACTCAGGCCGAGGCAGCCCAACTTGGGTTGAACCTGCCCCGGGTCTGGAACGGCGCAAACAACTACCGGGAGGTGTTTCGGAACAGTCGGTACCTTCTCAGCCTCAAGAACAGCGTCTTCGTCACGGTGGCTTCAGAAACGCTGCTGTTTCTGATCTGTGTCCCAGCAGCCTGGGCTTTTGCCCGGTGGAACTCCCGATTCACAAAACTGTTGTATCCTCTTGTCATCGTGGGAGTGGTGCTTCCCCCGGCGGTCGTCCCAACGGCGTTCCTGATGCGGCTCGTCTCGCTACAAGGAACGATACCGGCTCTGGTGATGTTCACCGTTGGTACGCGCCTTTCGTTGGTGGTGTTTCTCCTCACCGGCTTTGCGCGAGGACTACCTCGGGAACTCGAAGAGGCGGCCTACGTCGAGGGAGCTACCAAGCTTCGCACCTTGGTGTCGGTTGTGCTCCCGATGATGGGCTCGGTACTATGGGCGGCGTTCGTGATCGTCACGGTACTCATCTGGAACGACTTCTACGGACCGCTGTTTCTGCTCAGCAGCCGAAACGCGACGCTCCCGATGGGGCTCTACAGCCTCTCCAGCGGTGTAGCCAAGGCTACTGCCTGGAACACCGTCTTTGCCCATGTGATCCTCGTCAGCTTGCCACTTATACTTGCATACGTGTTCGCGCAACGCCGAATCGTCGAAGGTGTTTCGCAGGGCGCCATTAAGGGTTAACGGACTATGAAGGAAGAAACGAAAGCGCGCCGATCGCCGAGCGCCAGGGATGTCGCCGAGTTGGCGGCCGTGTCGACGTCGACGGTGTCTCTCGTACTCAACGGAAAGGCCGCTGAGCGGGGTATACCCGACTCAACGGCACAACGAGTGTTGGATGCAGTGAAGGAACTGCGGTACACGCCCAACGCCATGGCAGCGGGTCTGCGAAAGCAGACATCGGACACGATCGGCTTTATCTCCGACGCCATTGCGACAACGCCCCACGCGGGTCCAATGATTCAAGGAGCCCAGGACGCGGCCTGGGAATCCGGCAAGATCCTGAATATCGTAAACACCAACGATGATCCCTCGGTCCAGGAGCGCGCAATTGAGATGATGATAGCCCGCCAAGTCGAAGGCTTCGTCTTTGCTACCATGTACCATCGGATGGTCGAGACGCCGGCCCCACTGCGGGCGCTGCCGACGGTTCTTCTCGATTGCCGGGCCCTTGACGCCGGGGTCTCCTCGGTCACCCCTGACGAGGAGGGCGGCGCAAAGTCCGCGATGACTCACTTGCTCGAGGCGGGACACCGATCAATCGGGTTTCTGCAGACCGATGGGAACATCCCGGCCGCAACAGAGCGACTCCAAGGGTACAAGTCCGCTCTCAGCTCATATGGAGTCGAGTTTGATTCGGGGCTTGTTGCAACGTCAGTTGACGAGTTCTCCGGAGGTTTTGAGGCGGCTTCCGCGCTTTTCGAGAGAGCGGCGCCAACAGCGTTGTTCTGCTTCAACGACCGGATGGCGGCGGGGGCCTTTCGCGCCGCCCACCGCAGGGGACTCGTCGTTCCCCGGGATATCTCCATCGTCGGGTACGACAACGAGGAACTGGTCGCCCTATTCACCGATCCTGCCCTTACCACGGTACAGCTTCCGCATTATGAGATGGGGTACTGGGCCGTCACCAACCTGCTCGAGCAGATCGCCGGTAAGGGCGTTTCGCCCACACATCATCGCATCTCCTGTCCGCTCGTTGTCCGCGATTCCGTCCGCCGAAGGGATCGAAACGTAGAGTCGGAATATCGGAACTCATAATGAAGATTGCCATAGAACCGCGCACAGGGCGCCGCTTCAACTCCGGCATCGGATCCGACGCGTGGTACCTCTGGGACAACTACGGATACACCTCCTCCGGAGTGACCCACATCTACTCTCAAGCTGCGGACAGAAAGAACTGCAAAAGCCCGGAGCTTCGATACCGAGGAGCATATTGGAGGCATTTCATTTCCGACGATGGCGGTGTGTCGTGGCAAGACGAAGGGCCGGCGCTGGCTCCCAGCGGGGACGAGGAAGCGTACGACGGTTGTTCCATTTGGAGCGGTAGCGTATTGCCACGAGGTGACGGACTAATTGTGGCGGCGTATACCGGGCTCCACGCAGGCTCCCTTGCTCTGCAGAGCTTAGCCATTGCTGTTTCCGAGGATGGGTATGAGTTCGAACGGGTCTCCCCGGAACGCCCGCTTCTCTCGCCGGTTCTTGACTATGAGGAACTACGAGCCAAAGGCTACTATTTAGGTCCCAAGGAAAGCATCGGCAACACCGAGCGCGAGGCGGACGGGACCTTCCTCACATTTCGTGATCCCTTTCTCTATGATGATTCACAAGGAGCCACGCACCTGTTTTTCGGATCAAAGGCGATGCGCGGGCAGACGATCGTCCCTGCGGTGGGCCACGCCCTGTTTACCGAGTCAAACCGTTGGACCTCGGTGGAGATTTTACCGCCGCAGTTTGTTCCGGACCTGGATGAGTTCAATCTCCTGGAACTCCCCAATCTGTTTTTCCGTGACGGCATGTACTACCTGCTTATCTCTACCTCGAGACTGGGCTACATGGGCCAGCCGGACCTCCAGGCACATAAATCGGTAAGGCTCTACCGCTCAGACACAATCGATGGGAAATGGCAACTCTACGGAAACCGAGGGGAACACCTTCTTCTGCACCCGAACACGAGACTCCATGGGTTGAGCGTTATCAATACCCCTGTTACGGGCTCCGATCCCATCATGTGTCGAGCTTTCTGGGTGGGCGAAAGCCGGCTGCCTCCCTCCCTCAGGCTCGACATCGGTAACGAAAGGCCCCGCCTACTCTATCCGGACTACCTCTGGAAAGGCCACGAAAGGCCCTGACGCACCGCCCTACTCCGGGCCCGGCCGCTCCGGCGCCCGGACGAAACGGCGCACCTTTTCGAGACTGCCGCCGATGTCGTTTAGGTCCATCGGGAGCACCAGACGGGTGCCCGCCTTCGCGGCGCTCTCGAGATGGCGAATGTACTCCTCCCCGATTTGGAGGGCCGCGGCTTCTTCTCCGCCGGACTCCTCTATCGCGGCGGCGACACTCTTGATGCCCTCGGCGGTGGCTCGAGCCATGGCGAGAATCTCCTTGGCCTGCCCCTCGGCCTCGTTAACCATCCGCTGGTTTTCGCCCTCGCTCTTGTTAATCGCCTCTTCCTTTGAGCCTTCGGAGTAATTGACCTTCGACTCCATGGTTCCGATGCTCTTGGCCACCTCCGCACGCTTGACCCGCTCGGCCCGCATTTGCACTTCCATCGCCTCGAGGATCGTGTCGGAGACGGTTATGTTCTGCACCTCGTACCGGGAGACCTTAACACCCCAGGGGTCCGACGCCTCGTCCACGGCGGTCACCACCTCCGCATTGATGCGGCTGCGCTCCTCAAAACTCTTGTCCAGCTCCAGCTGCCCAATCACCGAGCGCATGGTGGTTTGGGCAAGCTGAATCGTGGCGTACTGGGCGTTGGTAATGCCATAGCTCGCCTTCTTGGGATCGACGATTCGCACATAGAGAACGCCGTCCACCTCGACCTTGACGTTGTCCCAGGTAAAGCACTCCTGCGCCGGCACGTCTATCGCCTGCTCCTTGAGAGAGTGCTTGTAACGCACCCGGTCTATAAAGGGCACCAGTACGTGAAACCCTGCCTCCAGGGTTTTGACGTACTTGCCCAGGCGCTCCACGACCAGGGCACTCTGGGCCGGGACGATACGAATGCTGCGAAAGAGCATAAAGACAAAGACGAGACCGAAAAGTCCTGCAAGGATTAGGAGCGGAAGAAAGGGATTCATGATGCGCCTCCTTTGCCGCCCAGGGGCCCGAGGGACTCGATAAGCCCTTTGAGATCCGCGAGCTCCGCAGGCACCAGAGAGACCTCGCTGGTCTCGAGGATCTTGCCGAACCGCGCCAAATACTGGTCGGCCAGGCGGAGGGAGACGGCGCTCCGTCCTCCGGGTCGGCTGATAGCTCCGGCCACGAGGCGCAACCCTTCGGCAGTCGCCTCCGCCACAATTTCGGTCGCCTTAGCCCGCCCCTCGGACTCGTTTATACGGCGCTGCCGTTCACCTTCACTCACATTGATCGCGTACTGCCGCTCCCCGCGGGAGACGTTAATCCTGCTCTCCCGCTCGCCCTCACTGGCGAGAATCTCCGCGCGCTTCTCCCGCTCTGCGCGCATCTGCTGCTCCATCGCCTCCTGCACGCCCTCGGTGGGGGTTATGTTCTTGACCTCGTAGCGGGTCACCTTGATCCCCCAGGGGTCAGACGCCTCGTCCACCGCCTTGACGATGGCGTCGTTAACCGCCTCCCGTTCGGAGAAGGAGCGGTCGAGGTCGAGCTTGCCGATCTCCGAGCGCATCGTCGTCTGGGCGAGTTGGGCGGTGGCGTAGGCGTAATGCTCTATGCCGTAGCTCGCGCGGATCGGGTCCACCACTTTCAGGTAGAGAATTCCGTCCACCAGGACCTGTACATTGTCGCTGGTAATGCAGAGCTGCGGCTCCACATCGATCACCTGCTCCCGCATCTCGATCTTGTAGGCGATCCGCTGAACCACCGGGATAATGAGATGAAGACCAGAGCCGAGAGTTCGCTTGTACTTGCCGAACTGCTCGACCAGATATGTTTCCGACTCCGGCACAATGTGGATCAGCTTAAAAAAGATGAAGATCACAAGAGCCGCGAGAAGATAGACGAGAACCACGGACATGATGTCCTCCTATTCCTTTAAGAAAGGTTCGGTCACAACTAGGGTGAGATTGTCTTCCTGTACAATTTGCGCCTTTTCCCCGGGCTCAAAGGTCTCGGTATAGCTGATAGCTTTCCAGCTCGTGCCCTGAAAGCGTACCCGCCCCGGAGCATCCGGCGTAATCCGCTCGGTGACCACCACGGTCCGGCCGATATCCGCCTCCCCCATGGGCTCTACCGTGCCCCCACGGAATACCCGGGAAAAACGCCGGCGCAAGAAGCTCAGTGAGAGAATAGAGCCCAGGGCCCAGACAATACCCTGGAGCGCAAGGCTGCCGGCAACCGGAGGGAGGATCAGAGAGGCGACCGCCGTCACCAGGGCACCGAGGCCGAAAAAGAACACCACAAATCCCGGCACCAAGAGTTCCGATACCAGGAGAACAAGACCTGCAACGCCCCAGACAAAGGCGGGGTCGGTCAACATAGATCCCTCCACATCACGCGGGGTCAGTGTACAGCCGCCAGCGGGTGGTATCAACCGTAGCCGAGCCACGGACGCGGCGAACTACACCAAAAAGCAAATGCTTGCTTTCGCCAATCCGGCCGCTTACAATTCTTATATGAAGAAAAACTCAATGAATACTAAAATTGTTATGATTGTTGTGATGGCTATTCTATCCGGGTTTCTTCTACTCGGATGCGAAGAGGCTAGTTCCTCCGGTGACCCCACTCTTGTGGTTGGTCATCATCAGGAGCCCGGTCAGGGGGTATTCACCGTTGACGAAAGCGGAAACGCCGCTCCATCTCTGGAAAAGGAACTAATTGAAGCGGTAGGCCAGCGCACAGGTTTTGCGATTCGCTATAGTAAGGTGGATTATCCCGAACCAAGCTTTGAGGATATCGAGGACCCGAATACCATTAGTGAGTTCTTTCAAGCCTTTGCTGACGCCTTGGATCAGGGAGATGTCGATGTAGTCATCGGCAACTTCTGGGTACTCACCAAGAGAGAGGAGGTTGTAGACTTCATTACCCCCCATCTCCCCGACGGTGTCGGCAGTGAGACCACCCCCGTCGCCTTTTTTGTAAGAAAAGGCAATAGCGAACTAAAGACAGCCCTCGACGCTGCAGTTACCGCCCTCGAACAAGATGGGACGATCGGGAACCTCAAGACAAAGTATAGCGTTGAATAACGGGCCCGAGGCGGTGACCTGGTGGTAGGTCGCGCTCAAAGACGCTTCAGGCGATCACGGTCAACGCGTCCGAGCCACCTCGCACCGCGTTGGCCGGTAGACCCCCATCCAAGGTGGCGAACCGGGCGCCTTTGGAGACAGAGAGGCCTAATAAGTAGACATCGGTGAGCTGTCGCGGCGTAAGGCTCTCGAGGGAGCGAAAGATCTTCTGGTCTCGGATCGACAGATCTTCAAAAACGAACTGAGCGTCAGGCAGCTTCAGCATACTGTGCAAGTCTATGGCTGCTTTTTCGGGGCTGCCGGGGCCACCGGGGTAATTGGGATGACCATAAACCCGTAGAAATCCGTTTTCCACTAAAGGACAGAAAAGCAAACGCTCCCCGGATACGCGATCGAGCCACGCGCTCACCGCACCGTTCGCCTCATGCCATGGGTCGGTCCGGGCTATCAGCACATTGACGTCGAGTAGATATGCCACGGGTTCTAAACCCCTTGTTCTTCTCGAAGGCGATTAACGAACTCGTTAGTAACCACCGTCTGCTGACTCGCCGGACGCTTGAGAACAGGCCAACCCTTATCGTCGGTATATGAATGTCGCTCCCGCGCGTCTTGCTTGTTCTGACCCCCCATCGGTCGTTGCTCTTCGCCGGCAAGCTCGCGTTCGATTCCGTGTATCACTAACTCGCGGATCGTAACATCCGACTCGGCAGCCCGAACCTTCAGTCGCCTATAAAGAACATCCGGGAGATCGATTGTCGTCTTCATGGTAGCAATATTACCATATTTATGTATTCCTGTATAGCAAAACCTTCTTTACTGTCCACAACTCTGCGGGTCAAATCGGCATAACTCCTTCCACTGAGACCGGTTATGCCTTCACACCACCAATGATCTGGCTCTCGGCTGTGCCGAAGGTCTAAGTCACTGCATAGGTATGGTTTAGGTCCAATCTACCCGCAGGGTTGTGGACACTACACATGTCTCGACTCGGGGGCACTCCGTACTTGCGGGCGTACTCGCGGCTGAACTGGCTCGGGCTCTCGTACCCCACGGCAAAGGCTGCGGTGGTTACGGAGGCTCCACCAGTTTTCAGAAGCTCCCGCGCCCTGATCAGGCGAAGCTCTTTCTGATATTGCAGCGGTGTCAGGGAGGTAACCGCCCTGAAGTGCTTGTGAAACGCCGACGTGCTCATTCCTACTCGTCGGGCGAGATCCGGGATTGCAATCGGCGAAGGCAGATTACCGCGGATGTGTCCAATGGCACGGGCAATAGCGCTCGCATGACTGTCGTGACGAATGAGCGTGCGCAGCATACCGCCAAACGGAGCTGTGAGCAGCCGGTAATGGATCTCCTTCGAGATGAGGGGGCCGAGCACCTTCCCATCCGCGGTCGAATCGGCCAGCTCGAGGTACCTACGCAACGCATCTAGCAGCCCCGGATCGGCTCGGTACGTCTCGGCTGCGCGAGCGCGCCCAGTCTCGATCGCCGACTGCTGAAGCTCATCGTAGAGCTTCCTGATGGTGGAGAGATCGATCTCGAATACCAGCGCCAAGTACGGTACTTCCGTGATTCTGGAGTAGACCGGCAGATCATGAGTTACCAGGAGGCATTCGCCGGGGCCGAACGAGAAGGACTCTTCTCCGATGGACACCTCTTTCCGGCCCTGGAGAATCAGGCAGAGGACGGGTTCGTATAAGGACGCTTCGAGGGAGCTTGCTTTGTCCCGGCGAAGAACCACGAGGCGCTCCATGGGATATGCGGTTTCCGCATCTCCCTCTTGGTCGGCAAAACCACGGCGATACGCTTCTTTGATAAGTCCGTCAAGGTCCACGTCCACACTCCTGGTGACATCATAAACCAGACTCCGCGGGATAGGACGACTTCCTCCTCAAATCGGTAGGAATAGGCAAGCGATTTGGAGGAACTGGCACGCATCGTAAACCTGTGCCGGTTAGAGTCTAAACGTATTGAGTTTTCGAGCAGAGACGGTTGAAAACCGCGGAAGGGACCGGATGATTGGAACGGAGGTGCACTCATGAAGGAAGTTAATCTCGGATCGCAGGGGCTTCGGGTGCCGGCAATCGGCCTGGGCTGCATGGGAATGTCGGAATTCTACGGCTCCTCCTCGGAAGCCCAGAATCTGAGCGTACTCGATCGGGCAGCAGAGATCGGATGCACGTTCTGGGATACCGCAGACATGTATGGCCCCTTTAGGAACGAGATCCTGCTGTCAAAGGCACTCAAGGGACGTCGGGGGAAAATCACCTTGGCGACCAAATTCGGGGTTTCCCGAGGCGAAGACGGTAGCTGGCAGGGTATTAGAGGAAGCAGTGATTACGTAAAGGCAAGCTGCGACGCCTCGCTAAAACGGTTAGGGACGGACTACATCGACCTCTACTACCAGCACCGAGTGGACCCCGAGACGCCCATAGAGGAAACGGTTGGTGCCATGGCTGACCTCGTAAAAGCGGGGAAGGTACGTTACATCGGCCTCTCCGAGGCGGACCCGGAAACGATAGTCCGTGCCCAGGAGGTTCACCCGATCACCGCTCTCCAGACTGAGTACTCCTTGTGGTCCAGGGATGTGGAGGAAGCCATTCTACCGATAATCAGGCGGCTTAACATCGGTTTTGTCGCCTACTCCCCCCTTGGTCGAGGGTTTCTATCCGGGGCAATCCGGTCTCGACGCGATTTGCAGCCTGGAGATTTCAGGTTAGAAAACCCGCGGTTTACCGAGGAAGCAATCGCCAGGAATAGCCGGCTGGCCGCCGTCGTAGCTGAAGTCGCAGAAGAAATCGAGGCCACACCGGCTCAGGTCGCGTTGACGTGGCTACTGTCGCGAAACGTCACGGCGATACCCGGGACACGGAGCATTGAACGTCTAGAGGAAAACTGGGCGTCACAGAACATTACTTTGGCGTCGGAACAGATAGACCGTCTCGAGTCCCTTATCGATCAAGGTGTGGAAGGCGAACGATACTAACACTGTGTAATTGAGGAAGGGCTGTGCCGGTTCACAAACTTACAACCCCCGCGAAGCCGCCTTAGCGGCTTCGCCGGGGGATTGCGTGTGGGCGATCCGCTGGAATCTGTTCCCCCGGTTAGCTGGTAAAATCGAGATAGTAGCCGCTTCCCGCTGAAGCAGGCGGTATAGCAACCTCAGATTGTTATAGATGAAACGTGTGGTGCACAGCCCTCGGCCAGGCGCTACCAGAGTGTCGGCAGGTGTTGTAACCCCGGGGTAGCCCGGTCCCGTGTCGCTGACCTCAGTACCTCGGAGCGCTCTCCTTGATCTCCTTCAGCAAAATCTCCGGATGATGATACCGGTCCACACCGCGGGTCCTCTTGCCGTACTCGATCGCCTCTGCCGGGCACCACTGGAGGCAGGCAAAACATTGCTCGCACTGGTGATTCCAGACCGGCCGGCCGTCAATGAGGGAGATGTTGCCCACCGGACAGATCTGCTCGCAGATTCCGCAGCTCGTGCACCGGTCGTCGGCGGCGAAGCTGCGGTCCATTGTCGGGATCTGGCGATATCCGAGCTGGTAGAGAGGACCGGGAAAGAGATAGCTGTTTAGAAAGGAGGTGCCGCTTCCGTCAAAGTGCACGGACCTGCTCTTCACGGTCTCCACGATCTCTTCGATTCGGCCCTCCGCGGCGCTCAGGAGCTCTTTCTGCTTCTCCTCCTCCGGACTACCGAAGGGGGTGTAGTTCGAGGGCATGGCAACGTTGAAAAAGGCCGACAGATTCAGCCCGAGACGTTCGAAGAGCTTCCGGGTCTTGCCAACACCTGCTCCAAGATCTCCGCCGCCGGTATAGACCATAAAGAGGTACTCCGGCTCCGCGATGCGCTCAATAAAGCGTGCGACGATGTGGGGCATGTTGTGCATGTAAATGGGAGTCACGATGCCGATCGCCGAGGCATTTTTCGGCGCGGACTCCTGCGGGGCGGCCCCGGTAGTCGCCCCGCTGCGAAATCCGCCAACGCCGTCTCCGGTATCTTCCGCCATCGCCTGGGGAATCGAAACCAAGTCGCAGTCACCAAGGCCGTCCTGGATCCCCTTTGCCACGGCCAGGGAATTACCTGTAGCAGAGAAATAGTAGAGAACTGTCTTCACAAATTGCCTCCCGGGGTGCTCCCCTTGCCTCTGACGATGGCCTTCAGACTCGCCACCGCACTTTGACCTGTGTAACACAACGGGGTGTCGAATGTGTCACTCCCGGACCTTGAAAACCGGCCATTCCGGCACTGATCACCGACAGCCTGAAAAAGATGACCTTTCCAGTAATTAGATACTTGACTATCGATAAAAATTGCTCTATATTACACCCATCGGTTGAACACGAGAACAAGATACCGAAGAAGGAGATGACCAATGAACACTGCCCGAGTAAAAGATAATCGCATAAACGACGCAAAGGGAGTGCTGCGTGTATACCAGCTCGATTTCTCCGGGGACAACGGTTGGGACACCATTCTGGAACACATCGATACCCACAAAGCTCTGCTGGAGAAAAAGCACAACATTCGCGCAGACTGGTTCGACTATGTCTTTTCCTGGCATGAGGAAGTCTTTCTCCCTCTCTATCGGTCGATCTCCAGTCGTGGATATAGACGCGCTTTTGGGGATCAGAAGATCGGAGACCTCTACCTGGCGGTTTCCGACCACTGGGCGTACCTCAAAGAGAAGAATCCCAGAGCCTCCGCTGTGGAAGCGGCCAGAAGCTTCCTCGAGCACTACGGACACGGAGTAGGCCGCTACTTCTCGCGGTTCCTCGTTACCACGAACTGGTAGACCTGGCATTTCATCGCGGATGCTGCCCGGCCGTCGTGGGATTATCTCCCTCGACGGCGCGGGTCGATTTCTCCGTCGAAGAGGCGGGCCTCCCGAAACGCACGTAACGCAACATATCCTCCCAAACCCCGGCTATCTGCAGAAAGGAGTGGGAAACCCCTTCGCACCAGAACCCTGCCTTTTCGATAACCCGGATGGACCGCACATTCCTCGGCATAATACCCGCCTCGAGGCGATGGAGTTCCAGCTCCTCCAAGGCGTAGTCCGCCACACGCTTCACCGCTTCAGTAGCGAATCCCCGCCCGCCCGAGAAGGCGGCGATCCAGTATCCCAAAAACGCCTGTTGAAGGGGCCCCCGGACGATCTCGGTCACCTCAACCGTTCCGATCAGCTCGCCACTCTCTTTCACGTAGACCGCAAATGAGGACTCCGTGCCTCCCTCGGCAGCCTCGATCCGCTCGCTGAGCCGCTCCAACTGCCCTTCGGTGGTGAAGAAGGACGAGTCTCTCTCCGGAGACCAGGGGGCCAGGTTCGGCCAGTCGGCGGTGTAGAGCTTTGCAAGGGGTTCAGCGAGCTCGACACTGAAGGGCACCAGGGAGAGCCGTTCGGTCTGCAGTTCCATAGACTTAGTGTAGGACCCGACGGCGCCCCCCCACAAGCGAACCGCACCATTAACTGAAGCAGTTGCCCCGGGAGTCCGGTATGTATAGAGTAGGTGGAAGAGGGCATGGGAGATCCTGCAATGGAGTTGACCCAGAGTCAGATCGACCAAATCGTTGAGCGCGTAAAGAGCCAGCTACCCGACTGGGTACGGAGCTCGCAGCCGCCGAACCGTGATCTCAACGAGCGCATGCTCGTCGTTGAGCAGGAGCTCAAGGCGCAGCGGGAGCTCATGAAGCAGGGCTTCGAGGCTGTCGATAAGCGATTCGAGGCCGTGGACAAACGGTTCGAGAACATGCAGCACAGCATGGATCGCCGCTTTTCTACACTCCAGTGGATGTGGGGCGGAGGCGTAGTTGTTATCACGACCCGACTTACACTCTATCAGTTCCTCGGCTGATCCAGGGAAGTGGCGCTCGTTTCCGGTTACCGAGTAGTCCGCGCCACCGGCCACCGCTACCTCGTAGAACAATACGTTGCGTCATACAAATCTTGTATGTATAATCTTCACATGGCAGATAAGACCACCGCCGTAAACATCTCCTTCCGCGAAGACCTTCTGCGTGAAATCGATCAAGTAGCTCGCTCGGAATCACGGTCCCGCTCGGAGCTCCTTCGCGAAGCTGCTCGGCTCTACATCGATCGAAAGAAGCGCATGACGGCCATCGTCGATTCGATGCGTCAAGTCGCGTCCGAGCGGGGCATCACCGAAGAAGACGTCGCAGCGGAGATCGCAGCCTACCGGGCCGAGAAGAACACGAGTAGATGATCGCGACCGTGGACACAAATGTCCTCGTCTCCGCTACCCTCTTCCGCGGCGTGCCAGGGCGACTTATGGACTCTGCGATCGATCGAAGGTTCACACTCGCGTTGTCGCCAGCGATCCTAAAGGAGTACGAGGCGGTGCTCTCTCGAAGCAAATTCGGCCTAACTGTTGGAGCAGTCGATATTCTCGTCCGGGACATGGAGTCCCACGCCCACATTGTGCATCCTACAAAACAGCACAAGCTCATCCTAAATGATCCTGACGACAATGCCGTCGTCGACTGTGCAGTAGAGGCCGCTGCGGATCTCATCGTCAGCGGCGACAATCACCTGATCAGCCTGGGCACGATCGAGGGCATACCGGTCGTCACACCGGCACGCTTCGTCGAGTTGATCCAATAAGCTCCTAGGCCGCGGCCGCGCCCCCGGGCCATCCCCGGCAATTACCCCAGGATGGGAAACCCCACCTTGCCCCGTCCACCAAACCGCGAGAGAATAATCTCCAGCGGCCCCCAGAGGCCCTTCACACCAACCCACGGAGGCATCTCATGGCAGAAAAGCAGACCAAACGTATTCCCATCGAAACCCCTGGCGGCACCAAGCATGTGTGGACCCAAAGCAACGGCTCCAGCCCTTCCATGCGGCTCCTGCTCCTGCACGGCGGCCCCGGGGCAACCCACGACTACTTCAGGAGCTTCGAGGCGTGGTTTCCGGAAGATATCGAGTTTATCTACTACGACCAGCTCGGCTCGGCGAACTCCGACAATCCCGCGGACCGCTCCTACTGGACCATCCCCCGCTTCGTCGACGAAGTAGAGCAGGTTCGCAAAGCCCTCGATCTCGATGCGAGCAACTTCTTCCTCCTCGGCCACTCCTGGGGCGGAATCCTGGCCACCGAGTACGCTCTCGCCCACGGAGACGCCCTCAAAGGGCTCATCATCTCCAACATGATGGCAAGCTGCCCCGCCTACAAACGATACGCTGACGAGGTCCTCGCCTCCCAGATGGACCCGGCCGTCCTAGAGCGCGTCCGGGAGCTCGAGGCCGCCGGAGACTACGAGAGCGAAGAATATATGAACCTCCTCATCCCCCACCACTACGAAAAACATGTCCTGCGTAAACCCGCGGAGCAGTGGCCTGAGGAAGTCGAGCGCGCCTTCCGCAACATCAATCAGGATCTCTACGTCTACATGCAGGGGCCCAGCGAGTTCGGCATCAGCGGCACCCTCGCGACCTGGGACCGATCCGCGGACCTTTCCCGGATCACCGTCCCCACCCTCGTCATCGGGGCCGAGCACGACACCATGGATCCCCGCTACATGGAATGGATGGCCCGGGAACTCCCGAAGGGCGAGTACCTCTACTGCCCCGACGGAAGCCACATGGCCATGTGGGACGACCCGGAAACCTACCACCAGGGTGTGGAGCGCTTTATCCGGCGAGTGAGCGCAGAAACTTCACACCTTTGGCCACTTGCGTCTTTCGGAAACTAATGATACTATGGCCACACCTTTTCGGTTTCAGCGACTGCCGTACTCTGCTTTCCATATCCTGGTTCAAGACAGACAAAGCACTCCGCATTCCGTAAGAGAGATTTGTTTGTCTGCCTCGAGCAGAAGGAGATTATCATGGCTAGTAAACTTTACGTCGGCAACCTCAGCTTCGACACTCAGGAGAACGACCTCCGCGAACTCTTTGCCCAACACGGCGAAGTTGTATCCGCAAACGTCGTTACGGACCGCGACACCGGCCGCTCACGCGGTTTCGGCTTTGTCGAAATGTCTAGCGAGGAAGAAGCGCGAAACGCCGAAAACGCACTCAACGGCCAGGAAGTAGACGGTCGTCAACTCAAGGTCAACGAGGCAAAGCCTCGTAACGATAACCGCGGCGGCGGTCGCTGGTAGTATCTACCACCTAGACTACACGAAAGCGGACTCTTTCAGGGGGTCCGCTTTTTTGTGCCCGCTAGCGGCGACAAGGTGGAGCAGCTCTCACCTTCACACCTCTTTTTCAGACGGAACAAGCAGCACCGGTATGTCCAGTTCTTTCAGCACCCCGCCCGCCACGCTGCCTACCACAAGGTGACGCATACCGCCGGTTCCGTGGGAGCCCATCACTATGTAACGGGCGTTAACCGACTGGGCCTGACTTACGAGAACATCAACAATATCGCCCCGGGATATGTGCGATGTTACAGGAAGCCCCGTTTCCTTCACGGCTGATACAACAGTGGTGAACGCTTGCGTATCACTTGCTGCTTCCTTTGCTCGAAACTGTCTGTACTGATCGGAGGTAACGACGTGCTTGGTCGCTGTAGATCCGGTGCGAACGTGGACAATGTGAATCGGCAACTGTAGTGCACGGCCTAGATCTATAGCAGCCTCCACGCTCCTCTTGGTTAGTCGAGAAAAATCTATGCAAAGCATTATCGCCGCCATTCAAACATCCTCCCTGGATTGGTAACCGATGTGAGCTAAGTCTATCAAAGAGGCGCAATGGGGTCACCGTGGGGCTCCTCTTCTGTAGTTTCAGTCCACCGTCGACCGGAGAATACCCCAGGAGCGTTCCGGAGAACACGCAGGAGCTCATCGAAAAGACGATCTCCACACGTTTTCTACCTCAGCTAAACTACTATCCCTGGGCCAAGCGTAAGGCGTCCAAGAAGGTTCGCCGCACCTGCGGCATCGACGACGGTGGGGCTTACAAGAAGGTTTACGAGTCCTGGGATATCCGGGACTACAGGGTCTTCTACACGGAGAAGGAACTTGCCTTTCCCGAATATCTCGACGAGTTCCGTCACGGAGCTGTTTCCGACTCGGAGCCAGATAACCTTCGGTGGGGCCCCTAGAACAAAGCTGAGCTGGCGAAAATCGCTGTCTTTCGAGACGATCGCATACCCGTTGTCACGAGCATGCTCATAGATTGATGCATCCGTTGCCGTTGAAAGACCGAGCGTCACAACGTGTGCAGAGTCGGGAAATGACTCGTCAAACCGTTTCACCAGACTCCGGGGTAAGTTCTGGTCGAACAGCAGTTTCATTACCAGCTGGAGGCAAGCCGATGCTCACGCTCGGCAGCGAATTTCAGAACTGCTCGGATATCGTCGCGCGTAAGCTCAGGAAACTCATGGAGAATCTCCTCCGGCGACATACCAGACGCCAGATACTCCAGGACATCGTACACCGTGACACGGCTACCCTGAATGCAAGGTTTCCCGGACCGGACGCCTGGATTGATCTCGATCCGATCCATCAGATTCTTCATGTGCCAAGTATAGTCGTATCCGAGCCGGGAGGCCAACTCATCCCATATCGGACGGATGAAAGAGCACCTCGGCTCCCTCTATCCGCCAACCACACCCTCTGCCGACCAAGGAGAGCGATGAACTGCGGAGTATGGCGTCCAAGCCGACCCCGATGCCTCTGCGAGCGAATATGGATATCGCCTTGCCCAGGGATACTCCTTGCGTTGCCGTAATGCTCCGCGAACCATCACGTCACAGGGCGGCCCCCTATTACTTGGAAACGGGCGCATCCCAACTTCCCGCCGCGTTGGTCCAGTCCGTCGCGGACCGGGTACTCCGCCCCAACGCTTCGCCGCCGCGGGGACCTACCGCAACGCTTCCACAGCCTCCCCGACCAGCCGCTGTACCGTGCCGTCGTCGTCGCCGGTTACCTGGCCGGCGAGGCCGGAGACCCACTCCTGCGGCAGCCGGGAGAGGCCGTGGGCCGCACCGACTGCCGCACCGACGATCGCGGCAATGGTGTCGTTGTCTTTGGTGTCGTTAACCGCCCGGAGGATCGCCTCCCTGGGGTCCGCGCCGTGGCGCATCAGGATGTAGAGCACCGACGGCACCGTCTCGAGGAGATAAGCCCCCGAGTACCACCGGTTGCACGCATCCACGACCTCATCTCCCCGCTCCCAGGCGGCGCGCACCTCGGAGTCAAGGAACTCCCGCAGGGGGCCCGTGAACCTGCGAAAGGCGCCACCCCGTGGACGGTACGCACGCCCACCCTCCACCGGGGTCGAGAGCTCGATCCACCGATCCAGCCACCACAGCGGCTGCCCCGGGTCGCCGGAGCCGGTAAGCAGCTCATAGCAGATAAGCGTCATCGCCACCGAGGCGCCGTTACTCATCGGGTCGTTGTGGGTAAGCGACGCCGCCTTGAGGGTGAGGTCGGTCAACGGTGCCTGGGGGCTCCCTCCTTCACCTTCACCTCCGATCAACCAGGGTGCGATCGCAAGCGGCGCGATCCGCATGAGGGCGCCGTTGCCCGCAGAGGCCCGTCCCCAGCGGCGCCAGTCATCCCGGCGGTTCGCCTTGTAGGTCGAGAGGAACTCCCGAACGGTGCTCCCGATGCCGAAGATCCGGTGGGAGGCAAAGGTGGCCGCCAGCTTCCGCGGCAGAATGTCCCGGTGCCTCAGGAGGTGCTCGAGGGTCCAAAAGGCCATCTGCGTGTCATCGCTCGGCGTTCCTCCCCGCTTGCCGGCGAGGTAACGGTTCGGCAGGTAGCCGGTAATCTCACCATACCGGGCCCGCCTTGTCCCAGGCGTCATACTCTCGCTTGTATTGCCGAGGGAGTCGCCGATCGCAAGCCCGTAGAGCATCCCCTCGACTCGATCGTGGAAGCCGTTAGGTAAAGGGCGAAGCGGTGTGTCGGATCTTTCGGTTCTGCCACGCATTGCTACCTTTCCTCGCTCTCCCATTGCGCAAGCGTGTGCGCGATAAAGTCCCGCAAGAGAGTCAACGTCGCCTCCTGGAGGTCAGAGAGAGCCTGGAAGCTCAGCTCCGGGTCAACCGCAGCTCATCCTCAATCGCTTGTTCCACAAACCG
>CAYZHV010000019.1:5966-28689 GCA_964478055.1 uncultured Spirochaetaceae bacterium | reverse complement strand
ACGAAGATTGCCCCACCGTTGGTTCCGAGGTTGTCTTCGAAGGTCACGTTTTCAATCGCGGCACTGCTCCCCGTTGCGATGTAGATTGACCCGCCGGGAAGCAGATTGCTCATGCGAGGCTCACCTTTGCGAAGGGTGAGGTTGGCGATTGTGAGGTCGTAGGGCCCGCCGGGCATGTGCGTGAAATGGCGCTGGGCTCCGCTTCCCTCGATGATCACCGTATGTCCGACGCCGTTAACGGTAATGTCCTTGTCTACCTCGACCCCCCGGCGGTCACCCTCGAGAACAATCGTCATGTCAGACGCGAAGCGAATCTCATCGCCGGGATCAGCGTCCGCCATCGCCTGCCGTAGAGTGCCTTCGCCACTATCGGCGTTGGAGGTTACGAGGATACCGTCCGCAACTGTATAGCTGCGCGACGCCTCCTCGCTCTGGTCGAGGCCCTCTGCCACGGCCATAGCTCGAACCGAGTGGGTCCCTACACCGAGAGCTATGGGGGTGTTAAAGACGGGGGAGGCAGTGGTCGGGACGCTACCGTCGGTAGTGTAGTGTATGGTGGCCTCGCTCTCCGCCACGGAGATGCTCACTTCGACCTCTAAGAACTGATCCGTCTCGGCTGGCGTGATGAGCGGCCTGGAGACTTGCGTGGCTCCCGCGTCCGTTCCTCCTCCGCCGGCGCCACTCGCGGCGTCGGAGCCTGTGGGGTTTGCACATCCGACGAGAATACCGAGGGCCACAATAACTGGCACCAACACAGGTCTGAGCCGATCTCCGGCCAAAGGTCTTTTTGCAAGCACGACGTTCCTCCCTAATGCCTCTACGGTAGCGGCGTTGGGGGTCTAAATTCATTATAACTTTAGTACTAATTGCGCCTGGGGAGGGGCGGCGGTATATTCGGGTGAGTGACAAGATGATGAATTCGGTGCGCATTCTTGCAGCAGTGGCTCTTATGTTCTTCGTTGTGGGACATGCTCCCGGAGATACGCCGGCCCAGTCGGGCCTCGGCATTCTTGACTTCAGCTCTAGGCCTATTGCGCAAGAAGGCATCGTCGAGCTCAGCGGCGACTGGCTCATATTCTGGGAGCAGCTCCTGGAACCCGCATCTTTGGAGGAATCAACGATCTCGGAGCTCCGGAAGCGGGCAGACGGCAGCTTTGCGATTCCGCACACCTGGAACAGCTGGGAGCATCGAGGCGAACCGGTAGGAGGAACCGGCTACGCGACCTTTGTAGTCGAGCTTCTCCTTCCGAAGCAGCTCGAGCGGGCGGCGCTCTGGATACCGAACGCTTCCACGGCGTACAAGCTCTGGGTAAACGGAGAGCTCCTCGCTCAGAGTGGTGTTCCCGGCGCTTCTCGGCGGGAGTCCCGGCCGCACTACGTCATGAACACGGCCGAGTTTCCTCTAAGGGATGGCCCAACCAGGTTGGTCCTGCAGGTCTCCAACTTTCACCACCGTCGGGGAGGTATGTGGAAGGCGATCAAGCTCGGCACCCCGGATCAAGTCGCACTGCTCGACACCCACGAGACCACCTATGATTACTTGCTCCTGGGCAGCTTCATCGCCTTGGGACTTTTTAATCTGTTTCTCTACGCTGCGAACAAGGATCAAAGAGTCCACCCGGACCGGAGCATTGCAGTGCCGCTCCTTCTTGGGATCGCCTTTGTTGCCCTTGTGTTTCGGGTTCTCGTGACCGGACAGATTCTCACGACTCGAATCATACCTACCTTTCCCTGGGCGCTGCAGCTGCGGATAGAGTACCTCTCCGCGATGGTCGTTCTTGTCACCTTCGCCTGGGTGGCGGATCGTACCTATCCGGGCGTGGTCCCTCGACTGGTGATTTGGGGGATCTCGGCGTTCGTGGCGGCCAACGCTTTTGTCGCCCTCTTCTTCCCGGTCATGGTCTATTCACGGGTCGTTACGAGTTACAACATTGTCAAGTCGATCACCCTCCTCGGAATGTCGGTTCGCTTTGTTACCTGGGCCCTAAAGGGCCATCGCGAAGCGTGGGCGATGGTGGGGGCGATCGTGATCTTTTTTCTTATAACCTTTGGGGAGACCCTCCACTACCGGGAGGTAATCCTCTCCCGGGACTTTGCTCCGGTCGGCTTTATCGTCTCCCTTTTTCAAAGCGGTGCCACGAACCAGACGCTCCTCTATCTCGCATCCACCCTTGGTACTCTCGGTGTAATGCTCGTCATTTTCAATCTCTTTGTCCTCAAGGTTTCCATGGCGTTTCTTCGCAGCGAGGCGCGGCTAACCCCCTTGGACCCGGACACCTTGCGCGCCCAATACGGGATCTCCCGGCGGGAGCTGGAGATACTTCGCCTCGTGGCGACCGGTAAGAGCAACAAGGAGATCGGGGCGGAGCTCTACATTTCCGAGGGTACCGTGAAGAACCACCTCTACAGGATTATGCGAAAGCTCGATGTCGGAAACCGCACGGAGATCGCCGTTCGCCTGACGGGTTTCGCCGCTTCCGCCGAGCCGGGGGCGTAGGCGCTCCGGTTGCGAATGCTCAGCCGGCCGACCGAACGAGAAATTGTTGACCGAAATCGTCAGTAGCCGTAGGTTTTGCTGAGACAACGATGCGTGCGAAAGGATGGGGTATGCGTGAGGTAACCGGCGGGTTCTTGGAACAGCTCTACGATGGACATCTGGATAAGAAGCGACTGGAGACTGCGGGTGGCAGGATCGACGAGAAGAAGGTGAGCTCCTTTATGGAGCGGTACAAAGAGATCACAAAACCTTTTGATCCGGCGACCCTGGAGGAGGCGGGCAGCCTTCCGCAGGAGCTCCTGGGGGAGCTCAAAGATCTTGGTATCTTCGGACTCACAATTCCTGAAGAATACGGTGGTCTCGGCTTCACTCTTTCTGAGTATCTCAGGGTGGTCGAGGAGATGGCCAGGCGCGATATGGCGCTCGTCCTGGTTCCCCTGGCGCATCTATCAATCGGGGTGAAGGGGGTTGTACTTTTCGGCAGCGAGGATCAGAAGAAGAAGTACCTCACCAAGGCGGCCTCGGGGGAGATGATCTTCTCCTACGCCCTTACGGAACCGAAGATCGGCTCGGACGCTAAGAACATTGAAACCACCGCCCGCCTCAACGAGGCCGGAACACACTACATCCTCAATGGAAGCAAGACCTACATAACTAACGGGAACTACGCCGGAGGCATGACTGTCTTTGCCCAGCTCGACCCGGAGAAGGAGCCGGGCCGAATGGGCGCATTTATCGTCGAGCGTGACTGGGAAGGGCTTACCGTTGGCAAGGACATGCCGAAGATGGGGCTCAAGGTGAGCTCGACTACGCCGATTCGCTTCAAGGATGTGCAGGTCCCGGTGGAGAATATGATCGGTGAGCCCGGGGATGGCTTCAAGATCGCCATGAACATTCTCAACTACGGACGTCTCGGTCTCGGTGCCGCCTCCGCGGGTCTTATGAACCAGTCCTTGCAGGACATGGCGAAGCGCGGCGAGAGTCGTAAGCAGTTTGGCGTTCCGATCCGGGAGTTTCAGCTCATACAGGAAAAGATGGTGAAGGCGAAGGCCCACGCCTTCGCCGCGAGGAACATGACCTTTTTTACCGCCGGACTGCTGGAAGAAGACCCGCTTATGAGCGTGGCGATCGAGAGCTCCCACTGCAAGCTCTACGGCACCACACGCTGCTGGGAGACGCTCTATGACGCCCTGCAGGCTGCGGGAGGGGCGGGCTACATCTCGACACTCCCCTACGAGAAACGGATGCGGGACTTCCGGGTGACTACCATTTTCGAGGGGACAACGGAAATTCACTCGATCTACCCGCCCCTCACACTCTTTCGGAACGAGGGGAAGAGGCTGAGTAAACTCACATCGCCCCTGGCCAAGCTCAAGGCGCTCTGGAGGGTCTCCCGGCCCGCGGGGTTGGGCCGAGCCACCCTCGGGGAGGCGCTCCTGGACCGAGCGATTCGTACCGCCGGGCGAAGTGAAGCGATTTTCAAGCGTCTTCTTGCGAGGGGAATGTGGAAGTTCGGCAAGAAGGTGGTCGGAGAGGAGTTCTTTCTTCGGCGAATGACCGAGACGAGCCTCAGTCTCTTTCAGCTCGTGGCGTCGGTGGCGACGGTCCGGAAGGAGTTCGGGGCGGAGATCCCGGAGTCCGAACGCGCTCTCCTCGAGTACCTGATCGAGGAGACGCGGCTTGTTCAGAAACAAGCTTCAGGCGGGCTCGAGCGCTCCCTGGAGCGAGTCCATGAGCAGGTGATGAAGGGGATCGGCGGCGCGTAATTGCTTGCGCCTGAGCTCAGGCGCTTCCCTCGGGCCCTTCCCAGGGTAACCGCTCACCTGTAGAGTGCCCGGTAGGAAGGAGCCCTCTTGCCGAGTTACGACGAGCCATACCGCCCGCAGGTCCATTTCACCCCCGAACGGAATTGGATGAACGACCCCAATGGTCCGATCTACCTGGACGGGGAGTACCATCTCTTCTACCAGTACAACCCCGAGGGGATTGACTGGGGCGCTATTTCCTGGGCCCACGCCAAGAGCAGTGATCTGCTCCACTGGGAAAAGCTTCCCCTTGCCCTTGGCCCCCATCCGGAGCTCGGCTTTCCCTTCTCCGGATCCGTTGTCCGGGACAGTGAGAACAGCTCCGGACTCTTTGGGGAAGCCGGCGGTCTTGTTGCGCTTTTCACCAATGTGGACCCTCGGGACTTCGCCCGGCAGGCCCAGAGCGTGGCCTTCAGCCGGGACCGTGGTATTACCTGGGAGCTCTACGAGGGAAATCCGGTTATTCCCAATACGGGCCGCGGGAACTTTCGAGATCCCAAGGTGCTCTGGCACCGGCCGACGGAGAGCTGGATTCTCGTGGTTGCCCACGAGGACGAGGTGCTCTTCTACCGGAGCGCTAACCTTCTCGACTGGGAGTACGCCAGCGCCTTCGGCGCCGAGGCGGGGTCTCACGCCGGTATCTGGGAGTGTCCCGATCTCTTCGAGCTGCCCGTGGAAGAATCTCGGACCGGAGACGCTCCCGGGCGGCAGCAGGCCGACGATCCGCAGCGGCGCTGGGTCCTCGTCGTCGGCGACGGTGACCAGGCCCAGAAGGACGCCGGCGGAACCCAGTACTTTGTTGGTCACTTCGACGGTTGGCGTTTCGAGAATGAAAATCCCCGGGAGCAGATTCTCTGGGCGGACTCGGGCCGAGATTTCTACGCAGCCCAGAGCTGGTCCGGCCTTCCGGAAGAGCAGGGCAGGCGTGTCTGGATCGCCTGGATGAGCCAGTGGATCTACGGAGGCAAGATCCCCACGCACCCCTGGCGAGGGACGATGTCTCTTCCCCGGGAGCTAGGGCTTCGACGAACCAGGGCGGGGGTACGACTTACCCAAAGGCCCGTACGGGAACTCGAGACGCTTCGAAGTGAGAGAATCAACTCCGCATCGGGAACCGGGGAGTACCGCTTCGAGGGTGGTGGAGCCGTGGAAATCTGCGGGCTCCTTACTCCCGACGCCGATCCCGGCCCGGACGTCGCGGGACCGCGCCCGAAGGCCACCGATGATGCGCACCCCCGGGCGGGGGTGGTACGGTTGACCTTCGAGTTCGATGGAGGTGGCGTTCTGGAGCTCTCTGTCGACTTCGACGAAGAACTGCTGCACATGGACAGAAGCAGGGTGGATGGAGCGGGCTTCTCTCCCTACTTCGGGGGGCCGAGCGCCATACCGCTAGTGGAGCTGCCGAGGCAGACAGGGTCGATCCGGGTTATTCTCGATCGATCAACGATCGAGGTCTTTCTGGAGGATGGACTCGTTTCCGCTACTGACTTGATCTTTCCGCCTGGTTATCTCCGTGGGCTCCGTGTCTCCACCGAGGGCGGAGCGAAAGCCGAAGAGCTAAAAGTCTACGCCCTCGACTCCGTCTGGAAATAGGGTAAACCATGCTCGGGCACCTGGACGAGCGGGGCGGCTTACCCGTAGAAGCCCCGCCCCTCCTTCAGGTGGCTCTCGATCAGCCTTGCCGGCTCGAAGCGCTTCCCGTACCGATCGGCGAAGCTCTTTAGAAGGCGGTCAATCTCCTGCATGCCCAGGCTGTCGGCCCAGCGCAGGAGGCCGCCCCGGAAGGCGGGAAATCCCGTGCCCATGATCATTGCGAGGTCGAGCTCCTCCGGGGAGTCCACGATTCTCTCTTCTAGACATCGGGCGGCTTCGTTCACCATGCTCAACAGCGGTCGGTGGAGAATGTCGAAGGCGCTCGGCGCGTCGGTAGCGCTCATGGAGGTGGCTCGGAGATTGGTGATTTGCGGGTTTGGTATCTGCTTGCCCTTGCCGCGATAGAGGTAGAAACCTTTGCCGCTCTTCTTTCCGCGGAGGTCTTCCTTCGCCGCCGCGCGCTCGAAAAATCCTCCGGTCTCCATACGGTTGGAGAATGCCTTTATCAGGGTTTCCGCCACATCCGCGGCGACGTCGATACCGACCTCGTCGAGCAGGCGGAAGGGGCCCATGGGCATCCCGTACCTGGTGAACTGCCGATCGGTTTCAACCACGGAGACTCCCTCGTCGAGCAGAATGAGCGCTTCGTTGAGGTAGGGCATCAGGATGCGATTGACGAGAAAGCCCGGCCCGTCGGCAACGATGACCGGCGTCTTTCCGAGAGCCAATGCCGCGGAGGCGACCCGCTGTAGAGTCTCCCGGGAGGATTCCTTACCCTTGATGACCTCTACCAGGGGCATGCGGTTAACGGGGTTGAAGAAGTGCATCCCCGCAAAGCGATCACGATGCTCCAGGACAGAGGCCATTTCGCTTACCGAGAGAGCTGAGGTGTTGGTAGTGATAATTGCCCCCCGGTCGACTCGGCTCTCGAGCTCCCGCAAGACCTGCTTCTTCACTTCCATCTTTTCCACCACAGCCTCAACGACGAAATCGGGACTGCCGATCGTCTCGTAGTCCAGGGTGCCGTGGATCTTGTTCATCTTGAGGTTCACGTCTCCGGCGGAGTACTTACCCCGCTTGCGGAGAAACTGGTAGACCTCATTCGCCGCGGAGTACCCTTTCTGAACCGCCTCCCAGGCGATGTCCTTCATAACCACGGGGATGTCGTTCTTGCTAAAGAGCCAGGCGATCTTGCCGCCCATGACTCCGGCGCCGAGAACCGCCGCCCGCTCCACCGGCGCGGGGCGGGGCCCTTCGCTGATTATCGGGTGGTGCTTTGCCTTCTCCCGGGCAAAGAAGAGGGCGGTGAGGTTCTTGGCCTCCGAGGTCACGGCGAGACGGGCGAACTCGTTCCGCTCGGTCTGCAACGCCTTCTTTCGGCTCGCCCGGTTGGTTCGGGATATGACCGATACCGCTCTGAGCGGGGCGGGGTATTTGCCGCCGGTTTTCTTGAGAATCTCCTTCCTGGTACGAGAGAAGAGAATACGGCGGCCGAGGCTGGTGCCCTCCAGGAAGCGCAGGCTGAAAGGCCCTTTCTTTCTATGCTTTTTGGCCTCCGCCGCGGGACGCTTCTGACCAACCAGATCCTTTATAAAGGATCGCCCCCACTCCTCGTGAAAGGCGTCGGGGTAGGTCTTATCCGCGAGACCGATCTTGGCGGCCTTCTTGGCGTCCACGGGCTTGCCGGAGGTGATCATCCTGAGGGCGTGCATGAGCCCCACCCGTCGCGGCAGCCTGTAGGTGCCGCCGAAGCCGGGAATAATGCCGAGATTTACTTCCGGTAGCCCGATCGCCGTCTTGGGATGGTCACTAGCGATGCGGAAGTCGCAGGCGAGGGCGAGCTCGGTTCCGCCGCCAAAGCAACCGCCCTGGATAAATGCAACGGTGGTAAAAGGGAGGTCCTCTATGCGGTTCAGCAACTCCTGTCCCGCGCCGGCTTTCTCGGCGGCCTCACTCTCCTCGGAGATATCGGCGATTTCTCCGACGTCAGCTCCGGCGATAAAGTTGCCACGCTTTCCGCTCCGGAGTATTAGCGCCTTGATATCATCCCGCTCCTCGAGATCGGAGACTACCTCCTCGAGCTCTTGCAGATTCTTCGCGGTGAGCTTGTTTACCTTCTCCTCGCCGTCATCGAAGGTGAGGGTGGCAATCTGTTCTTCGTCTACTTCTAGGGTAAATGCGTTCCGGTCCATTGGTTAAGCGACCTCCAGTAGAAGTGCCGCGCCCTGCCCGCCACCGACGCAGAGGGTGGCGAGGCCGGTCTGCTTACTGGAGCGGCGCAGCTCCTTCAGGGTATGAATGACGATGCGAGTCCCGGTCATCCCGACGGGATGGCCGAGGGCGATGGCGCCGCCGTGAAGATTGGTCTTTTCCATGTCCAGGGTTCCGATCTTGCTGCTCCGATCGAGGTAGGTCTTCGAGAACTCCGCGGAGTCGAAGGCACGCTGGCAGGCGAGGACCTGAGCGGCGAAGGCCTCGTTAACTTCGATGTACTCGAAATCGCTCATCTTGATCCGCTTACGGCCCATGAGCTTGTTGGTGGCGTAGACCGGACCGAGGCCCATTCGCTCGGGCTCGAGGCCGGCGTAGGCGAACTCCCTTAGGTAGCCGAGAGGCTCGTAGCCCCGCCGCTTTGCTTCCTTTTCGCTCATGAGCAGCACAGCCGCGGCGCCGTCGGTGACCTGGGATGAGTTACCCACGGTGACCGTGCCGTTGCGCCGGTCGAAGTAGGGCTTGAGCTTGCCGAGCTGCTCCATGGTCTGTCCCTCTCGGGGACCAACGTCTTTGTAGAGAAGATTCTCGTAGCTTGCATCAGTAGGGATCGGCAGCACTTCCTCCTGAAAAACTCCGTCCTCCCAGGCTTGGAGGGCGCGCTGGTGGCTGCGGAGAGCGAACTCGTCCTGTTCTTTCCGGGGGATCTGAAATTCCCGGGCGAGGTTCTCCGCGGTAAGTCCCATGATCATGCCGCTGATCGGGTCGGTAAGGCCCTGGATCAGCCCGATCTCCGGCTTGAGCATCCGGGGCCTGAAACTCAGGAAGCTCTTTAGTTTCTGCCAGCCCGTCTTTGACCGGGCGAGGCGGTTCATGAACTCCGTGTACTCCTTGTTGAAAATGAGAGGGATGTTGCTCATGCTCTCCACCCCGCCGGCAAGGATGACCGAGGCGTAGCCCGAGGCGATCTTGAGGGCTCCGTCGGTAATTGCCTCCATTCCGCTGGCGCAGTTGCGATGGACCGTATATGCGGGCGTGTGCTTGGAGAGTCCCGCTTTTAGCGCGATGACCCGGGCGATGTTCGCGGCCTTTGCGGGTTGGGCGACGTTGCCGATTATGACTTCGTCGATTTCCTCCGGCTCGAGACCGCTTCGCTCGAAGACCTCTCGGACCACCGGGGTTCCCAGGTCGTCCGCCGGGAGATCTTTGAGTGCGGTGCCAGCCTTAGCCATTGGCGTTCTAACGCCGTCAATGATCGCGATTCTCTCTTTCACCTCATCCTCCAGACTATTTCCAGCCGTGTATGCTCTCGTACATCTCTTCAATCAACTCGTCGTACCGCTGCTCCACTACCTCTCGGCGTATCTTGAGGGTGGGCGTAAGCTCTCCGGAATCCACCGACGCGGAGTGGTCGAGTATTCGAAACCGCTCCACTCGCTCACAGTGGTGCCGGTGACTGTTGACCTCTTCCACATGCTCTCGCAAGGAGGCTTGGACCTCTTCTGATTTTAGGTATTCCTCAGCGGAACGGCCGGCCTCGCCGGCTTCCTGCTGTACCTTCTCCATATCGGGAAAGAGCAGCGCTGTTACGTAGGCGCGATTATCCGCAAAGATCACCGCCGTTTCCACCAGGCTGTGGCGGCTCAGAGCGTGCTCAATCGGCGCCGGGGGAACATACTCACCAGTGGACTTCTTGAAGATCTCCTTTTTCCGTCCCTTTATGGTGAGGAAGCCCTCCTCATCTAAAGATCCTAAATCACCGGTTTTGAGCCAACCCTCTTCCGTTATTGTCTCCGCCGTAGCGTCCGGTCGATTGTGGTAGCCTCGCATGACATTGGGACCCCGGGCGAGGACCTCCCCCTCGGAGCTGATGCGTACCTCTACTCCCGGGAGGATCGGCCCCACTGTCCCGATCCTGCGCTTTTCCGGATGGTTTACGGCAATCACCGGTGAGGCTTCGGTCATACCGTATCCCTCGTAGACCGGCACTCCGATGTTGACAAAGAATCGGCAGATGTCCGGGGGAAGCTTGGCGGAGCCGCTTATGACGGTGCGGAGCTTGCCGCCGAGCCCTTCCCTAAGGGTGGGATACACCATCTTCTCGTAGACCGGGTCCAAGAGGTTCCGGCGCGGGTTCTCCGGGTCCTTCCTCTGGGCTCGCCGGACAGCGGCTCGGGCAATTAAGCCTTTGAGCCCGCTGATCCGGGCGCTCTTCTCTCGCATCTTGTCGTAGACCTTCTCCATAATCCGAGGAACTACGGTCATCGCCGTGGGCTTGATTTCCTTTACCTGCTCGCCGAGCTGCTTTGGGTTGTCCACGAAGTAAATCGAGAGCCCCTGGCTAAGGTAGAAGTACATCACCATTCGCTCGAAGATGTGCGCCAGGGGGAGGGCGGAGAGTATCCTGTCCTTCCCGGGATCGAAGGAAAAAACGGTCGCGCACGCCTCGATCTGGCTTGCGATGTTGCGCTGCGTAAGCTCCACCCCTTTCGGGAGGCCGGTGCTGCCGCTGGTGTAGATAATCGTGGCCAGCCCTTCTTCGGTGAGCCCCCTGATGCGCTCATCCAGCTCCTTCGGGTTCCCTCGAGCGCGGCTGCGCCCTTTCTTCAGGATCTCCTGGTACCGGTCGTTGTCGAAGCAACAGCCGAAGGTGATAATCTCCACGTGCTCCCCGGCGTACTCCATGGCCATTGGAATCTCCTCGGGATTGCCGACGAAGAGCCGCCTGAGCCCGGAGTCGTTGATTTCGTGGGTGTAGCTCTCCGGGGAGATTCGCTTAAAGATGGGTACCGTGACGCCTCCGGCGGACTGAATCGCGAGATCAGCGATCACCCAATCCGGGCTCGGCGGGGCAATGAGGCCCACGGGCTCTCCGGGCTCCAACCCTTCTTCCAGCAGTCCGAGGGCGAGAGCCTCCACGGTGGAGCGCACCTTCTCCGCGGAGTAGTGCTCCCAGCCACCTTCGCCATCGGGATAGTTCAGAAGCGTCTCATTCTTCTGAGTGTTGAGCAGAAGCTCCGGCAACACCCGTACCCGATTCATGCTACCTCCTTATAGTCGGTCGGCCGACCGATGTACTCTATTCCAACGTACTTGCAGAAACTCCAGAAGGCAATAGTTGATTGTTTTTATCGGTATTTCTGGTCTCTATCACCTTGGTGATGCACGGCAGGAAGATCTTGGGTATAGTGGGGATGTGCGGACAAAGCTGATCACCGGTGTGCTTCTACTCGGGGTGGTTGGGCTCTTCCTGGAGCAGATGGGGCTCACCGCTCCACTCTGGCGGCTTCTCATCGCCATCGTGGACTACTCGATTATCGCCATCGTCGCATTCGAGATAGTCGAAGAGTATCTCCGCGCTCCGGTCAGAAAGAACTATCTCCGGCAGCACATTTTCTCGCTGCTCTCGTTTCTCGTTTTTGCTACGCTCTTCGGCTACTCGAAGTTTGCTGCCGGTGTGAATGAGGAACTCGGCAGTCTCGGGTACCTCTCGGTAATCATTATCCGAAACGCTTTTCTCACTCTGAAGGTGATAAGTCGGCTTCGACGGCTATCGGAGTTCATGCGAAGCGTCCTCAACCATCCCGCGCAGACCGTAGTACTGAGCTTCGCAATGGTGATTCTCGTGGGCACGCTGCTCCTGATGATGCCCTTTACTACCACCGACGGTATGGGCCTCTCCTTTACGGAGAGTCTCTTTACTGCCACCAGCGCGGTTTGCGTCACCGGCCTCATCGTGGTGGACACCGCCACGGCCTTTACCCTCTGGGGCTGGATTATCATTGTTCTGCTCATTCAGATCGGCGGCCTGGGCATTATGATCCTGAGCTACTTTACGATCTTTGTTATTCGCCGTTCGATCAGTCACGAGGACACGGTGCTTCTCAGCTACATGCTCGAAGAAGGCAACATCGATGAGATCCGTCGGGCGGTGCTGCGAATCGTGGGCTTCACCTTGAGTCTGGAGGGGGTGGGGGCCCTTCTATTGGGCGTCGCCTTCTATCAGGAGGGTTTTGCCCTGGGAGATGCGGCGTTCTACGGACTCTTTCACGGGATAAGCGCATTTTGTAACGCCGGCTTTGCCCTCTTTACCACCAGCCTGGAGCAGTTTTCCGCGAACGCCCTGGTCAACTTGGTCGTCGTGGCGCTCATTGTTGCGGGAGGCCTCAGTTTCGTCGTCCTAACCGACCTCTGGCGTCTATTTGTTCCGGCTCGGGGATATGGCAACGGTCGCGCCCGGCCCCTTGGCGTGGGTTCCCGGGCGGTGCTTTCGGTCACCGGCGTCGCGCTACTCGCCTCGTTTTTCATCTTTTATTTCCTGGAGCATGGAAAGGCGATGGCGGAGCTCTCCCTGGGCGAACAGATACTAGCCACGCTCTTCCAAGCGGTGACCCTGCGTACCGCGGGATTCAACACCTTGCCTTTCGACCAGTTTCAGACTGCCACCTACTTGGCGATGATGCTCTTCATGTTTATCGGTGGTGCTTCCGGGAGCACCGCAGGAGGAATAAAGGTAAACTCCGTTGCGGTGATCTGGAGTTATCTAAGGAGCGTCCGGACAGGGTCGAGAGACTCGATCCTCTTTCGACATAGGGTAAGCCGAAACCAAATCGCCTCCGCCTTTAGCGTGCTCCTCTTCGGGGTGACCGCCGTGTTTCTCGGTACCTTCTTGCTCTCGATTTTCGAGTCCTTCTCCCTCCTGGAGGTTGTCTTCGAGAGTGTGAGCGCTTTTGGGACCGTGGGACTCTCCACTGGAATCACCTCAGGTCTGAGCCAGGCGGGACGGTACATCATAATTCTTCTTATGTTCGTCGGGAGGGTAGGCCCGTTGACGCTTCTTTCCGCCTCCACAAGGGAGGAAGAGCGACTCCGGGTTCGCTATCCCACCGCGGATATTTCCGTCGGATAGAGAGGTAGAGAGAGTGAAAAAAGCGTTTGCGGTAATTGGCCTGGGCGCCTTTGGAAGAAGCATTTGCAACGAGCTCGCGAGCCGGAATATGCGGGTCGTGGCCATGGACAACCAGGGGGACCTGGTGGAGGCGGTGGCGGAGCAGGTGGCGCAGACGGTGCTGCTGGACGCCACGGACCCCGCGGCCCTGGAAGACGCGCCCATGGAAGGGGTTGAAACCGCGATTGTAGCCATCGGAGACAATATCGAGGCGAGCATCCTGGCGACCGCCCTGCTCAAGGGGCGTCTCTCGATTCCCGTGGTGATTGCCAGGGCGATCTCACCGATCCACGCGGAAGTGCTCCGGAAGGTGGGAGCAGATCGGGTGGTCAATGTTGAAATCGAGCAAGGCCGGGAGCTCGCGGAGGAGCTTGTAACTCCGGACGCCCTGAGACGCCTCACCGTGGCGGACGATATTAGCGTGGCGGAGCTCTACGTCCCCAAGTCGATCATTGACACCCCCCTCCAAGAACTCTCGCTCAGAGAGAAGTACCGGGTGAATGTTCTCCTCATTCGTCGTACCACCACGGAGGTTGATGACTACGGCAACACCCAGACCCGGCAGGCTGCTCACTTCCCGCAGCCTTCAACGACTTTCAAGGAGAATGACATCATGGTAGTGGTGGGCAGGGATCACGATATCGATCGGCTTCGAAACCTGGCGGAGAGTAGCTGATGGTTGCGATTCAGAGAAGGGGCCTGGTTTCGTACCTGCTCTTTACTGTGGTGCTCATTCTGGGACTCGGGATTTTCGGCTATCTCACCCTGCGGGGGCTCCCGGAGAGCAAAGCCGCCGCGGAGCGATACCTGATGCTCGCGGTGGTCCTCATTATTCCAGCGGTCGCCGGAGCTGTTCTCCTCTTTCGGCGGGGTCAGAACCTGAATCGTACCTTGCGAGTCGCCGAGCAGCGGATGCGGCAGGGCGGTTTTTCCACACGAGAGTTTTTCGAAAGCAGGAGCCTCGGCTCCCTGGGATCGGAGCTGGCGGAAATCTACCGGGGCATGGAGGAGATCAGTCAGAAGAAGAGCCTCCGGATCGGATCGCTCAATGCACTTAATCAGTTTCTCCTCGATTTGCTCCCCGATCCTCTGCTGGTCATAAATGCGAAAGGGGAGATCTTCCAGGCGAGCAAGAGCTTTCTCGACAAGCACGAGGCGAAGCGGGGGGAATTGACCGGGCGCGACGTGACAAAGCTCTTGCCGGAATTCGACCTCGACTCCGCGATTAATCACTTCTACCGAGACGGCACCGCGATCGACCTCGGCACGGGGGAGCAGCAGAGTAGGGTCTTTCCGGTCTTCGATGCTCGAAGAGAGCTCGCCTACTCTGTTATCGTCTTCGGTGAGAACAGGGAGCTCGAGCTTCCGAAACAGCCGGAGCCGGTCACTCCATCGGCCTCCCGGCGGCGTCGCTTTCTGCCGCGGCTATTCGGACGGGACAAGAAGTAGCTCGTAACTGCCTCGGGCATTAAACAGACCTCGTTAGTCCGTGTCTTCTTAGTGGGTGTGTGCCGCTTCCTGATAGTGGTACTCAGCCCCTTCTCTGTGGCACCGCTCATCCGGACCCTCCCCGTAAAGCGCAGTACAGAGACCGGTGCAGTGAGGCTGCCAGCTGAAGGGGACTTCGCTCCGTTTCTTGTAGTAGTCGTTGAACTGCACAAGTCGGCAGAGCAGGTCCCCGGGCAAGCGCTTTTCGAGATCCCCGGCGATCTTGTCAGCCCGGTCTTCGGATAGGCCGAGGACCGAGACAAAGAAGTCATACGCTGCTCGGTGGCGTAGGAGCACCTGCCGAGCTTCCTGCGCGCCCTCCTTGGTGAGACGAACGTGACCGTAAGGCTCGTAGTAGACGTAGCCCCGCTGCGCAAGAGTTCGGACCGCCCCGGTCACCGAAGGACGGCTGACACCGAGGCTTTCCGCGATTTCCCGAGAGCGGGCAACGCCGTTCTCCTCCGATAGCTCGTAGATCGTAAGCAGGTAGTGAAGCTGGCTCTCGGTAAGGTGTGAATCACTCATACTCAACCTCCGCAAGCTGATGCCGGGACACCCGGCCGACCAACGCAAGCCCGGCGATCATGGCAGCGAGCATCAGTCCCGGAACGAGCAGTCCCGGGAGCCCCAAACCGCCAACAATCTGGAAGTAGCCGGTGGCCACGATCCAGGCGAGGAGTGTCGTATAGACTGCCAGAAGCAGCCCAAAGAAGGTGTTCATTTCCTTGATCGCCGTCCCGAGGGACGCCATACAGGGGAAGTAGATGAGGACAAAGAGCAGGTAGGCGTAGGCCCCGGGGCGGGAAAAGTTATCCCGTAGCCGCGGGAAGATACCCTCGCCTACGGCGATCTCCGCCGCCATAGTGCTCTCCTCCTCGGAGACAAGGGAGATACCCAGGGGATCGAGAAGTGTGTCGAGAATACCGCTAAAGGCTTCCGGAATTGTCGCCAGGGACTCTCCTAGAGCCGGCAAGAGCCTGAAGCGCTCCTCTCCCCGGGCGCCTTGTTCCGGCCCGGGGCTGCCGGCCTCGGCCAGTCGAGCCTCGCCTGCCGCCTCGGAGGCGTAAAGAGAGTTTAGGGTCCCGACAATAGCCTCCTTAGCGAAAATGCCGGTAAAGAGACCTACCGTCGCTTCCCAGTTATCCTCTTCTACGCCCATGGGCTCGAGAATCGGCGTCGCCCCTTTTCCCAGGAAGGCGAGAAGGGAGCGTTCCGTGCCGCTGTTACCGATGGAGCCGTCCACCCCGATGGTATCAAGGAGTGAGAGGAGCGCCACGGCGATGGTGATAGTCGTCCCCGCGCGCCAGATAAAGAGTTTGAGACGGTTCCAGGTGTGAGTCCAGAGGCTTCGCAGGTGTGGGGCGTGGTAGGGAGGTAACTCCATCACGAAATGGGAGGTCTCGCCTCGAAAGAGCGTCTGCTTGAGCAGCAGACCGGTGAGGATTGCGAGGAGTATTCCGATTACGTAGAGGGAGAAGACCACAAACCCCGCCTGCGCCGGAAAGAAGGCTGCCGCGAAGAGGGCGTAGACCGGAAGTCGGGCTCCACAGGACATAAAGGGTGCCATAAAGATGGTCATGTACCGATCTTTCTTACTCTCAAGCGTTCGCGTCCCGGCTATCGCCGGCACCGTACAGCCGAAGCCTACCATCATGGGCACGAATGACTTGCCCGGCAGTCCGATGAGCCGCATAAAACGATCCATTACAAAGGCCGCTCGAGCCATATACCCGCTGTTCTCCAGGAGAGAGAGCATGAGAAACATGGTGAAAATGATCGGGATAAAGGTCGCCACGGTCTGGATACCGGTGCCGATGCCGTCGGCAAGGAGCGTTACTATCCACTCCGGGGCCGCAAGGGTACGGAGAGCCGATCCGAGGCCATCCACCAGGAGCGCTCCGAAAAGGGTGTCAAAAAAGTCGATAAAGGCTCCGCCCACATTGATAGTCACCCAGAAGACGGCGTACATGACCGCAAAGAACGTCGGGATTCCGAGCCATCGACTCATGACGATTCGGTCTATTCGATCAGTCACGCTCTCCTTGGAGAGACGCTCGGAGACCACGTCTCTGGTCACACCGTGGATAAAGCCGTATCTCGCGTCGGCTATGACGATGTCGAGCTCGTCGTCGAGCTCCCGCTCCAGAGCCTCCCGGGTTTTACCCAGGTACTCCTCGGTCATCGCTCCGGCGGCGAAGACCCTCCGGCGCACCCAGGGCTCGCCCTCTAGGAGCTTAACCGCTACCCATCGCGGGGAGGCACCAATTTCCGAGCTCACCCTGCTCAGTCGCGGCTCCCAGGAGGTTACGACCTGCTCGAGCGTTTCTGGGTAGTGTACCTTCTCAGCTGACTCCGGGGGTTCCGCCAGAGCCTCTTCGATGGCGTGCCGGACCTTCTGGGCGGATCCGAGGCAGAGCGCCGAGGCGGGGACTACCGGCACCCCCAGGTGCTTGGAGAGGTGCTCTATCTCTATTTTGTGTCCCTGCTTCTCGGCACGGTCCATCATATTGAGGACCACCAGGACCGGTACGCCCATTTCGATGAGCTGGCTCGTGAGGTAGAGGTTTCGCTGAAGGTTCGTGGCGTCCACCACGTCGATCACCAGATCCGCATCGCCGCTGAGGAGGTAATCCCGGGCGACCCGCTCATCCTCGGTGGAGGCGGCAAGGCTGTAGATACCGGGAAGATCGATAATGCGAACCCGGGTACGTTTCGGGCTCGGCATGACCGCAGCGGTAGGAGTCGCGCGGTCTTCCTCGGTCCCCGCGGTAAAGGGAGCGGCGAGGAAGTTTTGAATCGGGTTGAGCTCCAGGGCTCCCTCCTTGAGCTCAACGGTGACTCCGGGCCAGTTGCCCACGTGCTGGTGGGTGCCGGTGAGGGTGTTAAAGAGGGTGGTCTTGCCGCTGTTCGGGTTTCCCGCCAGGGCTACGGTATAGTCAACGCCACCCATTAGGAGGCTCCATTTCGTTTCAATAGGAGCGCTTCTGCTTCCTTCTTTCTCAGTGAGAGGCGGTAACCTCGAACCTCGATTTCGACGGGGTCTCCGAGAGGGGCGACTTTGACGAGCCTGAGCTCCGTCCCTCGGGTGAGTCCCATGGAAAGAAGCTTCGATCTATAATGGGCGTCAGAGGTGTTGTAACCGGCGACCTTTGCGGTCTGCCCTGGAGAGAGCTCTCTGACGGTAATAGTGTCTTGATTTACGGACACGGTGAGCCTCCGCTTACAGGATGCCTTACTTTGTTAGGCTTACCTAACTTTACACCGGTCCCCGGGAACTGTCAAGTGTAATAGATAATTGTTTATCGATTAATCCCCAGGAAGGTAAGAGCGTCGGGAGCGCGTCCCCTTGTGAGGGCCGGTCACGGACGGACTACCCGGCCGTGACAAATCTGTCCCGGCCGCTCCGTTTTGCCTCGTAGAGAGCGCCGTCCGCCGCTTTCAGCAGGGACTGCTCGTCCTTCTCCATACCCGGGCCTCGTACAGCGACGCCGATGCTTACGGTGACGCCGATCTCTCGAACGGCCGATAGAATGCGCTGCGCCACCTCTTCCGCGCCGGCCTGGTCCGTGTCAAAGAGGACTACCGCGAACTCCTCTCCACCATAGCGACAGGCAAAGTCAGTACGCCGCTGGATTTCCCTCTCGAGAATTTTCGCGAATCTCAGGAGTATCTGATCTCCGGCAACATGGCCGAGGCGGTCGTTGTACTCCTTGAATTGATCGAGATCGAGCATGAGTAGGGAGAGCGGTCGATCGCTCCTGCGGGAGAAGGCGACCTCTTCTCCCAGGCGGGTATCGAAGTAGCGCCTATTGTAGATCTCCGTGAGTGGGTCGTGGAGAGTAAGGCGCTCGAGCTCGGCATTGGCCGCCTCGAGGCGTTCGTTTTGCTCGCGAACCAGGGCGCTCTCTCGGACCCGTATCACTCCGTAGACGATAGCCCCGAGCAGTAGCAGGTAAAGAAGAAAGGCCCACCAACGACGCCAGAGCGGGGCTTGGACAAGGAGCGACACCGTGGCTGCCGTCTCCGACCAGACCCCGTCATTGTTGCTCGCCCGCACTTTAAAGGTGTACTGCCCCGGCGGGAGGGCGGTATAACTTGCAAAGTTTCTGCTGCCGGCGTTGATCCACCCTTCGTCAAAGCCTTCGAGCATGTAAGAGTACTCATTGCGCTCTGGTGCTTCGTACTCGAGCCCCACGAACTCAAAGGAGACGAGCCGCTCATCCGGTGCCACCCGCACTGATCGCCCGTTGAAGGAGTAGCCGTAACTGCTCAGCGACTCCCGGAGAATCATCACGTCGGTTATGTGCACCCTCGGTGCGTGAGGATTCCGCAGGGCGGCGGTCTGGTTGATACCGGTAACCCCGTGGGCTGCTCCAAAGTAGAGAGTGCCATCCTCGTCCCGGTACGCCCCGGGATTGAACTCGACCCCTGCGAGCCCATCGTTCTCGTCGAGATTGGTTATGTTGCCGGTCTCGGGATTCACGATCGAGATACCCTGATGGGTGGCAACCCAGAGCCGGCCGAGCTCGTCCTCGAGCACGGAGACGACGATGTTGCTCGCAAGACCATCGCTGGCGAGGATGTGGGTGAAGCTCTCGCTCTCCTCCACATACTTGCTCAAGCCGCCGCTTACCGTAGCGATCCAGATCTGCCCGGTACTATCCTCGTAAACCGACCGAATCGTATTGCTGCTCAGGCTGCTCCTGTCATCGGTCCGGTGGAGGAATCTGCGAAAACTCTCCGTCGCGGGTTGAAAGAGGTTTAGGCCGTTGTTCGTGGCGACCCAGACTCGTCCCCGAGAGTCTTCGACTATGTCGTAGACCAGGTTGTCCGAGAGGGAGGTGGAATCCCCAGGCTCGTGGCTGTAGGAGTGCATCTCCCCCTTCTCAGGATCGAAGACCGCAACGCCGGCGGTGTAGGTCCCGATCCAGAGCCGCCCGGCCCGATCTTCCTCCAGGGCGTAGACGATTTCGTCCTCCAGGGGAACGCCGGTGTTGAAGTCGCGCCCCCAGAGCTCGAATCGTTCGGTCTCCCGATCGAAGCGGTTGATACCTCCGTGAGTTCCGATCAGCAGCTCTCCACTTTCGGTCTCGTAAACATCGTTGACAATGTCGTTGGCCAAGGAGCCCGGGACATCCCTTTCATGCCGGTAGGTAGTGACGCGGCCGCTCTCCTCGGAGTATCGATTGAGGCCGCCGTTGTAGATGCCAAACCAGAGAACGTCTCGGCTATCCCGGGTTATCACGTTTACCTTTCCTCTCGGAAGGGATCTCGGACTCTCTTCATCATGGGTGAATCTGCGAAAGTCCCGTTTCCGGGGACTAATCTTCTGCACCCCCCCACCGTTGGTACCGATCCAGAGGATGTCCGAGGTGTCCTGGAAAAGAGCGTATACAATCGGATTCGCCAGATCCTGCTCCTGGGGGTCACTGGAGAAATGGGTGACCTCTCCGGAAGGCTCGATCGCGAAAAGGCCAGCGCCCCAGGTTCCCACCCAGAGGATTCCGTCTCGGGTCTCGGTCATAGCGTATATGCGATTGTCCTCGAGCTCCCGGAGAGAGCTCTCTCCGGAGGCGGTCTCGTAGGTCACCACCCCGCCTTCCCAGCAGCCGAGCTGGAGCACCCCCGGCTCCGCCTCTCTAATCGTCATGACCGCCTTGGTGGGAAGGGTGAGGTCTACCGGCTCGAGGGGAGCCGACGGCTCCGTTGGCGGGGTGGGATCGAGACGAAAGAGCCCCTCATAGGTACCGATCCACAAGGTGCCCTGGGAGTCCAGTGTGATATCCCTAACCACGCCGCCGGGTACTTCGATTTCCTCGATCTCTCCGGTAGCCGGGTTGAGTCGGTTGAGTCCTCGCAAGGTACCGACCCAGATCATGCCGTGATCGTCCGCAGCGACCGTTATGACCACACTGTTGGAGAGACCGCTCTCTCCTGCGGGATAGTTACTGAACGTTCCCTCCTCCAGTGAGAAGGCAGAGAGCCCGTTATATGTGCCGATCCAGAGCGTCTCCTGGGACTCCTGGTAGTAGATCGTCTGCACCAGGTCGTGGGGCAGGGTGTTCGGGTCGAAAGGATCGTGACGAAAGACCGTCACCTCTCTGCCGTCATACCGATTGAGGCCTCCCTGAGTACCAAACCAAAGAAAGCCCTTGCTGTCCTGCACAACCGACGAGACCGATAGATTGGAGAGTCCATCTTCCCGGGTCAGGGACTCGAAACGTGGAGGTGCACTTTGTTGAAGCAGTGGCGCCGACTGAGCTAGGGCCGGCAGTGTCGAGAACAGCAGTGCGATAAGCGCTGCTCCCGTCTTTTTACATTGCACGGCGGCAGTATAATACCTTCCGGCGGTTATGGAAAAGCGGGATTCTGCCGCCACCGGCGCCCTAGAGGAGGGCGCCGAGTTGAAACCGCAGGATCAACAGAGCCGCGGCAATAAGAAGGACTCCGCCGAGGTAGAGCCCGAGGAGAATCCTGTTTGTCAGTTTACGCATTGTTCTGCTCCTTTAGAAACGCTTCGTATGAGCGGACCAACTCCTCTTTCGTAAAGCCAACCAGGCGCAGTCGCTCGAAGAGCTCCGGTAGGTCCCGTTGCCGGAGCTGGTCCAGCTTCTTCGCCCGCGCTGCTTGCACTCCGTTCTCTGCCACAAAATAGCCGATTCCGCGTTTGTTATAGATCACTCCTTCCTCCTGGAGGACGTTGTAGCTTCTCAGTACCGTATTCGGATTTACTTCCAGCTCCACTGCCAGCTCCCGAACCGACGGCACCCGTTCTTCCGGCCGCCACTGGCCGCTCAGCACCTGGGAGTAGACGTACTCGGAGATCTGCTGGTAGATCGACGTAGCTCGTTCGAACTGCATGGTTCTAGGCCTCCGTTTCCCGAAGCCGTCTCCAGCTCAGAAGCCAGAAGCCGGGAACCGAGAGGAAGAGCAGTGTCTTGCCGAGGCTGCGATAGAGCTCGAGAGTTCCGGTTATTGAGGAAGGAAGATCCTCAAAGCCTCCGGGGTTCCCGAACCGCTGCTGAAGCAACTGCGCCTGCTCACCGTGGATAAAGGGGTCGAAGATCAGACGGCCGAGCCCCGCGGTAAGAAGGACGTAGGTGAAGCCGACGCCTACCACGACCAGGAGCGTCTTGATGCCGCTATGACTCCTGAAGTAGACCGCTCCCAGGAAGAACCAGCTATGGACAACCAGATACGCCAGAAGAACATCCCAGAGGAGACGCAACGGCGAGGCGACCCCAGGGCCAGGGCTGCTGAAGACCAGCGCGTAGATACCCCGAAGCAGGCCGCTCATGGTGAAGAAAATCACCGTGAAGACGACAAAGTACCCCAGACTGGAGGCGAAGAGCTTCGAAATTAGCTTTTCCGTAGCCGAGGCCGGGCGAAGTAGGTACTCCATCCGGAAGGCGTCCTCCCGGAGTTCCGCGAAGACCCCGCTTGTTACCACCACACCCCAGGCGATCATAAAGGGGGCAAACTGCTCGGCCATTCTGGGAGAAGCCGGGTTTCCCCCGATCCAGGAGAGAAGGGAGACAATCATCGCCGCACCAGCTACAGCGAGAGCGCTTAAGACCACCCGACGCCACTGGGAAAAGGCTTCGTGGTAGAGGGTCCATTTTGTTCGTTGAAGGTTGAGTTTCATCGCACACCTCCTGAGATGGAGATTGACTCCTCGATCCGCTCGGGATTGCTCATCACCGCCTCGAAGAGGAACTCCAGGTCGACCTCCTCTTCTCCGTCTCCTCCGGCTTCCAGGGTGAGATACGCTCCCATCTCCTTCTGGGTGTAGAGCGCCTCCGGGTGCTCCGAGTCCCGGCGCCGAACCGAGAGGGCCGATTCGATCTCCTCCAACGAGTGGTGAAAGAGCACCTTTCCGTTTTCGAGAATCACGATCGGATCAATGAGATTCTGCACGTCCCGAACCTGGTGCGTGGAGATAATGAAGGCCCGGGAATTGTCGATTGCTTCGGCGCAGACCTTACGAAAGACCCGCTTAGACGGGATGTCCAGACCGTTTGTCGGTTCGTCGAGGACCACCAGTCTCGCCTGGGTCGCCAGGGCAAAGGCGAGCAGGAGCTTCTTCTTCTGCCCGTAGGAGACACTCTGAAGCTTCATGCTCTCCTGGAGCTCAAACTCCTGGAGATACCGTTCCATGAGACCCCGGTCGAACCGCGGATA
>CAYZHV010000019.1:0-5956 GCA_964478055.1 uncultured Spirochaetaceae bacterium | reverse complement strand
GTAGAGGTGAACGTACTCCGCCACCGAGACCGGGGGGACCGCAAAGTTCTCCGGCACGAAGGCTACCTCCGCCAGAAGCTCCGGGTCACGACGCTCCGCGGAAGCACCGAAAAGCTTCGCCGATCCCTCCTGTGGAAAGAGCAGCCCCAGGGATAGCTTGAGAAGGGTCGTCTTTCCAGCGCCATTCTTTCCCAGGAGACCGTGGATCCCACCCGGCCGCAGAGAGAAATCGAGACCCTCGAAGAGGGGCTCCTTCTTTGGATAGCTGAATCGTAGATCTTCCAATTGCAACATATCCGCACCTCGCTTTCTGTCTTAGTGTACCAATAACTCAGTACACTGGTACAATAATACGACCCAGGACTATTGTCAAGAGTGTCTGAGACGGAGTGTGCACAACCGTGCGGGTGACGCAGGAGAAGGATGTTGGGTATTGATTAGATATTTTTTTATCGGTATACTGATATCGAATTATGGAAGCAACCAAGAAACTCACGGTAGAGCTTTGTATGGGAAGCTCCTGCTTTGCCAGGGGCAACAAGGAGGCTCTGCCGCTCATAATCGACTACCTCGAACGCCAGGGGCTCAAAGGGTGCGTCGACCTAAAAGGCCATCTCTGCGTCGACCAGTGCTCCCAGGGTCCTCTTATGCGCATTGGTGAGGAGACCTACCGAGGACTTACTCCTGAGGCGGCGGTGGACCTGCTCAGACACTGGTGCGAAAAATGAACGCGCGGCAGCCGATCTACACTGAGCCGGCGGAATGCCAGGACTGCTACAAGTGCGTCCGGGGATGCCCGGTAAAAGCGATCAGGGTCCGGGACGGCCATGCCTCGGTGGAGTCGGAGACCTGCGTCTACTGCGGCAACTGTGTAGGCGTCTGTCCAGCTAAGGCGAAGAAGGTGAGGCCGGACCTCCCCCGGGCTCGGCAACTCCTCTCCCTCCGGAAAGCGGTCTACGTTTCTCTCGCGCCCTCCTTTGTTTCGGAGTTTCCGGAGTACACCCCGGGGCAGCTGACCGCCGCCCTAGAGAGTCTCGGTTTCGCCGGTGTCTCGGAGACTGCCCTCGGGGCGGAGCTCGTCTCCCGGGAGGTTGACCGCTGGTTCGCGGAAGGGGGATCGGGGGTGCAGATTTCGACCGCCTGCCCGGTGGTCGTGGATCTCGTCACGAAGTACTACCCCGAGCTGGTCGGTGTTCTCAGCGATAGTCCCTCTCCGCTCATGGCCCACGCGGATTACCTTCGTCGCCTCTACGGCGAGGATATCGGCGTGGTCTTTATCGGCCCCTGCATTGCCAAGAAGTGCGAGTCTGATGCCTCCGGTGATCTCTTGGAGGTGGCCATAACCTTCGAGGACCTGCGCCGCTGGTTCGAGCAGACCGGAACAGACCCCGGGCGCTTTCCCAGAGATGAGCGACCGCGGTTTCAACCCTGGGGAAGCGGCTCCTGCCGGGCCTACCCGGTGGACGGGGGCATGATCTCCTCCCTATCGCTATCCGGGGAGGATCAATTCGGTCGGTGCGTTCATCTTTCCGGTATGGGTATCATTCGAGAAGCTCTAGCGGATCTGGACGTTGAAGGTTCTGGAGAAAAGCTCTTCCTCGAGCTCCTCGCCTGCGAAGGGGGGTGCGTCAACGGGCCAGGTACGGCAAGACGGAGCTCCCTGCTCAAACGGCGGAGCGGTGTCCTCGCCTTTGCCAAGGAACCGGGCCCAGCCGCCGAGATCGACGGAGGAGCCTCCAACGCGTCCCACGGCTCTGGTCAACCGTTGCCCAGGCGCTGGTACCCTGACCCGGTGACGCTGCCGGAGGTAGGGGATACGGAGATACGGGAAGCGCTGCGAAAAGTGGGCAAGCGGAGCCGGGAGGACGAACTGAACTGCGGTGGCTGCGGATATGACAGTTGCCGAGTTTTCGCCCGGGCTCTCGTTGCCGGAAGAGCCGAACCGGCGATGTGCGTAGCCTACATGCGCCGTCTGGCACAGAAGAAGAACAGCGCCCTCCTGAAAACCATGCCCTCCGCAGCAGTGACAGTGGACGTGAACCTGCGGATTGTGGAGAGTAATCGCAACTTCGCCCGCCTCTGCGGTCCCGACGCCGAAGAGGCGTACGGCGCCTTCCCCGGACTGGAAGGGGCACAACTGGACCGTTTTCTGCCGCTGGAGGATCTCTTTCGGGCGGTCCTGCACAGCGGGGCGGATATCCTCGATAAGACCGTTCGACTCAAAGGTACGATCATCAACGTCTCCGTTTTTTCCATAGAGGATCACCATCTCGTGGGGGCGATTCTGCAGGATGTCACCGCCCCGGCGATGCGCAAGCAGGAAATCGTTGAAAAGTCGAAGGAAGTAATAGATAAGAACCTGAAGACGGTTCAGCAGATCGCCTATCTCTTGGGTGAGAACGCCTCGGAGACGGAGCTCATACTCAACTCCATCGTGCGCTCCTTCTCCTCGGAGGAATCCGGCAATGAGTAGCGGCGTAGCGCTTGGCCGAACTCCGGAGTGCCCGGTTCTCTCCTTAGGCCCGGATAGAATAATTGAGGTGGGTTACGCCCAACGACAGAAGCAGGGGCAGCAGGTAGCGGGGGACACGATCCGACTTCGCCGGATACCGGAGGAGGAGCGGGCGATCGTCGTACTATCTGATGGTCTCGGCAGTGGGGTCAAAGCGAGCGTGCTCTCCATGCTTACCTCCACAATGGCACTGCAGTACGCCAGCTCTGATATCGAACCTGCCCGGGTGGCAGGGATAATCATGCGGACCCTACCGGAGTGCAGCGTTCGCAAGATCCGATACGCCACTTTTACGGCCGTAGATGTCTCCACCTCCGGCCGCTGCAGCATCGTCACCTACGACAACCCCGGGCCATTTCTCGTGGACCTCGACGAGTGCCGGGAGCTCGACCTTGCGAGGGTGGAGGTGCCCGGTGCCGTCGGCGGCAGGAGCACCGCGGAGAGCGGTGAGGTAGAGCTCACCCTGGGGCAGTACCTGGTACTGCTCTCCGATGGGGTTACACAGTCAGGAATGGGAAGTGCTTCCTTTCCCTTCGGCTGGGGGAACGAGGGGGTTCGCGGCTTTCTGAAGCGGCTCGTCACTGAACAGTCGGGCATCTCCGCCAGGGAGCTCGCCGCCCGAGTGGTCAACCAGGCCGCATCCCACGACGGCTTCAAACCGAAGGATGATGTCTCCTGTGCGGTAGTTTACCTCAGGAGGCCCCGGCGGACTCTCGTGGCAACCGGACCGCCCATGGACCGGGAACGGGACGGGGAGCTTGCGCAGCTCGTCGCCGCCTTTCCCGGGCGGCGAATCGTCGCCGGTGGTACCACGGCGAACCTCATAGCCCGGGAGCTCGGCCGGCAGGTTACGGTAGAGCTCGGGGGGCTCGATCCGGAGATTCCGCCCATGAGCACCATGGAAGGGGCGGATCTGGTAACCGAAGGAACTATCACCATGAGCCGGGTCGCGGAGCTCCTGGAGGGGGATGAGCCCCTTGGCCGGCTCCGAAAGAATGGCGCCACCAAGGCAGCCCAGGCACTTCTCGAAAGTGACGAGATTCAGGTAATCGTGGGAACGAGAATTAACGAGGCGCACCAGAACCCGACGGTTCCGGTAGAGCTGGAAATACGAAGAAACCTCATGAAGCGTATCTGCCGGGTCCTGGAGGAGCGCTACCTGAAGCGCACGCAGATTCAGTTCGTCTAGAGGTTCGCCGAGCTACGGCGCCGGCTCTTCGGGGCGCTCTTCTCCTTCTTCTTCGAAAAACTCCCCGAGATTGTCGGCGACTGAGTCTATGGTGCGTTCCTGTTTGCGCCGTTTCTCCTCGTACATCAGTTGATCAGCCAGGCCTAGGGGGTCCGCTTCGTCCCCCGCTGCCTCCCGGACGCCGATGCTGACGCTCAAGGTGTAGGCGACCTCCCGGGAGGCGTAGGCGATGGCGTTGCGGATTCGTTTGACGATCTGTTGCGACTGCTGCTGGCTCGTTTCCGGCAGGAGTACCACGAACTCATCCCCACCGAAACGGGCAAGAATGTCTATCTTGCGAGTGTGCTTCTTGAGAATCGCCGCCACCGTCCGGAGCGCTCTGTCTCCCTCGGTATGGCCCCAACGATCGTTGATCGCTTTGAACTCATCCATATCTATGAGCAGAACCGAGAAGTTTCGACCGGTCCGTTCTAGGCGGTCCCGTTCTCGTCGGTAGAGACGCTCGAAGCTGCGGCGATTGAGGAGGCCCGTGAGACTGTCACGACTGGAGATGCGGTGGAGAGCGCTCAAATAGTACGCCTTCTCGATGGCGATGGCGCCAAACTCAGCGATGGTCGTGAGAAACTTGAGGTCCAAAGGGGTGAACGGCCGCTCCTCGAGCGTATTAACCAGCTCGATGACCCCAAAAACCTCAGTCTCCGTCTTGAGAGGCACGCCGATAATGGAACGGGTCTCGAACTCTGCGATCTTGTCGTAGCTGTCATCGAAGCGGCTATCCCGGCTGACATCCTCGACAATTAGCGGCATTCCATTCTCGGCGATCCAGCCGGCAATTCCCTTACCCTTTGGAACCACCGTGCTCCTGAGGCTATCCACGGCGCTACCGGTGATCAGGGTGAAGCGAAGGTCTCCGGTCTCTCGATCCCTCAGGAGGATAGACCAGTTCGCGGGAGCAAAGATCTCACCCACATGCCGCATAATCTGGTCCAGAGTTTGCCTGATAGTTTTGGCCGCGGCGATGTCCTTGGCCATGGCTGCAAAGTAGCCGAGCTTGACGAGCTCATCGGTGCTACCGTCATAGTTCGGGGCGTCGCTCATAGTGCAATGATAGGACAAGACGCCCCGGATTCATAGGATGTTCATCACTTCTCAGGGTTCGGCAAACCACGCTCCTTCTAGACTGTCTGGAACCGTAGCACCAATGGTTGATGTGTTGGAGCTGTCATTCTCGGTTGCTATAAACACGTTCCAACCGGCAACCAGTGACACGTCATAGATCTCCTCCAGACCGTCATCCGCCGTAATCGTTCCGGTGATGGAGGTCGCCTCAGAAACGTAGACGTAGCCCTGGTAGTACATCGTACCGTCAGTAGAGTCGATAGCCAGGTAGTTGAGATTGACCTGGGTTCCGTCCGACTCAACGAGTAGTACGCCCGCATCAGTGGCTTGAGCGTTGGTGTTAGTGACGGTTAACCCCGGCTCCTCGAGCCAATCGACGATGTTTTGCAGATCCGGCGGTGTTTCGGAATACGACATGCGAAAATCGTCGCCTCCATCGGAATCGAGTACCGACACGTTATCATCGTTCGGGTCGGTTGACGTGGGCTTATCTATGCGTAGAGCGAAGGTTGGGGCGTCGGGCACGACGTATTCCTCGGGGAAATCAATCTCGCTCAGGCGCCCGGCTACTATTAGGGCCCCATCGACGACCTGGCCTCCGGTGATCTCTTCGGTGTCTCCGTTCCCGGCTCCCCCGGTATCTCCGTCGGTATCTCCGTTGTCCGCTCCTGCGGACTCACAGGCCGTCAGAGCTGCGAAGAGCGCGACAATCGAAAGGGAAAGGATGAAAGTTCTTTTCATTATGATTCTCCTGGTTTTGTATAGCAAGAGCCGTACCAGGAACCACTTGGCGGTCCGCCATATAATTGTTTAGGGCAGATAGATATACTCCTGCCTATCGACCTTCTGAAGCCGGCGGCTTCCATAGGTTTCACGATCTGTTTGGGTTTGCGTACAAGACGTGTGGCGTTGACGACATTGGGTGAAATCTGCGCGCTTCTCTTCGCGATGCCCACGCTCATGGCGCCCTCGCCGCAGGAACTATGCTATCTTACGTATGTGGCGATTCTGACGACCAAGATCAGAGTTCCTCCGCTGCAACGGCGGATGGTGAGTCGACGGCGCCTGACCGGATCGGCCGGTAGCGAAGAGATGCCTCGGCTGACCCTCATCTCCGCGCCTGCGGGATTCGGAAA
>CAYZHV010000018.1:0-28749 GCA_964478055.1 uncultured Spirochaetaceae bacterium | reverse complement strand
GACTTCAGAAGTGTTGCTCCGGCCGGCCCATAGGAGTACCTTACGCCCATGGCAGCGCACGAAAAAGCAACGCTCGCGGGGGGCTGTTTCTGGTGTCTGGAAGCGGTCTACAAGCGAATCTCAGGGGTCGTCTCCGTCACTTCCGGATATGCCGGAGGCGAGGTCCCCAACCCGACATACAAGGAAGTCTGTACCGGACAGACGGGACACGCTGAGGTAGTTCAGATCGAGTATGATCCGGCGATCATTGGCTACGAACAAATCCTCGATCTCTTCTGGGAGGCGCATGATCCTACCACCTTGAACAGGCAGGGAGCGGACGTCGGTACCCAGTACCGTTCGGCGATCTTCTACCATAACGAGGAGCAAAAGAAGAAAGCGCGGGATTCAAAGGAACAGGCCCAGGAGAAGTTCTCGGATCCTATTGTCACTGAGATTACCGAGCTCGACACGTTCTACCCCGCCGAGGATTACCACCAGGACTACTTTGATCTCAATCCCCAGGCGGGTTACTGTAGAGTGATTATCGAGCCGAAACTGAAGAAGCTCGGCCTCTCGAGGAAGGGGTAGACCGATGGAGAACCTCTTTTTCCGCAATCCTTTGGAAGACCACCAGCTCAAGGCTCGTGTTCGGCCCCGGGAGGAGGATCAGCGGGACTTGAGAGGTGCCTACTTCAGGGACACCACGGCCATTGTGCATTCTTCCCCATTTCGGCGGATGAAGCACAAGACACAAGTATTCTTTGCCCCGAAAAACGATCACGTCTGCACCCGGATAGAGCACGTTATGCACGTGGCGACCATCGCCGCGACTATCTGTCGCTCCCTGGGCCTCGACCCCGACCTCGCCTGGGCTATCGGCCTCGGGCACGACCTCGGGCATACGCCTTTTGGTCACCTGGGAGAGAAAATCCTCGCCAAGCTCAAGGGGCTCGATGGCTTTCGCCACGAGATCTACTCCCTACGGGTGGTGGACCATCTCTCCAACCACGGTCGCGGGCTCAACCTCTCCTACGCCGTCAGGGACGGGATTATCAACCACTGCGGTGAGAAGTTCGAGCAAAGCATCGAGCCGGACCTGCAGATCAAGGATCTGAGCTCCATCAAGACCAGGGACCACTATCCATCTACCTGGGAAGGGGCGGTGGTACGGATGTCCGACAAAATCGCCTACCTCGGTCGGGACCTGGAGGACGCGATCCGACTCCGTATCGTCGATGTGGATGACATACCCCGGCTCGGTCGCGACCGACTCGGGACAACCAACAGTCAGATCATTGATACCCTGGTCCACAACGTCATCGAAGTTTCCATGCGGAGCGGCCGCCTCGGCTTCTCAGACGAGATCTACGAAGCTTTTCTCGAGATGAAGGAGTTCAACTACCAGCACATCTACGCGAGCAAGGAGCTCGCGGCCTATCACTCCGCCTTCGAACGGGTTCTCACGACCCTCTACACCTACTTGAGCGATCTATTCAACAGCTTCGAGTTCGATGCGGAGGCGTATAGGGACGAGCGCAATTCCCTGGCAGTTCGTTTCGGGGAGTACGCGGTAGATATGCGCCGGTTCTATGAGGAAGTTGACGGCTCCCTGGGTGATGTGGTTTTCGACTATATCGCCGGTATGACCGATGACTACGCCATCGACTCCGTAAAGGAGATCATGGTACCCACGGAGTTTCAGTCGCAGTTCAACGATCGGCTCCTGGAGGATCGCTGAGAGGGGTCGTGTTTCCCTGGTAGCTGGTAAAGGTGAGCTCAGCCGCCGGTAAAGTTGTACTGAGTCCTCACGGCGACGCCGGGATTCCGTTCCACAAAGCGACGCACCTCTTGAGCGGGAATATGGAGGGTTCGCAAGGTACCGCGATGAGAGAAGGTGTACCGCGAGGAACGGCCCCGTTGGATGGAGATCATTTCTCCGACCAGTTCTCCGGGCTTGAGAGTGTCGAGCTTACGCCCGTCCCTATACGCTTCGACGATACCATCCCGGATTATGTAGACGCCGTCGAGTTTCCTTCCTTCTTCGATTAGTACGCCGGAGCCGTGAAAATCCTTCGGCTCCAGGCAGGACTCGAGCCACATCTTCTGATAATCCGTCATCTGCGAAATGACCGGGCTGTGGACCATCAGGTTCCAGTACTCCTCGCTCCGGTTCTTGATCAGCTTCATCAGCACGTTTTCGAAGTCCGTACCGGAGATAAAGGCGAGGAACTTGTCCTTGCGGATAAGGAGGGTTTCCACGTCGGTCTCTGCGACGATGTCAGCGGTTCGGTTGCTGTTGGTAAGCAGGGCAACCTCCCCGAAGTACTCGAAGGCACCAATCCGTTTGGATCGGTCCAGGCCGGTAGTCATAATGCTCGCGCTGCCGGAGACGATGATGAAAAAGGTGTCTCCCCTCGTCCCCTCTCGGATAATGTAGTCCCCGGCTTTGAAGGAGTGCCACTCGGCGATATTCAGAAACTCCTGCACTTTTCCCACCGGGAGATTTCGCAGGAACGGTATCCGTTTGAGGACATCGAGAATGCGTTGCACTTTCTCGTGCTCCAGGGGCTCCGCCTCGAAGTAGAGGGTCTTGTCGATGCCGAACTCCGCGTGTCGGAGCTTGGTCTCACCAACTTTGAGAAAGTCTTTGTGGGAGATGTGGTATACCACGATCTTCTTCTGAATTTTTTTCGGCAGCGAGTTGAGATAGGTAAGGGGAGTGTGCAGCGGCGCGATGCCGGACTCGTGGTATATCACGTCCGAGTCCCAGGGAAAACTCCTCAACTGCTCGTATCGGCGCTCATCGATTACTCCCTGGTCGAGCATCTCCTTCTGCACCTCCGGATCCCCCTGGTGGTCCGAGGAGTAGACAAAGCTCTTGCCCTGAAAGTTGAGCCGGAAACCGATAGTTGGAATAGAGTGAACCGAATAGGTGATCTGAAACTCTCCGCCGTGGAGGTAGAAAGGGCGTCCCATGTAGACCGGACGAAACTCGAAGAGCGTTTTGAGCTGATCGACGTCCTCTCCCGAGAAGGCGGCGTACTTTCTCAGGAAGCTGTTCATAATTGTCTTGGTGGTATAGATCGCCACCCGCCCCTCTTCGAGAATCTTCTGAAAGGTGCCTGCGTCGTGGTCCGCGTGGCAGTGGGTGAGTATGATACTGTCTATGAGCTTCGGATTAACGTGGGATTCCAGGAGCCACTCCGTTGAGTTAACCGGGGGATCCACCATGATACCGTTGCGATTGAGCCAGATTATGAACCCCGAAGTATTGTCGTTCGGATCGAAGCCGTGGCTCGGACCGAGACAGGTCACCCCGAACCGGGGAGGCTCAAAGCGCTTGGTCGGCTTGTTTCCGATATCGAAGGTCGGAACGTACTCAACGCAGCCAGGCACCTGAATTGGTTTTTCGCCGTCCCAGGAGATTTCGAAGCTGTCTTTGGTGGAGCGATGAATGGTCACCTCGCCCACTTCCACCTTTCCGTTCTTGAAGGGGATGAACTCGTACATCTTGTCCAGAGACAGAGAGCCCCTGAAGTAGGCAAGCTCCTTGCGAATGTCCGGCACGTAGATGTTGTCCCCGGCGTCAAAGGTATCCATTCTCAGATCGAAGCTCTCCGGGCCAAACACCGCCTCCCGAATCGCTACTCTGAGTCGCTCGCCTTGTTCCTCGGTTCCGCAGATTGTCACCTTCTGCTGTCTGAGGAAGAAATTGAAGTAGATAGGAAACTCCATATCCGCCACGTTTATCCCCTTGCGCCAGTTGAACATGGTGCAGGGAAGAACGAAGATCTGCGGAACCGAGGGCTCGGTTACGATTGTGTCCTTAATGGTCTCCGGGGGTGCTCCTATTTGGATCTGGCCGGCGGGAGTGTCTACCACAAAACCGCCCCTGGGAAGGGTGCGCAACCGATCCGTGGATGCTGTTCTTTGGCTCAATACCGTTCTCCTCGTCTCCTATTATTGTTATCCATCTAGGTTTTGTTTGCAAAATCCTAACAATAGAGGAGAAAACGGTTGACCCTCGGTGGAGCATCTGAATATCGTTCCACCGACCATGAAGGCCAAATTGCGGGTCTTTGCGATCCTCCTACCACTGTTGCTCACCCTGGGCGCTGTTGGAGCCGCGGGTAGTTATCTATACCAGGCGCTCTATGTGCCCAACGCCACCGCAGAAGAATCCTCGGTTTTCGAGATTCGGCCCGGCCAAGGCTTGAGGAGTGTGGCCGAGGAGTTGCAGGCTCAGGCGTACATTTCGAGCAGCCTCGCATTTGAGCTCTACGCCCGCTTTCAGGGGTGGGAGGAGCGGCTCCAGGCGGGGCGCTATCTCATCTCTGACCGAATGAGCAGTGTCGAAATTCTGGAGAAGATCGTCTCCGGAGACGCGGTCTTTGATGAGATGATCATTACCATTCCGGAAGGGTGGAGCCTGGCGGATATAGAACTCTATTTTGAAACACTGGGGCTCTTCTCCAAGGAGGAGTTCGCCCAGGCAGCGGTGATGCAGGATGCCTACGATGAGTTCTGGTTTCTCGCGCCCCTGCAGGATGACACCATTCTTGACGGGTATCTCTTTCCGGATACCTATCGCATTCTCAGCGATTCCACTCCAATCTCCATTGTCCGGCGCATGCTCACCAACTTCGGAAACCGACTTTCTCCGCAAATCCTCGAGACCCTGGAAACGCAGGATCGCACCCTGCATGAGCTTTTGACTCTCGCCTCCATCGTCCAGAAAGAGGCCCCGGAGGGCGACATGGAAGAGATCGCCGGCGTTTTCTGGAATCGACTTCGGGATGGCTGGAACCTCGAGTCCGACGCTACGGTGAACTACGTCCTCGGGACCAAAAAGCTGCAGCCGACGTTTGCAGACACCGAGGTTGATGACCCGTACAACACCTACCGCTATCCCGGTCTCCCTCCGGGACCGATTGGCAATCCCGGGATGGATGCGATTCTCGCCGCTCTCGAACCTGCGGAGCACGACTACTACTTCTTTCTGCACAAACCGACTCGGGAGACGGTATTCTCTCGAACCTTCGGTGAGCACCTCGCGGCGAAGCGACGCTACCTAGACTGAAGCTCGAAAACTCCCCATCCGACCCTCTAACGCCACACGAGTCCGGACTCACTCCAGGCCGTCTCGCTTCTATGGCTAGACTTTGGGTTCTTGGTTATTATTAGTTGTAGACTCATGAATTGCTGAGAGGAGAAGGCGGTGCGCAGGCCGAAAGATATGGACCTTACTAGAGACCCGATACCGGGCCTGATTCTGAGGATTGCCGTGCCCGCCAGCACAGGCTTTTTTTTCAACACCATGTTCAACGTGGTGGACACCTACTACGCCGGACAACTCTCTACCGACGCCCTGGCGGCTCTCTCCCTGAGCTTCCCGCTCTTTATGGTGATCCTTTCCATTGGTGTGGGCGTCGGAGCGGGAACCAACGCGCTCATCTCGAATGCTCTGGGAGGAGGAAAGCGAGAGAAAGCCGCGGGATACCAGGCGCAGGCGATCTCCTTTGCCCTTATCGGTACCGCCCTGGTCTCGGTTCCGCTCTACTTCTTTCTGCGGCCTATCTTTGTGCTTTTCGATGCACAGGGGGCAGTCCTCGAGGGAGCTCTCGGGTACATGCGGGTAATTGTAGCCGGCGGTGTGGTGATGGTCCTGACCAACACCCTCAATGCGGGACTGCAGGCTCGGGGAAACACAAAGACCTTTCGGAACTTTCTCCTTGTGGCGTTCCTGCTGAATATTGGACTCGATCCATTGTTCATGTTCGGCGTCGAATTGGGAGGAGTCCAGATCATCCCGGCCATGGAAGAGGCGGGCGTCGCCGTGGCGACCATCCTCGTCCAGGCTCTCGGGATCATCTTCGTCGGAAGGGTCCTGGTACGAAGCGGGGGACTGGAGCACTGCGGGATTCGCAGCTTCTATCCGCGGCGGGAGAGCTTTAGAGAGATCGCCTCCCAGGCGCTCCCGGCGGCGTTGAACTTCCTCACCATCGCTCTGGGGGCCTTCGTTATCAACTACTTCGTATCCCGCTTTGGTCGGGACGCGGTGGCGGCCTACGGAACGGCGCTGCGCATAGAGCAGATAGCTCTCCTTCCGACGATTGGCCTCAACGTCGCGCTGGCGTCACTGGTCGGGCAGAACAACGGCGCAGGCAAGCTCGACCGGGTAGAGAACTCCTACAAGAGCTCTCTCAAGTTTGCCTTTTTTGCCATGATACTCATCCTGACGCCGGTGGTGATCTTCGCGCCCTGGCTGCTCGGTGTCTTTACCGACAATGCGCGGGTAGTGGCGATTGGTCGGAACTACCTCTATATCCAGGTCCTCACCTTCTTCAGTTACATCGTTATGAACCAGTCCAACTCGGTACTCCAGGGACTCAAGCGACCGGCTATGATCATGTGGGTCGGGGTGTACAGGCAAATGGTCGCGCCGTTTATCGTCTTCCCAATGCTTATAGGCCCGGGAGGCATGGGTGTCCGGGGTGTCTGGTGGGGTCTGGTGATCGTTAACTGGTCCGCGGCGCTCTATACCTGGATCTATACCCGTGGACAGCTCCGTGACGCGATGAGGCTTCTCTACCGGGAAGGCTCTCCCCTCTTCGACGAAGGGTAGACTCAGGTCCCCGCGTGGGCGGGCTGAAGGATCTCGGTTATCTCTTCCGCGTAGGGGTAGGTGTGATCGTTGCTTTCCTTGACGATCAGATTCGCCTTCGCCCCGGTTAGGAGGCTGTCGATCTGGGTCGCTCGGGCGTAGGGGTCCTCAGAGTTCTGAATTACCGTGATCGGCCCTGGGTATCGCGTTAGAGCTGCGGGATAGACCCCTGCCTCGATGTGGCGCGTGTCTTTTAACGGAATGCCCATAAGCACCAGGTGGCTCACCTGATCGAGGAGCTCTGGATGGCCCACGAGGATTTGACAGGCGAGGTAGGTGCCGACCGAAAGGCCGACCATTATGAAGTGTGCCCCGCCATATCCATCGATCTTCTCTTCCAGGGCCGCCAGCTCCGTGCGGTTGTCCCAGGTGACCCCCGGTTCTTCCCAGTGACGCCAGAAGTGAGGTTGACAGTCAAAGCCTGCGCGGTCCAAAGCCTCGCAGATCAGGTCGAGCTCTCCACGATGTTCTGGAGCAAAGCCGGGGAGTAGGAGTACCCTCATTGGCCTCAAGTCTACTACATGAATGGGGCCTCTTCAACTACGAGTCGAAATGGGAGTATCTGAATACCTGGTTCTTTCCCTTTGCCTTTGCCTGGTAGAGCGCCTGATCTGCCCTTCGGACGAACGCCTTGGGACGCTCATTCTTCTCGAGCTCCGCCACTCCGACGCTCAGCGTGCAGTGAAGCGGCCCGCTTCCATCGGCGGGATTGAAGGTGTGCTCGGCGAAGCTTGCCCTGATTCGGTCCGCCACGAGCCCTCCGCCACGCTCGGGTGTTTCCGGAAGTAGCGCCACGAACTCCTCTCCGCCGTAGCGAAAGGCGATGTCGTTACCCCGAAGGAGCGTCTGTATCGTTCTCCCGATTTCCCGTATTACCTTGTCCCCCTCCACATGGCCGTGCTCGTCGTTAAATCGTTTGAAGTCGTCGATATCCATGAACAGCAGCGACAGGGGCCGGTGGTATCGCAGGGCGCGATCGATTTCCTGCTCGATACGTTGAAAGAAGTAGCGGGAGTTGAAGAGCCCGCTGAGCTCATCCGTAATACTGAGCTCCAGGAGGCGGCGTTCCTGCGCTTCCAGCTGCTCCTTGGTTCTCAGCTGCTGTTTGAGCCACCAGGCGAGACCGACCGTCGCGGCCGCCATCCCTAAGGGAAAGCCAAGGAATTGGAGACTCCTGAGCAGGGGTGGCAGGGCGAGGAAGTTCATCATGAGATCCAGGAAGGCTGCGAGAAAGATGAGGAAGAACGCCAGGTCCAGGGCGTGTCTCGTAGCCTTGTCGATCTGGGCATTGCCGATCAGGATAATCCACGCCGCAGGCAAGAGAAAGATAATGGAGTCGCCGAGGATCTCCGAAGGCTGGGCTATACGTTCCCGGGGGGCGGCGACAAAGAAGAGGATCCCCAGAAGGCAGAGTGTTAATGAGACGACCAGTACTATACGGACCACTCCGGTTGACATGCGCATTTTTAACTTCCTCTCCTTAGATTGTAGCGAATTAGCCCAATTGTCTACTACTTTGACGACCGTTACGGTTCGTTGCATACCGGCCTCCTCTCAGATAGAGTGGGTCTTCCGAAAGGGAGGTGTAATGCACCGGTTCTGGATTCTGTTGATTGCGGCCCTCGCGCTCTCTGTCGCTGCTTGCGATGAGAGCGAGAAGTATCCCGAGGCACAGCCCGAAGATGCCGTACTGGCCCTGGAAGATGTGCTCCTCGTAAGTGGGACCTCCATGTTTCTTCTCTTTGAAGCGGAAGACGCCGAAGCGGGAGAGGTTCGCAACGACAGCGAAAGCGTGGTCCTGACCTGGGAGAACGTTGATCAGGAAGGGGGCACCGGCACCTACACGATCACAGTCGCTGAGCACGCAATCGGAGAAGAGTCGGTTTTCGCCTCTGACTACAACGGTTACTCCATGACCGGATCGATCGTCCTGGAGTCTCAAGGGACCGGTACCAACACGATAACCGCCGACCTGGAGCTCACCCACGCCTCTCCTGAGGAGTTTCCGGTGCGTAAGCTCGTGATGGAGCTCTCCGGCACGGAGGAGCGAGAGGGCCGGGTTGTTCCAACGGGATCCTTTGCCGTAAACGGGACGGACATGGACCTGGCCCTTATGTCTGCGGCCTTTGAGTAGACCCGGCCTGCTTCACCACGCTGCTGTGCAGTAGCCGTCGAATAGTTCTCGTGAAACTACCGTTCAACCAACCAGCGATCCCGGCGGGCGGTGACCTCTGCGAGGGTGCTGCAGGAGAGAAGCGCTTTTGCCTCTCTCTCACACTCCCGCATGTGCAGGCTCCGAATGCGCCGCGCCATCTCCGGTAGCTTGTGCGGCTGGGCGCTGAATCGTCGTATCCCGATTCCCAGGTAGAACGGCAGGAGATAGGGGTCCGCGGCGCTTTCTCCGCAGACGGTGGTGTGGACCCGGAGGGCTCCGGCGTTGCGGATGAGCCGATAGGTGGCTCGGAGCACCGCGGGATGGTCGGTTCGGTAGAGGCGACCGACGAGACCGTTCGAACGATCCACTCCGAGGATGTACATGGTGAGGTCATTGCTGCCGAGGGAGAGGAAGTCTGCCTCCGCGGCGATTTCGGAGGCGAGCTCCACCGCCGATGGCAGCTCGATCATCGCACCCACCGGAGGCATCGGTGCGTCGGCGCCTGCCACCTCGTCGACGCAGTCTCGCAGGATCGCCTTTGCCTGTTGCAACTCTTCGACCGAACCTATCATCGGAAACATGATTCGCAAGGGCGCTTCGGTGCGCGCCTGCAGTAGAGCCCGCAGCTGCTCCCGGAAGAGCTCTTCCTCTTGGAGAAGAAAGCGTATCCCTCGAAACCCTAGATACGGGTTGTTCTCGCTGTGGGCGTACCGGCTCGTAAGCTTGTCGCCGCCGATATCGAGAGCCCTCACCGTAATCTCCCGGGATCCGAGAGGTTGAAAGACCCGACGGTAGACCTCCACTTGCTCGTCTTCCGAGGGAAAGTCGTTGCGAATCAGAAAGGGGAACTCGCTCCGGTAGAGCCCGATCCCCTCAGCGCCGATTTCCTTGGCGGCTCGAGCGTCCTTTACCAGGTTTACGTTGGCCAGGAGGTGTATCAGAGCTCCATCCCGGGTCAGGACCGGAGGAGCAATGTGTTCCTGCTTTTTCTCCTTCCGCCTAAATCGCTCCCGCCGTTGCTTGTACGCCTCGAAGACGTCCGCGTCAGGCGAAAGGATCACCTTACCATCCTCGCCATCTACAATGACGGTGGTCTCATCGGCGAGCCGCAGGAGGGCCGGCTCATCCGAGGCCACCACTGGAATTCCGAGAGATTGAGAGAGAATTGCGATGTGGCTCGTTCGACCCCCAACGAGGACTATACCCGTGGCTCGTTGGACCGCGAGCTTTATGAGCTCCGAAGGAAAGAGCTCCCGGATAATGAGAATGCGCCCTCGGTAGTCCGCCGTGCCCTCGGAGCCCCCGGTGAGGTTGACAACGAGACGGTGTCCAAGATCACGAACGTCAAGCGCCTTCTCCTGGAACCGAGCCTCGGAAAGCGCCTCGAACCGGGCGACGAAGTTCCCGACAACCTGCTTTACCGCCGCGACTGCGGAGCTTCCGTTCTCGATGAGCTCCCGCATGCGGCCGGTGAAGGAGCTATCTCGAAGCATCAGAAGATGGGCGGAGAATACAAGAGAGGAGAGATCGCTTATCAGCTCGTCCGCGCTCCGTTGCAGCTCCTCGAGCTGGTGGAGGCTCGCCGTCACGGAGTCTTCGAAGCGTTTAAGCTCTGCTTCCTGGCTCTCCGCCGGGCTATCTTCGCCATCGCTCTCGTAGCGTTCAAGGTAAAGAGAGTTGCCGAAGGCGATGCCCGGCCCTAGGACTGTACCGTCCACAAGAGAGACTTCCGCCGGGGTCCTCGAGGGAGTCCCGCCGCGCCGTTCTTCGCTCAGCTCGAAGAGAAGGGAGGCGTTCTCCAGGGCCTGTGCGAGGTACCCGGTGACCGCCCGCATCGCCCGCCCGTCCCGCTCGTCGAAGTACCCGGGCTCGCCGTGCTGCAGAGTCATAACTCCGATTCTGACGGGACCACGCCTTATCGGGGCGGCAAGGAACGCCTCGAAGGCCTCTTCCCCGAGATGCGGAATCGGCTTGAATCCCTGCGCCTCCGAAGCCTTCGACACGATGAGGAGGTGTCCCTCCTGGAAGGCGCGGCCCGTCAACCCCTCTCCGGGACGGAGGCTCAGACTCCCCACGAACTCGGGATTGAGTCCGTGAGTTGCCCGCAGGATCAACTCATCGCTGATTTCGTCATGAAGATAGATGGAGGAGACGTCCGCGTTAATCGTCTTGGCCACCAGATCGACCACGTCCGAGAGAAAACCCGCGGTGTCCGAGTTTCTGCCAAGGAGGCCGGCGAGCTCGCCGACGGCGTTTATTAGTTCGAGCCTGTCAAAGCGTGCCACCTCAAGCCTCCTCTCCCATAGAGCCCTAGGATCACTCCCGGTAGCTGAGAACACCCCTCATGAGCGCTTCACCGTCCGAGGAGCGGCACTCGAGGGTAACCGGATTACGACCGCTTCGCAGAATCTCGAGGGTCATGGGGAGAGACGCTTCTTTGAGGAAATTGAGCTCCAGACGAAGGAGTTCCCGGTCCTGGCTCTCTTTTCGAACTGCGTCATCGATCCACCGAAGGTAGACGGAGTTGTTTACGTGGTCGTTTACATCGAGGTCGCTATACTGCACCGCCACGGTGGAAACCACCTGAGGTCCATCTTCGTCGAATCCGATCTTTCCAGGCACCTCTTTCAGGGCGCTCTTCTCCGCGTTATCGAGAAGGGGGCCCTGGGGTAGGTACTTCTCAGGACGCAACGGTCGGCCCGCCTTGGCGTCCATGAGGAGCCAGGCGGAGGTCGCTCGGACCAGAGGCTCGCCGTCCCCGTTCTCATTCTGACCGTCGTAAAGGAAGAAGTCGCGAATCGCGAAGAGTCGGGAGACGCTCTTTGGCCAGGTTTCGATGGTAACCTTTTCGCCCCATCGAGGGGATCGGTCGACTACCGCTTCCAACCGGGAGAGCACCCAGAACTGTTGTTGCTCCTTGAGTTGTTCGTAACCGAACCCGAGCTCCCTGGCGTGTTGTTGCGCGGCCTCCTCGAAGTAGTTGAGAAGGGAATGAGGCTTGAGAGTGCCGGTGCGATCGCTCTCGTAGGAGCGTACCTGAAACTCCGTGGTCCAGATGCTCTTCATACAACGGAGAGGTTACACGGAAAGCCAATCCTTCGCAAACTCCAACTACTGGGGTGTCGGCACTGTGCGTCGTTTCCATTCCGAGGGGGTGAGTCCCGCCTTCTTCTTGAAAACCCGGGAGAAGTAGTACTGATTCTCAAAGCTCATCATCGCAGCCACTTCCTTGATCGAGAGCTCCGGGTTCTGGAGAAGCTCCTTTGCCCGATGAATCCTCAGCTGCATGAAATACTGGTATGGGGTGAGGCCGGTGTACTTCCGGAAGATCTCCAGGAGCCGGGTGTAGCCGACACCGATCTCCGTGGCAATCTCCTTGACGTCGACGCCGGTGTCGAGGTGGCGCTGCATCACCGCTCTCGCCTGTTGCACGAGGTCACTGTCCCCGGCGGCGGTGTGGGCGGAGGACTCAATCGAATGGATGTGGGCGAGAAGCTGGAGTACCAGCGCCCCGAGGCGAACCTGAAAGCCCGGAGTCTGCTGCCTGCAGAGTCTGACGACCTGCTCGTAGTCCGCCATTACCTCCTGATTGAGGCCTATGTGATGCACCGATCGTTCCGGTGTAAAGAGGCCGTTATGCCAGAGACGATAGGCGTGCTCGCCGGAGAAACCAACCCAGTACTCCTGCCATCCGGTCTCTCTGGAGGGACGGTAGGCGTGGCGTACCCCGGGAAAGAGAATCATGACGTCTCCGGCGCTCACCGAGCATTTGCCCATGCGCTCGCAGTCGAAGTAGCCCCGACCGGCGGTAATGTAGACCACCTGGAACTCCTGGAGCACCCGGCCGGTTACGACCGTAGCAGCGTAATCCTTGGGGTGGTCTTCCGGGACCAAGGGGTAAGAGGAACCCGGGGGCACCTGGGAGTAACCGGCATCGTTACAGTGAATCTCCCACCGTAACGCCTCGGAATTGACTGGCAAATACCTAGAGAAACTGTTGGAATTAGCTGCCACGTCAAAAAAAGTATATCACTTCCGTTTTTTTGTCTATTTGCAGCTCACGAAACTGGGTTTAGCGTGAATTTAACAGAAGGGGTAGGGTTACATGGCAGTAAAGGAAAAGCTGAAGGTTGGCATTTTTGGTATCGGCCTCGACACCTATTGGCCGCAGTTCAAAGGGCTGAAGGAGCGTCTGGAGGGGTATCAGCAGGAAATCGCCAAGCAGATCGACGGCTTTGGTGACGTAGACCTGGTAGACGCCGGCCTCGTGGATAATCCCGAACGATCCCGGGCGGTGGGCTCCCTCTTTAGGCAGCAGCAGGTGGACGTGATTTTTTTGTATATCTCTACCTATGCTCTCTCTTCCACGGTGCTTCCGGTCGCCCAGGAAACCGGCGTCCCCATCGTGGTGCTCAACATCCAGCCGGTGGCGGCGATCGATTACGAGGGATTCAACAAGCTTGGTGACAGAGGAACGATGACCGGTGAGTGGCTCGCCCACTGTCAGGCGTGCTGCGTCCCGGAGATCGCGAGTGTCTTTAACCGTGCCGGGATCGAGTATCATCTCGTCACCGGCTATTTGGGAGAGAAACAGACTACCGAGGCGCTCAGAGAGTGGGTCGAGGCGGCCAAGGTCGCCAAGATCATGCGGACCAACCGGTTGGGCGTGATGGGCCACTATTACGCGGGGATGCTCGACGTCTACACCGACGTTACCAAGCAGATCTCCGCCTTTGGCGGCCATGTGGACCTCTTAGAAATTGACGAGCTCGCGGAGCTGCGAGAAGGGGTGACGGATAAGGAAGTCCGGGAGAAGATCTCCGAGTTCCGCAAGTCCTTCGAGGTCTCTAGCGAGTGCGATGCCGAGGAGATCGACCGGGCGGCGAGGACCTCCGTGGCCCTCGAGAAGTTGGTCGCAAAGCACCACCTCGGCTCCCTGGCGTATTATTATGAAGGTACCGGGGGCTCGAAGCACGAGAATATCGTGACCTCCGTAATAGCGGGCAATACCCTTCTTACCGGAAAGAACGTTCCGGTGGCGGGAGAGTGTGAGATAAAGAATGCCCAGGCGATGAAGATCATGGATAGCTTTGGTGCAGGGGGCTCTTTCTCGGAGTTCTACGCCATGGACTTCAACGACGGCATAGTGCTCCTCGGCCATGACGGTCCGGCTCACTTTGCCATCGCCGAGGGGAGGGTCGGCCTCGTTCCCCTCCCGGTCTACCACGGCAAGCCGGGAAAGGGCCTCTCCATCCAAATGACGGTAAAACACGGTCCCGTGACCCTGCTCTCCGTATGCGAAGGCCCCGAGGGGGTCTACATGATCACCGCCGAGGGTGAGAGCGTGGAGGGTCCGGTTCTTCATATCGGCAACACGAACAGTCGCTACCGGTTCGCCCTTCCTCCCAGGGAGTTCGTGGAGCGCTGGTCGAAGATGGGCCCCTCCCACCACTGCGCAATAGGTGTGGGGCATGTGGCCTCCCGGATCGAGAAGCTCGGAGGGCTCCTCGGTATTCCGGTGACGAAGATCTGCTGATCAAGGTTTTTTGAGGAGGTTGCACGTATGAAGCGCGCTGGATTCGCCATGCAGCTCAAGCCGGGAAACGAGGCTGAGTACAAGCGACGACACGACGAAATATGGCCTGAGCTCGTAGCAGAGCTCGAGGCGGCGGGAGTGCGGGACTATTTGATTTATCTAGATCCGCGGACGCACACCCTCTATGCGAGTCAGAAGCTCACCGAGCACAACACGAGCGATCAACTGCCGGAGAAGGAGATCGTCAAGAAGTGGTGGGCGTATATGGCGGATCTGATGGAGACGAACCCGGACAACTCTCCAAAGGTCTACGATCTCGAAGAGATGTTCTACATGGACTAAGGAGCACGGCAGGTGTCCGAGACGATACTTGAGTTACAGGATATTTCGAAATCTTTTCCCGGTGTTAAGGCCCTCGACAGCGTCCACTTCGATCTCAAGCCTGGGGAGATACACGGGCTTATGGGTGAGAATGGTGCGGGCAAGTCGACCTTTATCAAGATCATAACCGGCGTCCACACCCCGGACACGGGGATCATCAGACTGGACGGCGAGGAACTGCATCTGCGTAATCCGATGGAGGCTCAAAACCTGGGGATCGCGGCGATCTATCAGCACGTTACCTCCTACCCGGATCTCACGGTGGCCGAGAACATCTTTATGGGTCACGAGAAGGTGAAAAAGCTCACCGGCCGGATTGACTGGAAAGAGATGCATTCCCAGGCCCAAGCGCTTCTCGATCAGCTCGACGCTAACTTCGACTCCCGGGAGCGGATGAACAGCCTCTCCGTGGCCCGGCAGCAGATTGTGGAGATCGCCAAGGCTCTTTCCACCAACGCCCGGGTGATTATTATGGACGAGCCCACGGCGGCTCTTACCCAGCACGAGAGCGAGGAGCTCTACCGGATTACCGATGGATTGCGGGAGGCGGGGAAGGCGGTCATCTTCATCTCTCACCGAATGGAGGACATCTGGCGCCTGGCTGATCGTGTGACCGTCTTCAGGGACGGCAAGCACATCGGGTGTTGGGATGTTGGAGAGATCGACCAGGAGAAGCTGATCGTGGCCATGGTGGGCCGCGAAATCTCCCAGATGTATCCGAAACGGAACATCCAAATCGGTGAAGAGCTGCTACGGGTGGAACATCTAACCCGTATCGGGTTTTTCCGGGATGTCTCCTTTGACGTCAAGGCGGGCGAGATCGTCGCTCTCACCGGGCTGGTCGGGGCAGGCCGCACCGAGGTGTGCGAGTCGATCTATGGCGTCTATCCCGCGGACTCCGGGTCTATCTACCTAGAGGGCGAGGAAGTAAAGCCGAAAACCCCAATGGAGGCGTTGCGTCTCGGAATCGGCCATCTTCCGGAGGACCGACAGGGAGAGGGTCTTGTCCTGGAGTGGGAGATCGGAAAGAACATCACCCTTCCGTCTCTGCACAAGTTCACGAAGTTCGGCTGGATCAACGAGGAAGAGGAGAACAAGGTCGCCGGGGAGCTCGCCCAGAAGCTGAGCGTCAAGGCGAGAACGATCTTCACAAAAGCTTCGGCCCTTTCCGGCGGAAACCAGCAGAAGGTGGTAGTCGCGAAGATCCTCAGCCGTCGGCTCAAGCTCATTGTCCTCGACGAGCCCACCAAAGGTGTGGACGTAGCGGCAAAGGCGGCGATCTGCGAGATAATCGGCGACCTCGCCGAGCAGGGATATGGTATTCTTCTCGTCTCCTCGGAGATGCCTGAGGTTCTCGGCATGAGTGACCGCATCGTGGTGATGAAAGAGGGCCGGGTCACTGCGCGTCTGGTGACGGCCAGTGCGACGCAGGAGGAGATCCTGAATGCCGCGATGGTGGTGGAAACGGAGAAAGCAGAGCTCACTGGGAGCGAGACATAGCATATGGCCAAGCGAAAGATCGTCTTTACAGAGAGTCTCCGGGAGCTGGGGCTTCTCATTTTTATGATCATCCTCAGTGTGGCGGTTCAGTTTCGAAACCCGAACTTCCTCACCCTGGACAATATAAACTCCCTGCTCACGAACACGGCGATTCTCGGAATCCTCGCTGTTGGGATGATGCTGGTCCTGGTGACCCGGGGTATCGACCTCTCGGTGGGAGCAATTATCGCTTTTTCCGGCATGGTCACCGCACTGACGGTCGTTGCCTTTCCCGGTATTCCGCCGGCCCTGGCTATTCTAGAGGGGGCGGTGATCGGCGCGGGCCTCGGTGCGATTACCGGTGTCCTGGTGGCTCGCTTCGATGTGCTACCGGTTATTGCCACCCTCGGTATGATGAATGTCGTCCGAGGGCTCACCTACGTTGTTTCCGGGGGGCGCTGGGTAAGCTCATATCAGATGTCCGACGGTTTCAAGGGAATCGCCACCGGCCGGACCCTGGGAATCAACAATCTGATCATGATCGCGGTGATCGTTTACATCGTGGCGTTCTACTTCATAAACCATACCCGGACCGGTCGGCAGATATACGCCGTGGGATCCAATCCCCAGGCGGCGGAGGTCTCGGGGCTGCCGAAGCGGCGGCTCATCTTTCTGGTGTACACGATCATGGGAGGACTCGCCGGGCTCGCCGGCGTTCTCTGGGTGGCAAAGTTTGCCTCCGCCCAGGGCAACACCGCCATTGGGTACGAGCTGCAGGTTATTGCGGCGTGTATTCTCGGAGGCGTAAGCATCACCGGCGGTGTGGGCAAGCTCTCAGGGCTGATTCTGGGTACTATCATGTTTGGCATCCTCGCCAACGCTCTTCCTCTCATCAATGTCTCTCCCTTCTGGCAACAGGGGATCCAGGGAGCGGTGGTTCTGGCGGCGGTGCTAACAAACGTCATGGTTCGCAGGAACACGCAGCGAAACGCCTTGCGCCGGCGGGCGATCTGATCACGGAGAACATGGTATGAGCGATAGAGGGAACGAAGGAATACAGATCAGTATCGAGAAACCTTTTAGCTGGCGGGAGTTCTTTTTCCAGTGGGAGTGGATGCTCGTTGGCGTGCTCTTGCTGGTAATCGTGGTGAACTCCTCGATTTCACCCTATTTCCTCAACCTCGACACCTTTATTCGCACCCCCGCGACCTTTCTCGACAAGGGGTTCATCGTCTTTCCGATGATGTTTGTCCTGATTCTGGCAAAGATAGACATCTCCGTGGGATCCACTGTCGCTCTCTCGGCGGTGATTATGGCGGTCTCCTACAACGCGGGGCTTCCGATGCCTCTGGCAATGGCCCTCTGCCTCCTAGTGGCGGGCCTCGGGGGCGCCATAAACGGTTGGCTCCTGGTCAAGTTCAAGGAGCTCTCCTTTGTAATCGTCACCCTCTCGACGATGATCATTTACCGAGGCATCGCCTACATCATTCTTGGCGATCAAGCCGCAGGTAACTTCCCGGAGTGGTTCTCTTTTCTCGGCTGGGGAGACATCGCGGGAATCCCCTTTATCCTTATTTGTTTTATCCTGGTGGCCCTTGCCTTCGGGCTCCTGCTTCACAAGACGAGCTTCGGCCGAACGGTCTTTGGCATGGGGCACAGCGCCAACGCCTCGAAGTACTCCGGCGTGGATGTCGACAAGGTTGTCTGGGTGGTCTTTATGCTCAACGGCCTCATGGCGGGGCTTACGGCGCTCTTTCTCACCTCCCGGATGGGAAGCACCCGGCCCAATGTGGCGATCGGGTACGAGCTCGAGGTAATCGCCATGGTTGCCCTGGGCGGCGTGAGTACGAACGGCGGAATCGGCCGCATTGGTGGTCCGATTCTGGCGATCTTCATAATCGGTTTCTTGAGCTACGGCATGGGATTGGCAAACCTGCAGGCGCCGATTGTCCTGGTGGTAATCGGACTGCTGCTGATCCTCTCCGTTCTGGCTCACAGGATACGATTTAGTGGAAAGAAAAAAACTTCGACCGCCTAGCGTCGCTAGAAGGGTCGGAGAAAGTATTAGGAGGTCTACCATGAGGAAGGCTATTATCGCACTAACCGTTGCCGCCATTCTTCTTGTTCCCATTAGCGGGCTCTTCGCTTCGGGACAGGCAGAAGGCGCATCCGGCGAAGGCGGAGCGCAGCGACATGCGTTCATCTTCAAGAACACCGGAAATCCCTACGGTGAAAAGCAGATGGACGGGTTCAGAGAGGCGATCGAAGAACAGGGATACGAAGCGATTCTGCGCGCCCCAGACCAGCCCACTGCAGAGGCGCAGATTCAGATCATCGAGCAGCTCATTGCACAACGAGTTACCTCGATTGCCATCACCGGTAACGATTTCGACGCCCTCGAGCCCGCACTGACTCGGGCGATGGACGAAGATATCGTCGTCATAAGCGCGGACTCCGCGGTCAATCCTGACAGCCGAATGACTCACGTCAACCAGGCTGACTCGGAGATGATCGGCCGGACCCTGATCCAGGCAGCCTACGACATGGCCGAGGGCGCCGGAGACATCGCTATCCTCTCCGCCACCAGCCAGGCTTCGAACCAGAATCTCTGGATCGAGTGGATGAGAACGGAGCTCGAGGAGAACCCCGACAAGTACGCTGACCTCGACCTGGTACGCGTCGCCTACGGTGACGACCTCCGGGACAAGTCGGTAAGCGAGACTGAAGGTCTCCTGCAGAGTTTCCCGGATCTCGAAGTAATCATTGCCCCCACCACCGTTGGTATCGCCGCGGCGAGCCGCGTCATCACCGACCGTGGGCTCATCGGTGAGGTAAAGGTTACCGGTCTCGGTCTTCCTTCCGAGATGGCTGAGTACATCGAAAACGGCGCCTGCCCCTACATGTACCTCTGGAACCCGATTGATGTTGGCTACCTCTCCGGGTACACCGCCACCGCCCTCGCCTCCGGCGAGATCACCGGTGCCGCTGGGGAGTCATTCGAAGCTGGCAGGCTCGGTGAGTTCGAGATTGTGGAAGCCGGCGACGGCGGAACCGAGATTCTTCTCGGCGCCCCCTTCCGGTTCGATCCGGACAACATCGACGAGTGGAAGGACGTCTATTAGACCGTCCATCTGAACTAGACTGAAAGTGGGGCCGTTCTCTTACGCGAGGGCGGCCCCTTCCTTGGCCCTCCGGGGCCCTTTTAAAGCAGGAGGAACCATGTTTTCAGAGCCCACCGGTGGGCAGGTCGATCAGGCCTACCAGAGAGCGAAGGCGCAGTACGAAACGCTTGGAGTGGATACCGACGAGGCGCTCAAGAGGCTCTCGGAGATACCCATTTCCATCAACTGCTGGCAAGCCGACGACGTGGGAGGTTTCGAAGGAGTGGGCGAGCTCACCGGCGGCGGCATTATGGCTACCGGCGGGTATCCCGGGAAGGCACGAGACCCCGAGGAGCTTCGACAAGACTTCGAGACCGCCTACAAGCTGATTCCGGGCAGGCATCGGTTTAACCTCCATGCGAGCTATCTCGAGAACGGCGGCAAAAAGGTTGACCGCGACGAAGTGAGGCCGGAGCACTTTTCCGGCTGGGTAGACTGGGCCCGTGGTCTCAATCTACCGTTGGATTTCAACCCTACCTATTTCTCACATCCCATGGCTGACGCAGGTTTTACTCTTGCCAGTAAGGACGAGCGAATTCGGTCGTTCTGGGTCGAGCACGGCAAGCGAAGCCGGGAGATTTCCGCCTACATGGGTCGTGAGCTCGGTACGGCGAGTCTCGACAACTTCTGGATTCCCGACGGCTACAAGGATGAGCCCGCGGACCGGCTCGGCCATCGGGAGATTCTCATTCGCTCCCTGGATGAGATCTTCGAGAAAGAATATTCCGAAACCGAGACGATCGACGCCGTGGAGAGCAAGCTCTTTGGCATTGGCTCGGAGGCGTACGTCGTCGGTTCCCACGACTTTTACCTCTCCTACGCTCTGTCGCGGCAGAAGATGCTCACCATGGACGCCGGTCATTACCATCCCACAGAGTCTATTGCCGAGAAGATAACTGCGATCCTGCCTTTTACCGGGCGGTTGATGCTCCATGTCTCCAGACCCGTGCGCTGGGACTCGGACCACGTAGTGATTCTCGACGACCCAACGAAGGCGATCTTTCGCGAGATCAAGCGCGCCGAAGCTTTCGACAAGATCTACGTCGCCGTGGACTTCTTTGACGGGAGCATTAACCGTCTGGCAGCCTGGGTTGTGGGCATTCGCTCCTCTCAGAAAGCGGCGCTCCTCGCGCTGCTGGAGCCGACCAAGAGTCTCGTCGAGGCGGAGGAGGCCTCAGACTTTACAACGCGCCTCGCTCTTAAGGAGGAGCTGCGCAACATGCCCTTTGGGGCTGTTTGGGACAAATTCTGCGCGGAGCAGGGTGTCCCGGTAGGCCCGGCGTGGATCGACACCGTAAAGGAGTACGAAGCAAAGGTTCTTACCAAGCGACGAAAATCATGAAACCAGAACTCAGTGACATAATCGCCCTCTCCCGATTCTACGGCCGGGACCCGGAGTGGGTAATCGCCGGGGGCGGCAACACCTCGGTAAAAGACGAGAACACCTTGATGATCAAAGCCTCGGGTACGGCCCTGGGGAGCGCTTCGGAAGAGAGCTTTGTGGCCATAGACCGGAAGAAGCTTTCCAGCGTCTGGACCAAAGCGTATCCCGCGGAGGTGGACGCTCGGGAGAAGGAGGCGCTCCAGGATCTCATGGACGCCCGCCTCGAGGGCGAGACTCTTCGGCCGAGCGTGGAGACAGGGATGCACGATGTCTTCCCGCAACGGCTGGTGGTGCACACCCACTCCACGTTAGTAAACGGGATTACCTGTTCCCAGGGTGGCGAGGACGCGGCGCGGGAGCTCTTCGGCGAGGAGTGTATCTGGATCCCCTCTATCAACCCTGGCTACGTGCTGAGCAAACGGATAGAGGAGGAGATACGCGGCTACCGGGAGCGGTTGGGTAGGATGCCGGAGTTGCTCTTTCTGCAGAACCACGGGGTCACCGTGGCCGGAGAGACGACGGATGATATTCACCTGCTCCATCGGAAGCTTATCGAGGCGATCCTCGGTCAACTGCGGCGGGAGCCGGATCTCGCGGGTGCCGACGTCGATTTAGAGCACGCTGAGAGGGTGAAGGTGGCGTTGCAGGAGAGCTTTCAGACGCTTACCGGCAGCGCAGCCACGGTATACTTTGACGTATCTCGGGAGCTTCTCAGTCACGCGCAATCGACTGAGACCATGGCTCCTCTCCTTTCACCTTTCACTCCGGACCACATCGTCTACGCGGGACACGCGCCTCTGTACGTGGAGGACTCCGGGGAGGGGGCTGATCTCTTTCAGCGTTCCGCTGAGGAGCACGGCGTTCCGCCGAAGTGTGTCATAGTCAAGGGGCTGGGTCTCTTTACCGTCGGTCCCAATCCGAAGGTAGCAGAGAGCGCCAGGATGCTTTTTAGGGACGCCATGAAAGTTGCGACCTATGCCGAGAGCTTTGGTGGTGCGAAGCACATGGCCAAGGACGAGATCGATTTTATCCGAGGCTGGGAGGTCGAGCGCTTTCGGGCGAGCATGACCGTCGGCGAGTAGTCCGTTATCGCAAAGCCGGGAGAAGGGCTTGTGCCCCTAGTGGTGTCGGTTTGCCAGGGGGGAGCCGGGCTCCCGGGCCATGCTCTTGTAGATCTTTCGGTCGATCCAGAGAGGAAGGATCCGCTGCATCAGGGCGATTACCTGTGCCTCGAAGGATATTATCTTGTTTCGTTTTCCCTTCTTGATGGAGCGGACGATGAGCTTTGCGACTCGCTCTGCCGGCATGAGCTTTGACTCGTCCCGGGGTGTGTCGCCCTGCTCCCCGCCGTCCGCAACCAGGGCGTGGGTCCTGATCTCCGAAGCCGTAAAACCGGGAGCTACGATAGTGACTTGCAAACCCACGTCGAGATTCTCGATCCGAACGCTCTCCATGAAGCCGTGAATCGCGAACTTGGACGCGGAGTATCCCGACCGGCCCGGGAGGCCGTGGAACCCTGCCACCGAGGAGACGGCGAGAAGGACGCCTCTGGACTCCCGCAGGTGGGGCAGGGCCGCTTGGGTGCAGTGGACGGTCCCCCAGAAGTTGACTTCCATTACCCGACGTAAGGTCCCCTCGTCTACTTCGTCCGCGAGAGCGCGCATGGAGATGCCGGCGTTGTTAATGAGGATATCCAAGCGTCCGAATTCTTGAAGCGCCCGGGCGACGGCCGCCCGACACTGCTTCGGGTCCGTAACGTCCGTGGGCTGGGCAACAGCCTCCCCACCGTTGGACCGAATTTCCGAGATAAGCGCTTGGAGCCGTTCTCCGCTGCGAGCGACCGCCACCACTTTTACCTCGCTTTCGGCGAGTCGAAGGGCGGTTGCTCGTCCGATTCCGGAGGATGCACCGGTTACAATGGCGACGCTTCCGCTAATGTTCCTCATACAATAGAGATATAATAGACTCTGCCTACCCCAGTGTCCAGCTCCGAGATCTATATCTGCTCACTCTTGTAAGAATTCTTTGTTGAAATGGCGTGACCGCGATATATTAACACGTAGATAAGGGATTCTGAAATCCCGCGTAAATGTAATGCCGGATAAAAGCCGGACATTGAGCCAAAAACAACACGGGACTCCCGATACCGGTGACAGCGTCACCTGACGGAGGGAGTGGCCCCAAGTAAAAAAGTGGAGGAACAAGATGAACAATCGAAGATTCTTGGTTCTATTTGTCGCTATGGTCGCCCTGATTCTCACGCCGATGGTACTTTCCGCCCAGGCAACTGATACGGCGACTCTCACTCTCACCGGGCAGGTGCCCTCGATCGTCAAGATCGGCTTTGGCAGCGTCACCACCAACGGTACTCTGGACCTCGGCGATCTCAATGCAAACTCTCCTAGCGGCGTCACAGGGACGGACACGAGCGTGATATACGTGGCGAATGTAGATTTTACCATTGACGTCTCCTCGCAAAATGGCGGAGTTCTGACCCGGCAGGGCGGAGCTGTCTCGGGCTTCAAGAATGACGTCGGCTACAGCCTCACCTTTGATGGTTCAGGAGTGTCGATTCCGGGAGCTGGTACGGACGTGGAGATAGTGAGCAACGGCACCCCCGGGGCTTACACCTCGTCTACGCTCGATATCGCCGTGGATCCCTTGTCCATCGACAACTTTGATGAGACCAGTACCTTGACCGATGTGGAGGCTGCGGGGACCTACGAGGACGTTCTCACCTTTACGATCACTTCGACCAACTAGGGGCGCCCGTCCTCACGACGCGCCTTAGGAGTGGAGTCGGTGGCCTGAGCACCGGCTCCGATGGCTCCGATGTCCAACCAGCGAGAACGAACCATGCGACCCAGCCTGATACCTAGGCTCTGTTTCACCTTTCTCCTGTTTCTCTCCTCCGCTGCTCTCTATTCGTTTACCCTATCGCCCATGGTCGCGGAGATCGAGCTCGACGGGGGCCAACCGAGAATGCGCTACACCATCTATAATGACGGCGCCACACCGATCGCCGTGCAAGTTGCGGTAATGCGACGAGAAATCGACGTAGATGGTGAAGAGAGCCTCTCGGAGACGGAAGAACTAGTAGCTTATCCAAGCCAGCTCGTTCTAGGATCCGGGGAGCGGAGGACCGTAATGGTCGAGTGGCAGGGCGGAACCGTCGCTGTGGAGCAGCCGTTTAGGGTGATCGCGGAGCAAGTGCCGGTGGACTTTCGGGATAATCCGGAGACTCGGGCGAGAATACGGATGAACCTCCGCTACGTCGCTTCCCTCTATGTTCGTCCTCCCGGAAGCGAAGCTGACCCGGTGGTGAGCGAAGCGTCCCTGGTCTACCGTAGCGGCGAGTCGGACACTGGAGAGGTACCCCATGCAGAGGTGCTGCTCCGCAATGGTGGAAGCTCGAGGCTGATCCTGAGTGATCTTTCCTATCTTGTTGCACCGCCAGGAACCGACCAGGGCCCCTCCGCAACCGTCGCGAGCGAGGAGACAACGGCCCCCTCAGGGGTGGTTCTCCCCGGCGACTCCCGTCGTCTCTATGTTCCCTTACCGAGGCAGTTTCGGGAGCTCGAACCGGATAGTCCGCTCACCGTCGCTGTCGAGAGGTGACAATGAACTGCCTGCGGGATAAGAGCAGAAGGCCCGGAGGCGTAGGTGAGAGTCTCCGTGATCAGTCGCGCTCCTCTCGGGGCGGTCCGGTGTTGCTGCTCTGCGTGGCGCTTCTACTTCTCTTTCTGCCTGGAGTGCTCCACTCTCAGGAGAGTGAGGAGGATCTCGACCGCTTCTTCGAGGAAGTCTTCGGCGTGAGTCCGGAGCCGGTGGACCAGCCGGTGCGGCTTCTTGTGGACGGAACCGACTATGGACTCGTAACGGCCCTTGTCACTCCCGCCGGTACGCTTACTGCTTTTCGGACCGAATCTCTCCTCGAACAACTAGAGGAGCTTCTGAACGAAGCCGGCGTCGCTGCCGCACAGAGGGCCGCCGCCGAGGATGGCACCGTCTCCGTGGACGCCCTCGCAGAAGTCGGCATGGCGGTGGACTACGATCGCACGGTGTTTGTGGTCACCGTCACGATTCCCGGGGAGTATCGGCGCACCCAGCGGCTATCCATTCGTCCCGACCCCACTCCCGGGAGCATTCCCGAGGGTATCGCCGCCGTGGAGCCCGCTGAGCTGAGCGGGGGATCCGCCGTGGGCGGCTCAGTGAGTCGACGAGAGAATAGCGACCTCGGAGCAACTAGGTGGGCGGGCACCGTGGAGATGAAACCCTTTGTCTCCGCCTTTGACTGGCTTCTCCGGGGAGACTTCGACCTTCTTCTCGAGGAGGAGGGAGAGGAACTGAGCGCCTCGAACATCTATCTACGCCGGTTCTGGCCCGACAGCGCCCTAAAACTCACCGCCGGGGACGTGGTCCCAGGGACGGACATGTTCCAGTCAGGGCGGCGCATTCAGGGAGTAGAGCTGCGACGTGAGGTGGAGAGCGACGGCGTTATAGGCGATCCCTTGGCCGAGTTCACCCTCGATGACGCTGCGGAGGTGGAGCTCGCGGTAAATGATAACGTTATCTACGAGCGGAGACTTGGCCCGGGGAGCTACGAGGTGGTCGACGTCCCCATGGGGACCGGAATCAGCGAGGTGGAGATCCGGTTTCCCGGATTGGCGGAGGAGCCGATTCGGCTCTCCCGACCATATGAGAGCACCCTCCTGCCGGCGGGGGAGCAGGAGTTCTCCCACGCAGTCGGCACGAAGCCGATACTCTGGGACGATGAGACAGAGCCGTCGGATTTCACCTCGGATTACCTGCGCCTGAGCTCCCTGCACCGCTACGGGTTTGCCACGAACTTTACGGGAACCGCCGGTCTGCAGCTCTCTCCGGAGGTAGGTCAGCTCTCGGTGGGAGGAGACACGGCGACTCTTCTCGGAAACTTCGGCCTTGCCACGGGCTTGTCTCTCTCCGAGGAGGTAGGGGCTGGCTTCGGAGCGCGGTCGAGCTACGAGCTCTTTCTTCCCTCCCTTACGGTTCGGCCGAGTTTTCGCCTCTCGGTCGGGTGGGTAGGCGAGTCCTTGGCAGATCCGGATCGACCTCTCGGTTTTGATGAGCGGCCTCTGCAGTTTAGCGCGGCCTACGGACAGCGAATCGCCGGTAGGTTTACCGGAAGTCTCCGCGGGGCATATCGAGTCGACCCCGATGATGGAAGCGGCGACTATCAGCTGAGCATGAATCTCACATCCCCGCGAATCAACGAGGTCCGCCTCGGACTGCGACTCGAGTACGCATCGGAGGTCGAAGAGCCCTCCGCCTGGGGCGGTTTCCGGGGCGTCTTCAGTCTCCGATTTGCGCCGCGACGGGGCCCTCGGGTCACCACGTCTCAGGAGCTCGCCGAGCCACGGTCGGTGATCGCCGTGGAGCAATCGGGATCGACCGAGGGCAGCGGGCAGTACGCTCTCTCCGCCGAGGGGAGCCAGTCCTTCGACAGGGAGATGCCGTTTGAGCGCCTCGGCCTTTCCGGGCGCATAAGCGGGCGTCGGGGCATCGCGGCCACCAGTGGCACCTGGATCTTTGCACCGGATGGAGAGCTCTCAGCGACCAGTGCCACACTGAGCGGTGAGACCGGCCTCCTCTTTGCCGGTGACACCTTTGCCTGGTCTCGGGTTCGCCCGGAGCAGAGCTTCGCGATACTGTCCATCCCTCAGGATGGGGAGCTCTCGGAGGTGACCGTGGAAGGTGGTGCCTCTTCGGTGGTTGTGCGTCCGGGATTTCTCGGTGCCGCGACGGTGCAGAGCAGGGACCCCTACGAGCCCATATACGTCTCTCTGAGCCCGGGCTCGCTCCCCTTGGGCTACGAGCTAACCGACACCAGGGTCGCCGCGGTAACCGGTCTCGGTACGGGGACGGTGATCTCTCCGGAGCTCAAGGGCGTCGTCTTTGTCCGGGGTGTTCTCACCGATCCAGAGAGCGGCGAGCCGATTACCCTCCTCCCGGGAAGGGTGTATCCTACCGGCGAGAGCGAGCGCTCCCAGTTGGTCTTCTCGAACCGTGAGGGCCGTTTCGAGGCCGGGGGGCTAACCACGGGCAGCTACGTTTTTGAGAGCAGCGACGGACGACGTGGCACGTTTACGATTCCCCCGGGGAGTGCCGGACTCTACGAGCTCGGCACGTTGGAGGTTGAGTGATGAAACAGAGCACCTTGCGTTGGATACGTTCTTCTTCTCTTCTTCTGATTCTCCTCTTTGTTGCTCCTCTACTCTTTGGAGGGGGCGCCCAGGAGCCGACGGTATCGCTCTTCCCGGACAGCGAAGTGAGCTTTGCCTACATCCCGGGACAGGACTTTGAAGTAGCCGGTGCTCTCCAGATCACCCAGAGGTCCATCGATGACCAGGAGTACTTTATCGTCGCAGACTATGGCGAGAACACGGCAAATTGTGGTGGTGGCGCCTTTGACCGCTGCGTGTCCAATCCGACTAATCCAACTGACGTCGTTCAGTATGAGCTGAGAAACGAACTGGGAAACGTCGTTCGTGACCTCCCTGACGCCGGCAGCTCCTCCCAGGTAATCTCCGGAACCGCCCCGGGTAACCCCGGCGGATTGAACTTCTCCACCTTTACCGTCCCCGTCTCCGTATTCGTCCAAGCAGGACAGCTCCTGGATCCGAACCCCGCCTACGAGGACAATGTCTCCTTACGCTTTTACTACGGAACCATAGAAGACCCGGGCTCCTACGACCCCGCGAACCCGGACGGTACGGCCACCCTCACGGTCCTCGGAAACGTGGCGCCCTTCGTGGAGCTCGCTCTGGTCGAGCCCGGAGGCTCCCTGCCCTTCTTCGGAGGAACAACCTCGCGCACCATGGACTTCGGTATACTCGAGGAGGGCGAGACCCAGGCTTACGACCTTCTCGTGGAGACGAACGCCCTTTTCACCATTACCATCGAGAGCGCAAACGGCGGGGTGCTCACCTACCAGGGAACCGGCCCTACCGGAGGTCTGCCCCAGGAGGTGGACTATGAGCTCTACGTGAATGGTCAGGTGGCTGATCTGAGCGGGGGACCGACGGTGTTCGGCTCGGGGCTCTCCGGGTTGCGCTGGCCCTTTGTTGTCGAAATCCTCGAGTACGACGTCCCCGTGGCGGGAGATTATCAGGATGTCATCGACATAACCGTATCGACCGATCAGTAGCGGGAGTTTGCCCCAAGTCCATCACCACGGTTGTGGACAGTAGGTGTTGGGCGATGCAAAGGACGCCCTCTTTCAGTCCTCCCGGACCGGTGGTACCATAAAAGGTGATGCGCATAGAGGAGATTCCCCTAGCAGCTCTGGAGCCCGGAGACAACTTGCTTCAGTCTCCCCTCTGGGCCCGAACGAAGCGCGCTCTCGGTCACGGCATTCGTAGCTTCCACTATGAGGTCGAAGGAAAACACGGCACCCTGCTGACGGTCCTCTCTCCCGTCGGCGGAGGACGACGGGTCGCCTACGCTCCCTGGGCACCGGACGAGCCGGTCTCCGAAGGAGAACAGGGGCACTATCTGGAAAGCATCGGTGAGCTCCTCTCGGAGGAGCTTTCCTCGAAGACCATATTTGTTCGCTTTGATCTCCCCTGGTCCTCCCCCTACGCCGAAGAGGGAGAAGAGGTCCCGGACACCCGATTTCGGGAAATGCGTATGAATTTTTCTACGGATCACTGGGCTCTAAGAAAAGCGCCGAGCGACGTGCAGCCGCCACACACCCTGGTGGTGCATCTCACCCCTCGTGAAGATGAGATCCTCGCCAGGATGCATCCGAAAACCCGCTACAACGTTCGCCTTGCCGGGCGCCGGGGAGTCACGGTCCGGGAAGGTTCCCCGGAGGAGCTCGGACACTGGTATGCGATCTATGAGGAGACCATGCGGCGAAACCACACCCGGGTCCACGGAGAGAAGTTCTTTGACGCCCTTCTCGAGGCGGGGGAGCACCAGGAACAGACTCCTTCGCCTGCGCAGACCTCCCTCAAGCTCTTTCTT
>CAYZHV010000017.1:233-28876 GCA_964478055.1 uncultured Spirochaetaceae bacterium | reverse complement strand
AGACGCTCGCTCCCAGATCAAGAAGAACTGTACTACTGACTGGATCGTAGCCATATGTGCCTCCTGCAACCATGGTACACCCTCCTGCTCACCTGTCAACAAAAACTTTCACAGCATTTCAACAAAGATGCAACTCCTTTGCAGCTATCAACCGACAAAGCTCTAATACGCCAAGGGGTTTGAGGGGAGGCCAAAAAGAAGGCCGACGCCATTTGGTGGGTAGGCGTCGGCCAAAACAGATATAGGAAGGTTGCTGTCAGAGCAGAATCTTGACTGGATTCTCGATGAGCCTCGCGAGGCTGTCGAGGAATATCGCGCCCTGAGCCCCGTCGATCACTCGATGGTCGATCGTAAGGCTGAGGGTCATCACCTTGCGGCTCCTGACCTCCCCATCCTGGAGATAGAGCTCCTCCTCCGCGGCGTTGACGCCGAGAATAGCGCTCTGTGGCAGGTTCACAATCGGGGTGAAGGAGGAGATCCCGTACATCCCGAGATTGGTGACGGTAAAGCTGCCACCCTGGAGCTCATCGGGCTCGAGCTTGCGATCCCGGGCCCGCTGGGCGAGGTCCTTGCTCCTTTTGGAGAGGAGCGAGAGCGGAAGGGTGTCTACATTCCGCACCACCGGCACCAGGAGTCCCTCTTCCAGGGCTACGGCGATACCGATGTTTATCTCCTGCATCTCCACGAGCTCACTGCCCTGAATCGTCGTGCGCATGTACGGAGCGTCTTTGAGAGCCACCGCCACAGCCTTTACGATCAGGTCGTTCAAGGAGACCTTGATATCCCCCTCCTCGTTAATCTGCTTGCGCAGGTTGAAGAGGCCGTCCACCTGAACCTTGCGATTCAGGGTCACCGGCGGCACGGTGTGGTGACTCTGCAGCATCCGTTCGGAGATGATCTTTCGCATCCCTTTGAGGGGCTTCCGTTGAGCACCTTCCTGACCGACCGGCAGTGAAGCCGTGGAGGGGGCGACGCCTGCCGCTGGGGCGCCCACGGGGCGGCCCTGTTCGGCAACGTCCCGCTTGAGGACGCGACCGCCCGGGCCACTGCCCTGCACAGTTGCGAGGTCGATACCCTTCTCTTCGGCAAGCTTCTTTGCCAGGGGGGATACCCGCATACCAGCCACGGTAACCTCACCGGACTCCTCGCCGAGGGCTTCCACGTCTCGGAGACGCACCTCGCCCCACTGACCGCTGGCGGCAGCCTCTGATAGGGAGACGCCGAGCTCCTCCGCCCGGCGGCGAGCGGCGGGGGTCGCGGCAACCTTGCCGGCCACACCTGTGGCACCGGCCGCTCTGGCGCCGCTGGCAAGCTTATTCCCGGCGCCGCCTTCGCCTTCAGGTTCTCCCGCCGCCTCGGCTGCGGGCGCAGCTTCTTCCGCCGCGGGGGCCGCGCCTTCGGAAGCCGCAGCCGCAGATGCGTCCCCCTCAGGGGGCGCTTCGTCCTTTTCTCCGATGTAGCCGATGGTCTTGATCACCTCGACCTCATCTCCCTCATCATGGAGGATCTTGAGGAGGTAACCGGAGACTTCCGCCTCCACTTCCATGGCGACTTTGTCTGTCTCTATTTCGAGTAGGGGCTCTCCGGCCTCCACGTAGTCCCCGGGTTTCTTGAACCACTGGATCACGGTGCCCTTTTCCATGGCCATTCCGGCCTTGGGCATAATTACTTCTGTTGCCATAGGTCCCTCTACTTCAACAGCTCGCGAATGTTCGCCTCGATCTTCTCCGAGGTCGGTACAGCGTTGCGCTCGAGCTCGGGGTTGTAGGGAATCGGTACGTCCAAGCCACCGAGTCGGCGGATAGGCGCGTCGAGATAGAAGAACGCCTCGGAGTCCGCAATGACCGCGGCGATCTCTCCGCCGTAACCACCGGTCAGTACCGCCTCGTGAATCACCATCGCCTTGCCGGTCTTCTTTACAGAGTTAATGATGATCTCCTTGTCCAGAGGCATCAGAGTCCGGGGATCCACAACCTCGATCTCATACCCTTCCTCCTTGGAGAGCTTCTCCGCAACCTCGAGAACCGTCGGGACCATTCTTCCCCAGGTAATAACGGAGAGGTCCGTGCCCTCCCGTTTGATCTCACCCACACTCAAGGGAATGGTGTACTCCTCCTCCGGGACGGGCCCCTTCTTGCGGTAGAGGAGCTTCTGCTCCAGAAATACCACGGGGTTGTTGTCCCGAATGGCGGACTTGAGAAGTCCCTTTGCGTCGTAGGGGGTTGAGGGGACAACTACCTTGAGCCCCGGAATGTGGCAGTAGAACGCCTCCTGGCTCTGGGAGTGCTGCGCCGCCGCTCCCGTTCCGGAGCCCGCCGGGGCACGGACCACCATGGGCACCTGGGCGCGACCGCCGAACATGTAGCGCATCTTGGCGGCCTGGTTGCCGAGCTGGTCGAGGCCGATGGCAATGAAGTCGCTGAACTGAATCTCCGCGATCGGCCGGGATCCGGTGGCGGCGGCTCCGGCGGCGGCGCCTATAATCGCAGCCTCGCTAATAGGCGTGTCCCGGACTCGCTCCTCGCCGAACTCGTCGATCATGCCGACGGAGACGCCGAAGGCGCCACCGTAGACACCGATGTCCTCACCCATGAAGAACACGTCGCTGTCCCGACGCATTTCCTCACTCATCGCTTCTTTTATCGCTTCCGCGTAGGTTATCTCTCTATCGCTCATTCTCGGGCTCCTTTACTCGGCGTACACGTCGTTGGGAAGATCCTCGGGCTTCGGATCGGGGCTGTTGTTGGCAAACTCCACAGCGTCCTCGATCGTCTGCTTCGCCTTCGCTTCCATCTCGTCGAGCTCCTCAGACTTAAAGAGCTTGTTCTCCTCGAGATAAGAGCGCATCCGAGGGATCGGGTCCTTTTTCTTCCACTCGTTGATCTCTTCCTTGGTGCGATACGCGTTGGCGTCGCTCTTGGAGTGGCCTAGATACCGGTAAGTCTCGGAAATGAGGAGGTAGGGCCCGTTCTTTCGCGCGTGCTCTTTGGCCTCCTTGACCGCCTCGTACACCTCGAAGACGTCCTGCCCGTCGATCCGCTTGCCCGGAATACCGTACGCCTGAGCCCGGACCGAAAGGTCATCGATATTGGTAGCGCGCTTGGTACTCATGGACATGCCGTACTGGTTGTTCTCGCAAATAAAGACCACCGGGAGTTTCCAGGTCGAGGCCATGTTGAGGGATTCGTGAAAAGTACCCTCGTTGATCGCGCCGTCTCCGAAGAAGCAGAGCACAACCTTGTCTTCTCCCCGGAGCTTGACCGTGAGCGCGGCCCCCGTAGCGATCGGTATACCACCACCGACGATTCCGTTGGCGCCGAGGTGGCCCATGGTAATGTCGGAAATGTGCATGGAGCCGCCCTTACCTTTACAGTAGCCGGACTCCTTGCCGAGGAGCTCCGCCATCATGCGGTTTACGTCGAGCCCCTTGGCAATCGTGTGTCCGTGTCCCCGGTGGGTGCTGGTCATCCACTCATCGTCTCCGAAATTGGCAATCGCCCCGATGGCCGTGGCTTCCTCCCCCACATAGAGGTGGGTCGTACCGTGCACCATGCCGCGGGAGAAGAAATAGGCAACTTTCTCCTCGAAGGCGCGGGTGAGGAGCATCTGCATGTACATTTCCTGAAGCTGCTCTTTCGAGAGGTCCGGTTTCTTTTTCTTATTCTTTCCGGAGCTTCCTTCCATCTCTTTCCTCCAACTCCTTCTGAGAAATCCCTTGATTTCCCAGGCTAATTGTGCAATATTTTTCAGGTATTGAAACTTGTTACAAGCTAACTCTACTACCGGGGAGATAAAGATGTCAAGCGCACCCCAACCGGATGACAGAAGAAGCTACGAGCGGCCGGAACGGAGGAGTTACCTCGCCAAAGTCGCCCGCCTCTACTATCTGGAGGAGATGAACCAGCGGGAGATCGCGAAGAAGCTCAATATTAGCGTGGCCAGCGTTTCTCGGGCGATTAGTCGGGCCAAAGAGATGGACATCGTCCGGATTTCCATTAATGAAAACCTGGACCGCCTCGGAGAGCTGGAGGTCGCCATGGAGCGTCGATGGAGCCTAAACGAATGCCTCCTTGTGCCCCGCTTCGAGACCCTGGCCAACACCTACCGCGAGATGGCCGGGCGGACCACGGAGCTCCTCTCACGCATTCTCGGTCGCGGTGACACCGTCGGTGTTAGCTGGGGGGTAACACTCAAGACCGTCAGCGAGAACCTCGGAAGAATCGGCCTCACCGATGTGGATGTAGTGCCCATAATCGGCGCCATGGGGACCGTGGAGACCGGCATCTATCCGAACAGCATCGCCCGGGAGTTTGCCGAGCGCATCGGCGGAAGAGCCTACCTCATGAATACCCCTGCCGTGGTAGATACGGAGGAGATCAAGGACTCCCTGACGAGGGACAGTAACTTTCAAATGGTCCGGCAGATCTGGGACCGGTTGAGCGCGGTCCTTCTCTCCGTGTCGGCCCTGGACGAGGATACCTCGGCCTTCCGAGGAGGGATATTCACCGAAGAGGAGCTTAGGAAGCTCCGGGACCTCGGAGGGGTGTGCGCCACGAACTTTGCCATCATCGACGCCGAGGGAAAGCGCGTGGAAAATCCGGTATCCCGGAGGATTACCAATCTTCCCTTCGAAGAGCTGAGAAAGGTTCGGCAGGTTGTCCTTCTCGCCGCGGGGGAGCACAAAACCGAGCCTCTCCGGGCGGCACTGAGAGGCGGGGTAGCTACCACCCTCATTACCGACGTGGAGTGCGCCGAGGCGCTCTTGCGGTAGCATCTCGTCTACCCCCCGGAGGCCGACCCCGCCCCTTGCGGAATTTCCTGTATATAGTTATTTTTATATACATGACAGATCTAACGGTTATTGGTAGCGGACCCGGAGGGCTCGAGGCTGCCCTCCAGGCGGCGAAAACAGGCCTCCAGGTTGCGCTTGTTACAGCGACTCCTCCCGGTGGTCGAGCCACCGTGGGAAGCCTGCTTCCGAGCAAGGTGTGGCTCACCGAGGCGGAGACGTTTCACAGCGCGAGAAAGCACGCCCCGGAGATCGAACCTCAGATCGGTCTGATCACGGGCAGAGTAAACGACCGTATGAAGCAGCGCAGTGGTGGCGTCGCCTCCCTCCTGCAGAGCCTTGGTGTTACGATTTACCTCGGCTCCGCCAGGGTAACCGGGCCGAACAGTGTGACCGTCACACCCTCCGAGGAGGGGTCGCCGCAGACAACGATCGAAAGCCGGCAGATAATTCTGGCCACCGGTTCGGAGCCGCGCTTCTTTCCCGATGTCAAACCCGATGGAGAACGCATTATCGCGCCACGGCACACCCGGCTTCTGACGGAGATACCGAAGAGCATCACCTTCGTGGGCGGCGGAGTCACCGCCACCGAGTACGCTTCGGTCTTCGCAAAGCTTGGGAGTAGAGTGACCATTGTCACCGATATCGAGCGGCTCCTCCCGCGTACCGATCCCGAGCTCGTCGCGTCCCTCACCGGCTACCTCGAGACCCTGGGTATCGAGGTCCTTACCAACTCCCCCGTTGAATCGGTAACCGCGCGGGAAAACAGTGTAGTGACCAAGACGAAGAATGGGAGAGTACTGGAAACGGATTACGCCTTTATCGCCACCGGCCGCCGGCCAGATCCGGAGTCCTTCGAGGAGAGCGGCCTGGATCTCGAGACCGATAATGGGGGGTGGCTCGTGACCGACGCCCAGCAGCGCACCTCGGTACCCTCGGTCTTCGCGGTGGGTGACATCACCGGAGCTCCTCTCATCGCAAACAAGGCGATACGTCAGGCCCGGGTCGCCGTTGCGGCGATCCAGGGCGACACCGAAGGAGACCTCATTTCCGCAGGGCTCAATATCGAAGCGATCTACACCCACCCCGAGGTCGCCCAGGTCGGACCAGTTCTCGAGCTGAAAGAGCAGGAAGGGGACGGCGTCTCCGTTTTTCGGAGGCAGTATGGCGACGCCCTTCTGCCGTTGATCCGGGGAAGTGAAGAGGGATACCTGAAGCTCTGGTATGACAGCTCCGCTGACGAGCTTCTCGGTGGGGCCGCCTTCGGGGAACACGCCGTGGAGATCATGGCACCGGTGCAAATGGCGATCGAGAGGGGCATGACCCTGCGGGAGCTCGTTCGCAGCCCCTTTGCCCACCCTTCCCTCTCCGAAATGCTCTCGATTGCCTAGGCGTTGATTCGGTATACTACCGGTGTGAAGGGCAGAAATATCTCCCCGCACCGCTACTTGCTCGACCTGATCCGGGTCTCGGATCAGGTCGAGGTGCAAAACCGCCTTATGAGCGCTCCTGACAAGGAGATCGCTCTCTCCATGCTCTACATGAGCGGATTCGAGCGGGACCAGGTGCTGCGACGGGTCTCAGACAGGAAACGGCAACGCATCCGGGAAGAGCTCAAACGGCAGGAGCACGTGCGGATTCTCTACGACCAGTACGACCGCGCAGTCCACTGGCTCATTAACCACATTTCGAGTCGTCGGCGTCCGGACCGGGCGCGGAGCTATTTTCGTCCTACTCGCCGTAACGGTGGCGATCGAGTCTGACCTTCTCAATAACTCCCTGGCCAAAGAAGGATAAACCGCTATTTAGTACAATGAGCCCCGCAGTGCCGAGAAGAAACCAGTCAGCGGTGGCGGCGCCGGCACCTTTTACGATTATCGCCTCTCCGGTGATACTCACCCCCGCCCCAACCAGAAGAAGTCCGAGAATAGAATAGACGAGCCATCGCTTGCGGAGCTTTCCCAGGTTCACGGAGTTAACGCCGCCGGTGCGAGGAGCTTCTTTGTGTTCGCTCATAGAGCTTAGTTGCCCCCCAGGAGATCCTCTTGGGTCCCGGTGTAGACCAGGCTTCCGATGGTGTTAACCAGGGCTCGCCGCTCCCGGTCGAGGGTCGGTCGCTCGCCCAGGGCCATGCCAAAGCCGAAAACGCCCTTCTCCTCGTTTGCCATCCCCAGGAAAACTCCGCTCATGGTCTGCATCTCGCCGCCGCTCTCTTCCACGGCGTCAAAGGCGACCGAGCTCACGCGGGTCCCGCTGTCGGACGTGGCAGTCTCCTGGGAGACGTTCTCCGCCTCGCCGAGCCCCTGCTGCACCATTTGATCAAACATCGCCTCCACCTGGCCCTCGACGCTATCCGCCTCGATTCCCATAAACTGGAACATAATAGTCGGCAGAGCCGCCACGTTTACAATGACGTCACCCTGCCGGAGCTCGGGAAAGTCAGCTCCGAGCTGATCTTCGAGATCCGGCGAGCTGAGGATGTAAATTCCGTCGGTGTCGTCCACCACCGTCCAGGCTGAGGGGTAGGAGAACTGGAGCTTGTACTCCTCGTTGGAGTACTTCTTCATGCCGCTTTGGGCCGAGAGGAGCACGGGTACGAGCAGCAGCAGCAACACGCTCGCGACCGTTAGTTGTTTCTTCTTCATACTACTGTTTTAGTTATTCCCCCGGGATATATCAAGAAAATCCCTTGATCCGGCCAGACTAACCTGATAATTTCAGTAAAGGTTATCGCTATGGTCATAACGAAAGACAAGTACATCACAATCGCCTACGAGTTCAAAGCTCCCGACGGAACCCTCCTCGGAAGCTCCGAACAGAGCGGCCCCTTTACCTTTCGCCAGGGATACGGAGACGTGGTCCCGGGTCTCGACAGCAGACTCGAGGGGAAGCGGGTCGGAGAGCAGCACAGCTTCGTAATCCCTCCGGAAGAAGGGTACGGCATTCGAGACGAGAACCTCATCTCCAAGCTCCCAAAGCAGGCGCTTCCCCTGGGGAGAGAGCCCGAGCCCGGCATGCGCGTAAACGCGGGAGAGAAGGTGATGATTATCACCGAGGTGGGTGAGGATTTTATTACCCTCGACGGTAACCACCCCTTAGCCGGGATTCCCCTCCACTTCGATGTGCGCGTCCTCGCGGTGGATGATGAGGCTCCGGTGCAGGAGGAGCACAGTTGCGGCTGCGGCGGCAGCTGTGGTTGTCACTAGGTATCAGCGAGCCTGTTGTTTTTTCGCTCTAATTCTTTTTCTCATAGTGAGAAGCGCCCGGGAGAGAGTCCCAGGGCGCTTTTTTTTTGCCCTGCCGCGAGATAGGGAGCTCGACCAACACGCTTGTTGATACTACCAGCGCATCTAACGAAGTTAAATTCCTTACTTCACAAATAATGTATTTCTATCGCCGGTTAATGTGAAGCTTGTTGCAATAACCGGGAACCTATTCTATACTCTCCTCAAGCGGTACGAAATAGACCAGCTCATTCTTCTACGAGGCTCGGCGGCGCCTTTGCTGTCGGGGGTAACGGGATCGGGGAATCCCGGAGCTCAATCGGACGAGGATAAGCGTGGGAACCTTTCCTCCGCCTAGGATCAACTACACAGGATAACGGTATGCAGTACGCTCCGAACGATGACAGTCGCGTCATCTACCATGAGGGCGTTGCCGAAGAGGTACAGGAGAGAACTGCCCTGGTGCGCTTTGTTCAGAACGGCGCCTGCGGCTCCTGTCAGCTAAAGTCCGTCTGCAATCCCGCGGAGCAGCGGGTCCGGACGGTTCGCGCCTGCCACGACGGTACTCTTCACCCAGGTGACAGGGTCCGGGTAGGCGTTGAGGAGTCAGTGGCGTGGCTCTCCATTCTCTTCAGCTTCGTTCTACCTTTCTTGGTGGTGGCGATTAGCTTCTTCACCATCTACTTTCGAACCGGTAACGACATCGCCGCAGGCGGAGCCGCCCTGGCGATCCTTCCGGCCTACTATCTACTTGTCTATCTATTCCGAGAAAGACTCGCCGGGAAGGTGCGCTTCACCGCGCTCCCGACGAAGGGAACAATAACTACACCGATGCGAGGAATATCGTGAGTTCTACTATACTCTTCTCCGTCCTCTCCTTGGGAGGACTCGCGGCGCTCTTCGCCGTAGTGCTCTACGGCGTGGCCAAGAAGTTCGCGGTCGAGGAAGACCCGCGAGTGACGGAAGTGACCGAGATGCTTCCCGGGATCAACTGCGGAGCCTGCGGCTTTCCGGGCTGCTCCGCTATGGCTCAAGGTTTGGTGGACGCGGCGGATGAGAAAGGCGACATCACCGGTCTCTACTGCCCTCCGGGGGGCAAAGAGACTATGGACCAGATCGCGGAGTACTTCGGCCTGGAGGTCCAGGCCGCCAAGCCGACCCTGGCGGTGGTCCGCTGCGGCGGGAGCTGTGAGGCCTCTCCGGCAAAGTCGAGCTACGACGGCCCGAAGAGCTGTGCGGTTGCCCACTCCACCTTTAGCGGCGAGGGCGGATGCCCCTTCGGCTGTCTCGGACACGGCGACTGCGTAACTGCCTGCGAGTTCGACGCGATCTACATCAATCCTGAGACGATGCTCCCGGAGGTGATTCCCGACAAGTGCACCAGCTGCGGCGCCTGCGTCCGCGCCTGTCCGCGCAATCTGATCGAGATTCGGCCTCGGGGCCGCCGGGACCGGCGGGTCTGGATTAACTGCCGGAACGAGGAGAAAGGCGCCATCGCCCGTAAGAACTGTTCCGTGGCGTGTATCGCCTGCGGCAAGTGCGTAAAGACCTGCGAGACGATCAAGCAGGCGATTACCATGGAAAACAACCTCGCCTATATCGATCCGGAGAAGTGCATCGCCTGTGGGCAGTGTGTGCCGGTCTGTCCTACCGGCGCTATTCTTGCAACCTTCGAGCCTCCTAAGCCGAAGCCGAAAAAAGAGACTGCTTCCGCAACATCCTAGAGGAGACCGTCAATGAGCAGTAACACCAAAGATAAGCGACTGACCCAGTTCGGCCGACTGAAGAGTTTCCCCATGGGCGGCGTTCACCCACCGGATAACAAGCTCACCGCGGAAAAACCGATCCAGAAACTCGACCCGCCGAAGCAGGCGATAATCCCCCTATCCCAGCACCTCGGTGCTCCGGCGGAGCCCACCGTGGAAAAGGGTGACACCGTAAAGGTGGGGACCCAGATCGGCAAAGCCGCCTCCTTTATTTCTGCAAACATCCACTCCTCCGTCTCCGGAAAGGTGAAAAAGATAGATTCTTTCGTCGACGTCAACGGCTACCGAAAGACCGCCGTCTTCGTCGACGTAGACGGAGACGAGTGGGAGGAGGCGATCGATCGAAGCGAAGAGCTCGAGCGGGAGATCACTGCCTCGCCGGAAGAGATCGTCGAGACGATGAAGGCTGCCGGGATCGTCGGTGAGGGAGGGGCGACCTTTCCCACCAACGTGAAATACATGGTCCCGGAAGGAAAGAGCGCCGACAGCCTGATTATCAATGGCGTCGAGTGCGAGCCCTATCTCACCGTAGACCACCGGGTCATGCTCGAGCGCAGCGCGGAGCTCATGGTCGGGACCGAGCTCCTCCGCCGGGCGCTCAGAGTTGAGCGCGCCTATATCGGGATCGAGGCAAACAAGCCCGACGCCATCGCCATTATGGGCGACGCCTGCCGCCAGTACGACGGCATCGAAGTAGTCCCCCTGAAGGTGCAGTACCCCCAAGGAGCGGAGAAACAGCTCATAAAGGCGATACTCGGCCGGGAGGTGCCGAGCGGCAAGCTCCCTCTCGATGTGGGCTGCGTGGTCAACAACGTCGGTACCGCCTTGGCGGTCTATGAGGCGGTACAGAAGAACAAGCCCCTCTTGGAGCGGTACATCACCGTCACCGGAAAAGAGGTATCCAATCCCGGCAACTTCCTCGTTCGAGTAGGAACGCCGGTGCAGGAGCTCATCGACGCCGTGGGAGGGCTCCCGGAGAAGAGCGCAAAGGTGATCCTCGGCGGACCCATGACCGGCAAAGCCGCGGTCTCCCTGGAGGTTCCGGCAACCAAGGGAACCTCGGGAGTTGTGGTCTTCTCCGAAAAGGAGGCGCGGCGCCACAGAGTGGAGAACTGCATACGCTGCACTAAGTGCGTCACCTCCTGCCCCATGGGTCTCGAGCCCTACCTCCTGGAAAAGCTCGTGCAGCGAGAAGAGTGGGAAGAGGCTGAAGCGAACGACATCATGGACTGCATCGAGTGCGGCGGCTGCAGTTTCAGCTGCCCCGCCCGGCGCCCGATCCTCGACTACATCAAGATCGGCAAGGCAAAGATTATGCAGCTTAGAAGGAGCAGAGGATGAGTCAGGGCTTTGTAGTTTCCATGCCTCCCCATGAGCGCAGTGGGGAGAGCGTCTCGACCATAATGTGGGGCGTCGCCGGGGCGCTGCTTCCGGCTCTCATCGCCGGGGTATATTTCTTCGGCATCCGCGCCCTGGTGGTCACCCTCTTTTCGGTAATCGCCTGTATAGCCGTGGAGTACCTGGTACAGAAATACGTCCTCCGGATGGAGGAGACCACCGCCATGGACGGCTCCGCGGCGGTGACGGGAATGCTCCTTGCCTTTAACGTGCCGAGCAGCATTCCCCTCTGGCAGATCCTGGTGGGAGCGATCGTCTCCATCGGCATAGCCAAGATGGCCTTTGGGGGTATCGGCAACAACCCCTTCAACCCTGCCCTGATCGGCCGCGCTTTCATGCTCACGAGCTTTCCCGTCTCCATGACCACCTGGCCGGTTCCGGGAGAAACCCGATTCCTGTGGAACACAGACGCCGTAACCGGCGCCACGCCCTTAGGTCTTCTCAAAGAGAGCGGTTTTGCAGGCAGTGAGTTTCCGGGCTACCTGAACATGTTTCTCGGAAACCAGGGCGGTTGTATCGGTGAGATTAGCGCCCTGGCGGTGCTGATCGGCGGACTCTACATGCTCTACCGCGGCTGGATCAGCTGGCAGGTTCCGATTCTCTACCTCGGCTCCCTCGCCCTCATTACCGGTATCTTCTGGGCGATCGATCCGACGCAGTACGCGGACCCGCTCTTTCACGTCCTCGCCGGCGGAGCAATGATCGGCGCCTGGTTTATGGCCACCGACATGACCACTTCCCCTATGTCGGTCCGGGGCAAGGTGATCTTCGCCGTGGGCGGCGGACTCCTGGCAGGGTTAATACGGCTCATCGGCGGCTTTCCCGAGGGGGTATCCTACTCCATCCTGCTGATGAACGCCGCGGTACCCATGATCGACAAGTACGTGAAGCCCCGCACTTTTGGAAAGGAGAAGAGCCGTGGCTAATCAACTCAAGTCGACACTTCCGAACATGTTTATCGTGCTCACCCTGATCTGCCTCATTTCCGCGGCGGCTCTCGGATTTACCTATAGCCAGACAATCGACCGGATCGAGTTTCTCAAGGCCCAGGAGCGGGTTGAGGCGATCCGGCAGGTACTGCCTGAGTTCGACAACAACCCCGCGGAGGAGGAGTTTACGCCGGAAGCGTATCCTCGCCTCACCATGTACCCCGCAACGCAGAACGGAAACCGGGTGGGCACGGCGGTGCGGACCTACTCTGATCAGGGGTATTCAGGAACGATCTGGATCATGGTTGGCTTCAATGCCAACGGTGTCGTTACCGGGACAGCAGTCCTGGAGCACCAGGAGACTCCGGGCCTCGGCGCCAAGATGACCGAGGAGGCGTTTCGCAACCAGTTCAACGGCTTTGATCCGGCGGAGCAGGAGCTCGCCGTGACAAAGGACGGGGGCGACGTGGACGCGATCACCGCGGCTACAATTACATCCCGGGCGTTCTGCGACGCCGTGAGACGAGCCTACGAGGCACTCCAGGAAGGAGGAGCATAAATGGATCTACGTAAGGAGTTCAGTAAGGGTATCCTCAGCGAGAACCCCATATTTGCGATGCTGCTCGGAATGTGCCCCACTCTGGGTGTTACGAGCTCCGCGATTAACGGTCTCGGCATGGGTCTGGCCAGCATGGCGGTCCTTCTGGGGTCAAACATAGTTGTGTCGTTGGTGAAGAACTTCATCCCGGAGAAGGTGCGCATCCCCTCCTACATCGTTATCATCGCGAGCTTCGTCACCATTATCGACCTGACGATGCAGGCCTTTGTGCCGGCGCTTCACGCGCAGCTCGGCATCTTCATACCACTGATCGTCGTAAACTGTCTCATTCTCGGCCGGGCCGAGGCGTTCGCCTCGAAAAACTCGATCATGCCGTCGATTATCGACGCTGTCGGCATGGGTGTGGGCTTTACCTACGCCCTCGTCATTCTCGGCGGGATACGAGAGATCCTCGGTAGCGGCTCCATTTTCGGCGCCCAGATTATTCCGGAGAGCGGAAACATACTGATTTTCGTTATGCCTCCCGGAGCGTTCCTCGCCCTCGGTTTTCTCATCGGGGCGGTTAACGTTCTCACCAAAAAGTTCGAAGCGTGGTCCACAGCCCGGGCGCATCGGAGCGCTCCGGAGCCTACCACCGCTCCCGCAGGAGGAGGTAAGTAATGGATCTGTTGGTAATCCTCTTCGGCTCACTCTTTGTCAGCAATATGGTCCTGGTGCGGTTCCTCGGAATCTGCCCCTTCCTGGGAGTGAGCTCTCGACTCACGACCTCCGTCGGCATGGGCGCGGCGGTTGTCTTCGTCATGACCCTCGCTACCATCGCGACCTATCTCATTCAGAACCTGATCCTCATACCCCTGAATATCGCCTTTATGCAGACCGTGGCCTTTATTCTGGTTATCGCGTCTCTTGTACAGCTCGTGGAAATCGTAATGAAGAAGGTAAGCCAGCCCCTCTATCAGGCGCTCGGTGTCTTTCTTCCGCTGATCACCACCAACTGTGCCATCCTGGGCGCCACCCTGCTGGTGATAAACAACGAGTACAATCTCGCTCAGGGTATCGTCTTTGCCATCGGCAGCTCCGTGGGTTTTATGGTTGCCCTTATGCTGATGGCCGCAATTCGGGAGCGACTGGCACTGCTGGATGTTCCCAAGGCCATGAGGGGCGGCCCGATCACCCTGGTGACCGCCGGCCTTCTGGCCCTCGCCTTTATGGGCTTCACCGGTATGGTGTAAGCCTGCGGGCGGTCCCCGCCGCTCGTACCGTACCGTTATGCCGGGAGCTCCCCGCTCTCGGCCCCTTAGCCGTGGGAGCGGCCGCCCCAGCCATGGGTCGGCCGCTCCCCTTTTTTGTGCAACCGGGACTCTTTAAGGGGCGTGTTCGGGAGACTAGGGCCCGATGGCCTGAAGCAGCTCGTCCTGGATCCCGGGGGTGCAGGCGGCGATGTGTCTTGTGGATAGCGTGAGGGAAGATCCGTCGGCACCGGTGGCAACGCCGCCTGCCTCGGTGAGAATTAGGGCTCCCGCGGCGTAATCCCAGGGGCCGAGCTCGTATTCGAAGAAAGCGTCGAAACGACCCGCGGCGGTCCAGCAAAGGTCCAGGGCGGCACTTCCGGAGCGACGAACCCCGTGAATGTGCTTGTTGAATAGCTTGCGTATCGCTGAAAGGGTGCGTTCCATCATTTCCCCACGATCGTAGTAGAAGCCTGTGCAGATGAGGGCCTTCGAGAGGCTAGCGACTGAAGAGACGCTAATGGGCACGCCGTTGAGAAAGGCTCCGCCCCCGAGGTAGGCGGAGAAGAGCTCCCCCCGCTCAGGGTCATAGATGGCGCCAGCCACCACTTCCCCTCCCTCCGCAAAGGCAACCGAGGAGGCGTAGTGGGGCATGCCGTGGGCATAGTTGTTTGTTCCGTCTATGGGATCGACTATCCAGAGAGACGGGGAGAGGAGATCTATGTTTTGTCTCCCCTCCTCCCCGAGGATCGTGTGCTGCGGAAACCGGGCGGAGAGTATCTCTCTAATGTACTTCTCCGTCGCCAGGTCGGCGGTGGTCACTAGGTTGTAGCTCTCGTCTTTGATTCGTGCTTCCGCCCCGTGCAAGAGCTGCCGCGCCCGCTGTCCGCCGAGGCGTGCCGCCTCTCGTGCTGCTTCTACAAGGGAGAGGCGGTCAACGGGCATGTCGACTACTCCTGTCCCACCAAGGCCTTGATGTACTGGAGTCGTTCGTAGCTCTCCGGCACGTTGCTGTGCTTCTGGCTGAGACGGCCACGCATCTCCGGGACGGTGTCGAACTTGTGGGTCTCCATCCAGTCCGCGAACTCCTGCTTCATCGTGGAAAGGTACTCGACGCCGTGCCTGTACAGGGCCGAGCAAACCTGCACCACCGTGGCACCGGCGAGAATCGCTTTTACCGCGCCGTTGCCGTTGTGAACGCCCGAGGATGCAGCCATGTCCAGCTCTACATCCCCGTAGAGGAGGGTAAGCCATCGCAGCGGTACGGCCAGGTCCTCCGGAGAGCTCAAGGGGGAAGCGTTGGTGAGTTTCATATTCTTGATGTCGATGTCGAGTTGGTAGAAGCGATTGAAAAGCACAACGCCGTCCGCCCCAGCCCAGACGAGCTTATCCACCACGGACGGTATGGAAGTGAAATAGTAGCCGATCTTTACGGCGATCGGCACGGTGACGAGCTTTCGCACTTGCTGAACCGTACGGACGTAGAAATCCACCACCTTCTCATCCGAGTCTCGGTAGTCGTTCGGGAGGCGGGAGATGTTGAGCTCTATGGCATCGGCCCCGGCAGATTCGAGCTTGGGGACATGCTCGACCCACCACTGCTCCCTGACGGCGTTGACGCTCGCAATTACAGGTATCGAAACCGCTTCTTTGGCGCCTCGAATCAGGTCTACGTACTGCTGCAGGCCCGTGCTCGTCTCCATGGAGGTGATATAGTCCAGCGCCTCGGTGTGCTCCAGGGCGGAGTGGCTCATGGAATCGATGGAAGCCTGGATCTCCTCCTCGAAGAGGGATTTGAGCACCACCGCACCGGCCCCGGCGGCCTCGCACTGTTTAACCTTCTCCACCGTATTGGTCAGGCTCGAGCTCGAAACCACGAAGGGGTTGTCGAGATCAAGACCCATGTATTTGACTGCCAAGTTGCTCATCTAATCCTCTGCGGAATGGGTTATTGAACTCAATGGTAGCCGCTGCGGTAGGCGGCGTCAACTCAAGCGCTCCCCACGGCATCGATGACTCGCTGCAGCCGCTGCTGTATCTCCTGAGCCACCGGAGCAAGGCTCGGGTTGTCCACCGCCTGCATGGAGCTCACAGGATCCACCGCGGCGATCTCCACCACGCCGGGCTCCCGCTCCTGGACGATCACGTTGCAGGGAAGCATGGTCCCGATCTTGTCCTCCGCCTCCAGCGCCTTATGGGCGAAAGGAGGATTGCAGGCGCCGAGGATGCGGTAGTTGCGAAAGTCCACATCCAGCTTCTTCTTCATAGTCGCTTTGACGTCGATCTCCGTGAGGACCCCGAAACCCTCCCTGGAAAGGGCCTCGGTAACCTGGGATATCGCACCGTCGAAGGGTGCATTCACGGTCGTGGAAATGTAGTAGCTCATTGTCACTCCTTACTAGGGCCCGCCTCGGGGCGCCCCATCACTGGTTCAAGCTACAGAGTGTGAGGCCAAAGGGCAAACCCGCCATACCTCCACGGTGGTGGACAGTAGGGATTCTTTGCAGTGAACCACTCCTTCGCTATACTGACAGACACGGAGAAATCAGAAGAGCTATGCGCGACCGCAACTTCACAGCAGGTGTACTTTTCGCCTTCGGGGCGTTCCTCTTCTGGGGATTCGCCGCCCTCTACTGGTACCCCCTAAGGAGCGTGGGGCCCTTTGAGATCCTTCAACACCGGGTGCTCTGGGCTTTTCTCATGGGTTGGGCTTTTCTTATCGTCCGGGGTCGGGCGCCGAGGAAGCTTCTTCTGAGGGAGCACCGCCGGGAGCTACTGATGCTCCTGGGCGCGGGCGTCCTGGTTTCCGGTAACTGGTTTGTCTACGTTTTTGCTGTGACTGGCGGTCGCACGGTAGAGGCGAGCCTAGGATACTACATCAATCCCCTGGTCAGTGTGCTTCTCGGTACGCTCTTTCTCGGAGAAAGACTATCCAAGCTCCAGCGCTACGCTCTTGCCCTGGCTACCGCCGGGGTGGCGTATCTAACGGTTGAGCTCGGCTACCTCCCCTGGGTAAGCCTCGCCCTCGCCTTCAGCTTCGGCTTTTACGGTCTGGTGAAAAAGCATGTCACCGTCACTTCCATGCAGGGGCTGGCGGTGGAAATGCTCGTTGTCGCCCCGGTCGCGCTCTTTCTCGCCCTCCGAGGTGTTGCTGCGGGGACCGCCGCGTTCCTCGGGGGTGACCCGGTGGTCACGCTGATGCTTATCGGTGGCGGCTTGGTTACAATCTTCCCACTCATGCTCTTTGCAAACGCCGCGGTGCGGATACCCCTCTCCAGTGTCGGCTTTATTCAGTATGTAGCCCCGACGCTCATGTTTCTTATCGGTGTTTTCGTCTTTGGTGAGCCCTTTCCTCTCACCAGACTCCCCGGGTTCATCCTGGTCTGGATAGCCCTGGGAATCTACACCGTCTCCATCCTGCCCCGGCGGGGAAGAGTGGCCGGAGGCGGAGAGATCGGCGCTCCAGTTATCGAAGCCACCTCGGACGGAAGCAGCGGGGAGGGCCCTGGAAAGCAAAGATAGGCCCTCGTCTCTCGGGCGGTGCCCGGTGACGCAGCATTCTGTTTTTCGTATATTCAGGTTTGGTATTTGAAGGAAGGAGAAAGGTATGGCAGAAGGGACGATTGAAAACGTAATTATCATAGGCTCCGGTCCCGCGGCGCACACCGCAGCGGTCTACAACGCTCGGGCGGAGCTCTCTCCTCTCTTGTTCGAAGGCTTTATGGCTGGTGGCGTAGCTGCTGGCGGACAGCTAACAACGACTACGGACGTGGAAAACTATCCCGGCTTCCCCGAGGGAATCCTTGGCCCGGAGCTCATGAGTCGAATGCGGGAGCAGTCGGTGACCTACGGTACGAGAATCAAGACTGAGACTGTGGATTCCGTGGATCTCTCGCAGCGCCCCTTTACGGTTCGCTCCTCCTCGGGAGAGTACAAAGCGAAAGCGCTCATTATCGCCACCGGCGCCATCGCTCGACGACTCCACCTCCCTGGTGAAGAAACCTACTGGCAGAAGGGTATTTCCGCCTGTGCGGTCTGCGACGGCGCCCTCCCTATCTTTCGCGAGAAGCCCCTGGTTGTAATCGGGGGCGGCGACTCTGCCTGTGAGGAGGCGACGTACCTCGCCAAGTTTGGCTCCGTTGTGAAGATGCTAGTCCGACGAGACGAGATGCGTGCTTCCAAAATCATGCAGGAGCGGGTTATGGAAAACCCGAAGATCGAGGTAATCTGGAACACCGTGGCAACTGCCGTAGAAGGAGAGAACCTACTCACCACTGTAAAGATCAAGAACAAGGTCACAGGAGAAGAGGACTCCATCGAGGCGAACGGGCTTTTCTACGCTATCGGCCACCGGCCCAACACGGACTTTCTCGAGGGGCAGGTCGAGATGGATGAGCAGAACTACATCGTAACCGAGGGAAAGAGCACCGCTACCAGCGTGCCTGGAGTATTCGCCTGTGGCGACGTGCAGGATAAGGTGTATCGGCAGGCGGTAACCGCCGCCGGGACGGGGTGCATGGCGGCCCTGGAGGCTGAAAAGTTCCTCGTGGAGCAGGGCTGACCTGTGATATTTGATCCCCAGAGTATGCGACCCCGGGATGTCTACAAGCTCATCACCGGTACCATAGTTCCCCGCCCCATCGCCTGGGTCTCTACCCTGGGGCCCGAAGGACGGGCGAACCTCGCCCCCTTTAGCTACTTCAACGGAGTCGCCTCCAGGCCGGCGACGGTCTCCGTCTCCTTTGCCCATCCCGGTCGTTCGGCAGTGGAGTCCGGGGCGTACCCCACGGGAATGAAAGACACGCTTGCGAACATCCGCCGGAGTGAGGAGCTTGTCATCAATCTTGTTCCGGTTGAGCTGGAAGAGAAGATGAACCAGAGCGCGGCGACCTACCCCGCCGAGGTGGATGAGTTTGAAGCTCTCGGCCTCGAGAAGGCTCCATCCACCGTCGTGAGCCCGCCGGGTGTGGCAGGGTCGAAGGTGCGCTTTGAGTGCAGTCTCGACAGAGAGGTCCAGGTCGGCGACGGCACTGGCAGCTCCACCCTCATACTGGCCACGGTCCTGCGGGTATATGTCGCCGAGGGCATTATCAATGAGGAGTTCTACACCGACGTCCGGGCCCTCGATCCGGTCGGGCGCCTTGCGGGACAACGGTACGCCTCCCTTGGCGAGATTCGGGAGTACGATAGAAGGGAGATAGGTCGCCTCGGGGCCGAGAGCTACTGATACCGCTTGGGCTCGTGACCCGCCACGCCGGCGTAGAGCTCGATAAACTCCTTTGCCGGAGACATGTTGAGCTTCGGATAGAGAACCTCTTCGACCTGGAAAAAGCCGACGGATTGATTCATCTCCACGGTTATTGAAATTGGTCTGTCGGAGCCTTCGTTTATTCGTATGCGATCCACCGCGGAGGAGGAGTACTTATGGATGTCTCCGACCCGCGCTTCATGCTGAATCATCAGCGGGATCCGCGCCCGCCCCTTCTCCATGTCACAGCCATCGGCGATAAGTATGAGCCCCGCCTCAATGGAGTGGATCCGCACGGCGGCCATGTGCCCTACGATCCCCTCTAGGATGAGTGAACGCACCAGAACCCGCTTGTCGATATCCTCCCCGTAATAGAGCTCCAGGTATCGATCGATTACGGGACGGGCGAGGAGGGCGCTGTAGTTCTCGTGATCCTGCCGAGTCATGCTCATACCAACATCGTGCAGGAGCCCCGCCATGAAAAGGGCGAGGACACTGTCGATATGCGTGCCGACCTCCTCCCGCTCCAGGCTCATCGCTATCCCTTTTTTCTGGAGAATCCCCGCCATTTTTACGGCGTTCTTACACACCTTTCGCATGTGTACTGGTCCATGGTCGTTATAGCCGAGGCGCTTGATTGATACGACGTTGGCGTAGTCTTGCATCGCTTTGACCTCGGGATCGTTCAGGACTTTTTCGGCAAACTCCCGGAGCGCTTCCGGGACAAGCTCAATAATTCTCCGGTCAAGGCCGGACTCCTTCGGGGACTTGGCGAACATGAAAGTAGCCTACCGAAAACCGAGGTTGTTGCACAGTGGCCGTGGACCATACTATCGTCGTCGTTATGAGCGGACCAAGCGGGAATCGTGGCAGCGCCTTGAGAAGCATGACAATAGCTGTGGGCTCCGGAAAAGGTGGAGTCGGCAAATCCACCACTGCCCTCAACGTTGCCCTGAGTCTCGCCAAGCGGGAGTACCGAGTAGGGCTGGTCGACCTGGACCCCCTTTCCAACGTGGCGACCATTCTCGATATCAGTCAGAAGCGGATCGACGCCCTTCCGGAGGAGCCCAAGGAGGGGGTTCCCTTCGATGAGTACCGCCTCAATGTGCTCCCCCGGCTCGATCTGGTCTTTCCCAGGGCCGCCACCAAAGACGCCGCCCGGCTCACCCAGAAACGGCGTCTCTTTACTCACTTCGAGGAAGAACTCCTGGCGCAGTACGACATCCTCGTCTTCGACATGCCCGCGGGGATAAGCAACGACGAGAACCTCGCCTTTCTTCCCTACGTGGGACACCTTCTCGTCGTAACAAATGCCGAACCGACGTCTCACGTTTCCGCCGGAGGGTACATTCGGACCGCCCTCGAAATCCGTCCGGATATGCCGATCTACTTCTGGCACAACAAGTTTGCCCCCGCCGAAGAACCCGGCTTTGATCCTCGGGCGGTGATCGACAACTACAACAAGTACGTAGGGGAGGACTTGAAGATATCTCCCGTTGCCAAGAGCCAGTGCAGGGAGATCGCCTTTGTCCCTCCGGATCCTGCCCTGGATTTGCTGCAGGAGTCAGTCTCCCTGGAGGTGACGGTCTTCGGGAAGTTACGAGAGCTCACGGAGCTTCTCCTAACGGAACGTCTCCGCAATTTCGAGGGTCTTATTCCTTCGGCGGGCAAAGCGAAAGAGGTGATCCGTTACTTTGTGACAAAAAACCCGGAAATCGATGACGTGGATGAGCAGCTCCAAAACCTGGACATCTACCTGAGCACGCTCTTCTCCGATACCTTTCGGGAGCGAATCAAGAAGCTCCGCGGTCGCCTCGGAAAGGATTCCAGTTTCTCGGTGCTTTCCAAGAAGCAGGCTCAGGAGCTTCGGAGCTACCTGCAGGCGGTTTCCAAGGACGAGCTCTTCGGGGAACTCCTCCATCTGATGGCGCAGCTCCGACAGGCGATCGAAGAGGTGGGAAATCAGTCGAGGCTCTTTCTCCAGCCCGCCTCCCACTCGATTCGCGCGGGCCTCACACGACGGCTTCTCCGGGCGCTTCGTCTTCTCTCAGAAGAGCCAAAGACCACGGCCTTTGCACGTAACAGCGCCTCCCTCCTTCTCTTCTATCTCGCCTTTCTGGAGGCTGCAGGTGCAGAGACCACCATGGCTGAGATTCGGCGCTTTCTTCCTAAGCGAAAAGATGAGCGGGATCGAGTGGTTCGGGACAAGCGAAAACAGATCCGATTTCTCATTGAGCGGGACGAGATCTACCACCGCCGCTACGTTACTCTCGTACGCACCCTTTATCCGGTGGTAGTGGAACGGCTCAAAGAGTTCGTGAGAAAGGAGCACCTCGGAAAGCTCCTCTTCCGTGAGCCCTCAGGAAGGGTCCGGAAAGAGGTTTACCTCAAGGTACTCACCCACCTGCTCCACGACACTGTGAACAGTGGCCTCGGGGTGGTCTTTGGCATTAACTACAACGCCGCGGCCCAAGCTATAAGGGATGGGGTAGGGAACCTCGAGCGTGCCCTCAACCGGGAGCGAAAAGGCTCGGCGGCCTAGCAGACCGGGCCCTTTGCGGGAGCTCAGTCCGTCCTGCGACGCCACTCTGGGACGAGAGCGAGGAGCAGTATCGGTCCGGCGAAGTGGAGGCCGAAGCTCAGGCCCGCAAAGCCTTGTGGAGCCTCCATGGTGACCGTCGGCGTCTGTATGGTCTCGCCGAAGGAGGGGATGCTGAAGGCCACGAAGAGGAGCAGAGTGCCGATGGCGAGTCCTAGATTGGCGATCTTTACGTTAAAGCGAGAAGCCACCCAGTAGATGACGCCTCCGAGAAGCACCGGAACTGCCGTGAGTAAACTTATACTCACTGGATTTATCACTTCCGGGATAGAGAAGCCGGTGATAACGGTGTATACAACTGAGTAGAGATTGTTGATAATCACTGCCCCCACCGCGGCGATTACGGTCCTGAGAAAGACCTTCCCCGTCGGGGGCTTCTGTAGATGGGACGCGTTGGGCACGGTATCTCCTCCTTCTGATCCCATAACCTACCCAAGGCGGCTCCTTTGAGGAAAGGGGTACGCCCTCTCTATCCATTCTCCGCCGCCGGTGGCATGCGGATCTCGGCGACAGTCATGTAGTCATAGTCGTCACGGTAGCTCAGCCGACCACCGTGACGTTCGAGGATTGTTCCAACGATAGAGAGTCCGAGACCGGTACCTCCGCTCCCCGGCTTCCCGGTATTGAACGCTTGGCCCAGGTTGGCGCGCATCCTCGGATCGAGGCCCGCGCCGTCGTCAGCCACCGAAATGACGACCTCCTGGGAGTTATCATCATAGGAAGTGGCCAGTCGCACTCGACCGGTGCCGTCGAGGAGCGCCTCACATCCGTTCTTGATCAGGTTAATGACCGCCTGCTCCAGAAGCCCGCGAAGCACCCGTACCGGCGGTACCGCGACACCGGGCTCGTACTTGAGATGACTCGTGTACTGAGAGGCCATGATTCTCGAAAAGCGATACGCCCGGTCGCAGATTTCCTCAACGGAAACAACCTCCCACTCTTCCTCTCTTCCGCCTCGACCGTACTCTTTGATCCGATTCACCACTGCTTCTATTCGGTGAGTCCCTTCGAGGATCTGCTCCGCCACGGACTCCGCCTCCCTGAGCGCAGCTGCTTCGGTATTACGGTCTTCTCCCAGCTGACTGAGAAGCATAATCAGGGACTGCGCGTTGAGTTGCAGTATGTGGTTGGGGTTGCTCACCTCGTGGGCGATTGTTGAAGAGAGCATCCCGAGGGAAGACATCCGGTCCGCAAGGATGAGCTGTTGCTCTCGCCGTCGTAGGGCCGCTTCCTGCTTCTTCTGGTCGGTTATGTCCTGTATGGCCACTGCAAAGAGCGAGTACTCCGGCCCCTCGGGCATCGTCGACGGCGTAACGGATACTCGAAGCTCCCGGTCACCAAAGGAGAGTTCAACCTCTCTCGGGCCAGAGGAGTCCTCCCGCAATAACCGGCGGATTCCCTCCAGAATCTCCGGCACAAGCGATGCGGTCTCCCCCTGCCCGAAGAGAAGATACGGGGTGGAAGCGGGATTGTAGGAAAGGATGCGGTACTGCTCATTAAGGAGAAGTAGTCCGTCTGATAGTGAGCCAAAAAGAGTTCTGCTGTAGTCCTTTTCTCGGGCAACCGCCTGCCGGGCACTCTGCAGATCCTCCGCCTGTTCCCTGCTCTTGAGAAGCGTAGCCCGGAGCTGAAGGAGCGCTCCCAGGACGGTCACGCCGGCGGAAACGCGAGCCTGAAGGAGCGGCGAGAACCCGGCGCCTCCGGGGGCGCTGAGGAGAAACACGCTGATAGCAAGCTCCTCGGAGGGCTGGCTTTGTACCCCTAAGACCCAGTGCTCCCGGCCTTCGACCTCCACCGCCTTCTGAACGGTCTCGCTGCCCTCCCGGGGCTCTTCAATTAGAGAGCGAAGGCCGGGAGCGAACTTCTCTAACCGATGCTCCACCACTTCACCGGATCCGCGCTCACCGCGTTCGAGCTGAAACACCTCCGTCCTCCCTCTGCGCCGGAGGCAGAAGATTGATCGCTCAGCTCCGGAGAAGCGAACGAGCTCTTTCATGGAGAGCCGGACCATCTCGCCCACCGTCTCCGCCTCGGTGAGGCGCCGGACAAAGCTCTCTTCCAGAATCACCGGGCTCAGCCGCTTTTCCGGAAGAGCCCAGCCAAGCTTCTTTCGGACCCGATCGGCGGGATAGAGGGCTCCCCATTCGGAGTAAAGGCTCTGGGCCAGCAGCAGAAGCTCCCTCCGGTGAAGTGAGTCTTCTTGGAGCCTCCCGAGATGATTCGCCTGTTGCTCGGCGATGAGGGCGGCCTCATGTGGGTAGCGGTGCTTTAGAGCCAGGTGACGAGCGCGTTCGTATAACATGAATCCCCGGCGCCTCCGCCCTTTTGACAGAGCTCGCTCTGCGAGAAGCGTCAGGAGGCGATGCTTGTGGTCTTCCGGGACATCTCTGGCCCAGCGACGGAGCTTTCTGATCGCCTCTTCCGCCTCCTCCGTGGCCCCCTGCCGGAATGCCGCCAGACCCCAGAGGAAGAAGCCCGGGGCGTTGTCGTGAAGCGAGGTAATAGTCGGGAGGTGGGGACGCAGCTTTCGGTACTGTGCGAGAGCGAGGTCCGGCCGCTCTTCGTACATCGCCAGAAACCCTTTGACCATATGGAATCCGGCGAGACTGAGATGATCGTCCTTGCTCTGGATCTCCCGGTAGTAGCTCTGTTCTTCGATTACCGACCCGGAGAGCACCAAAGGATCCGCAGTTCGGCCCAGGAGGGACTCTACACCCTGCTGGTACTTGGCCACAGCCTTGGCAGTCCGGTGATGGTTGTACTGGATCATCTCTTCTCTCGCTTCCCTAAAGTCCTTGTAGACTTCGGTTAGGGGAGCGCCGTGATAGAGGAGCGCTTGGGTGTGCAGATGCTTGCAGTGGGAGGCAAACTGATAATTACCGAGTCTGTTGCCCTCCTCGTAGAGGGTCTGGAGCTCCCCCATCCCTTTGTCGTACCCATCGATCCAGGTCAGAGTAAAGATCCTGGCGTAGGTATCGATAGAATGGCGCGCTACCGGATCGCCCCCCTTCTCCGCCAGGAGCGATGCCGAGTTGGAAAGGGCGGCGAGATGCTTTCCGGCTCCTCGTTCGATCGCGGAAAGCAGCGCCCAAGCTACGTAGGCGATTCCCGTGTACCCGGTCCGGCCGTTTTGCAGGCTCTCCCGAATGACAATGTAGACGAGTAGCGCCAGGTGCTCGTGGGCAACCGTAAGCACCGGAAGGACCAAGCGGGATGCGGTACGGATGCGCAGCCGAGTCAGTGGATCGGTGGTCATCGGACGGGCGAGGAGCTCTCGCTCCACGGCTTTCGGTTTGAGGGTTCTGACAAAGCGCTCCGCTTCCTTGTACACCTCTTCCCGCTTCTCCCAGGCAGGCAGGGAGCCGAGGGCCTCCAAGACTCTCCACCCGATCCTGATCGCTCCGGAGAAGGTAGAGCCGGCGTAGGCTTTGCTTATCCATAACTGCCGCGCCTCGTTGACTCTGACAGGATCCCGGGAGGCGTAGATCCAGGCGAAGTGTCGGCTCATGGCGCCGGGGTCGTCTGCCCGATACGCCGCCTCATGTGCGACCATGCGGAGGTCGAGCTCTAACTCCTCGCGGTTCGCCTCGGATAGCAGTGAAAGGGCAGCCTCACTGAACGTGAGCGCCTCTCCCGCAGCCATGGTCCCAAGAGAACGGCGAGCAGTCTGAATAAGTATCTCTACCGTCTCCGCGGGAGAAAGGGAGAGAGGAGCTGTGCTATCCTCCTCCGGAGAGGATCTCTTCTCCTCCCAGGAGCGCCCGACAATCAGCCGGGATAGGGCGAACAGTGCCCGTTCGCTCCCCTCCCGAGAGGCCCAGAGCAGGAGTCGCGCCGCCTTGGACGTGAGCTCCGGCTCCCGCATCGCCTCCTCTCGGGCGCTGCTCTCGATCGAATCGTGGGAGAACCACGCCTCCTCCGCGGCGGAGTCCACGATCACCAGGAGGGATGATTCACACTCCCCGAGGAGCTCTTCGACGCTGCTCCCCTGCTCCGTGGGGATCATGCGCAGAAGAGCAAAGGGCACCGGTGGCAGCAGAAGTGATAGAAAACGGAGGAACCGCCTCGCCTCCTTCGAAAGCTCCTGCAGCCTGCTTCTGGCGAGGGCGCCAACAGGCTTTCCCGGGGATCCAAGCTCCGCGAGGAGCTCTCTAACGCCACTATCGGAACCGCCTCTTTCTGCAACGCTCCGACTCAACTGAACTATCGCCAAAGGGTTACCCCGGGCGTATCTGTTTAGCTGTTGATAAAGTTCCGCGACGCTCCCCTGGTGACTCAACTCCGGCAGAAGGGAGTGTAGCAGTTCCTCCCCTTCGGAATCGGTAAGTCCCCTCAGTACGATCTGCGCCTTCTGCATCACCTGCGGAAGCCGGGATGCTCCTTCAGGACGCCCGATAAAGACAAGGCCCACACGTGGCGGGAGGAGCTGATGGAGCTTGGTGAGGACGACGAGACTCTGCCGATCGATCCACTGAATGTCATCGAAGGCAAGAACGGTGATGTCGAAGCCCTCGGAAAATGCGATAAGCAGTCGGGCGAGCTCCAGCTCGGTCTCCTCGGTGAGAACAGCGCCTCCCTCTAAGGAAACGGAGGAGAAAGAGCCGTCGGGAAAGCTGCTGTAGATACCCGGTGCGATGGTCAGCAGGACACTCTGCAGGCCACGGCTCAGGGCGCCTATCTTGCGTGCCGTCTCGGAGCGTGGCGCCTCCTCCAGTATTTGCCGAAAGAGCGCCGCCACTGCGGCATAGGGGTATCCGCCGGTCTGGGGACTCTTGAAGGAGAACCACCCTTCTCCTTCCTTCCGCTGGGCGGAAACCACACTCTGCCAGAGAAAGCTCTTACCCTGTCCCGGCTCACCCAGAAGAAGGAGAAATGCCCCCTCCCCTTGCCGCAAGCCGCTGATTTGCGCCTCGATCCGCTCTTGCTCCGCCCGTCGCCCGATAATCAGATGGTGATCCCCGCCCTGTACCTGGTCGAAGCTCGCCGTAAGCAGAGCGAGCTCCGCTTGCATTTCGGAGAGCGTCGAGTACCGAAGACGAGGCTCCTTCTGGCAGGCGCGTTGAATTATGCTTCCGAGGAGCGCGCGCTGCTCCGGAGAGAGCAGCGGGGGCTCCACCGGTACCACCGGCTCGCGAGCAATCGCCTCAGCAAGCTGGAGTCCCGAAAGGCCAGGGAGGATCGCCCTGCCGCCGAGCAGATAGTTGCCGATGAGCCCCAGGGTGTAGACGTTACTCCGGAGGTCGGCCTCGCCCATGGCCAAGGCAGTCTGCTCCGGTGCCGCGAAGGGCCAGACCGTATCGAGGGCACCATCACCTCCCTCGGCAGAAATGAAAGAGGGGTCGGAAAGCACCACCCCTTTTTGCGACACAGAGGAGTCGATATCGAAGGAAGAGAGCGTGAGCCGTGAGTGGTACTCCCCTCTACCGAGAGCGGTATTGAGGACCCGCACTGCCGCGTGCCAGATCTCTACCGCTTCCCTGAGGCTCAGTGAGGAACCCACAGTTTCGACATACTCGCCAAGGTGCATGATTCGGCCTTTCATTTGTGAGTATACAGCTAAACGTAATTGTGTGAGATAATCAGTCTGGAATTATCCTTGCCAAATCTCAGTTCTCCGCATAGGTTGGGGGGTAGTCATGAGCTCAAGAAGTAACGGCGGCAGTTTGCCGCAAGTGGTGCTGGTTCCGGGTGGACCGGGCCTGGTGGCGCCGTTCTACCGGGAGCTGATTGAACAGTTGGACAGCTTCGCCGAAGTAGTGACCTACCAGCAGCGAGGGACGGAGCCTCCGGACTCGGAAACGTTTCCCAGAAGGGTGGCGGAGTTCGCCGAAGAGCTCTCGGATCTGGTGGAAGCTCGGGCGGACTCCCGGCGTCCCACGATTCTTCTGGGACACTCCTTCGGTGCGGCCGTGGTAATCGAGGCGCTCCTCTCCGGACTCCAGGTTCAGGGAACTATTCTTCTCAACGGCTTTGACTCCGCTGCCATGCTCTCCCGGGGGCTCACGGCTCGGCGCCGGGATCTGCCAGAAGCGTTTCACGTCGCCTACAACGGTATGGAGGAGAAGCGGTTGGAGACGCTCATGCCCCTCCTTGCTGAGCACTTCTACCCCAAACACTTCTGCCGCCTGGAGCGCTGGCCGGACTCCTTTTCTGAGGCCATGGGCAAAATGAATATGAAACTGGCGACCCACTTTCTCGGAACGGACCTCTTCGAGCCGGACGGCGAGGTCGCCGGATGGGATCGCTCGGGAGAGCTCGGCCGGATCAAGCAGCCTGTTCTGGTGGTCTCGGGAGTCCATGATTACTACCTCGAAGAAGACTTCAATCGTATGACCCGGGAGCTAGGAAACGGCGAAGCGTGGATCAGCCAGCGCGGGAGTCACACCCCCTGGGTTGAGGACCCCGAGGCGTTTGACTCCGCTTTGAGCCGATTTCTTTCTCTATTCTGAGACTGCTCCGCCGTTCTCCACCATTCTGCGCCATCGGTTGGCAAACGCCTGGGGCGAGAGTCCTACGGCGCTCGCCGCCTCGCTCCGATTCTCCGGATGTCGACGATCAGCTTCTCGCAGTAACTCCTCTACGGCACGGCTCGGCGAAGGGAGCCGGGGCCCAAACTTGATCTCCGGCGGTTCCGGTTCCCTGGGCACATCCTCCTCAGCCGCCGACGGCTGCTGCGGGGCGTCCGTGCTCTCCCGCAGCCCGTCCCACTCGCCGTGTATGAGGGCGGAGAGCACCAACTGCTCGAGTTCCCGCACGTTTCCGGCAAGGGAGCGCTGACGTAGTCTCTGAAAGAGCGCAGCCTCGGGTTCAAGGGGAGGGCGACCGAGTCTTTCGGCGTGGAGCGCGAGAAGGTGGCGGAGGATAGGCTCGATATCTTCCGGCCGCTCCCGGAGGGGCGGGAT
>CAYZHV010000017.1:0-223 GCA_964478055.1 uncultured Spirochaetaceae bacterium | reverse complement strand
TTCGCACCTCGTGGGCCGATATGCGGTAGAAGAGGTCCCGCCGAAATTTACCCTGGGGCACCTCCCCTCGGAGGTCCCGATTGGTTGCAAGGACCAGTCGCGCTTCTGATTTAAGGGCCTTGTCCGAGCCGAGGGGCATATACTCCCCGGAGTCGAGGAGACGCAGAAGTTTTGTCTGCGCCTCCTGGGAGAGCTCTCCGAACTCGTCGAGAAAGAGGGTCCC
>CAYZHV010000016.1:0-29413 GCA_964478055.1 uncultured Spirochaetaceae bacterium | reverse complement strand
CGGCTCTGAACCGGTCTGGCCCATCTTCGTCAACGAGGCGGCATATTACGAGAAGAAGTGCGCCATGACCCTTTGCGCCCTGGAGGAGATCACGGCGTAGATGCCAACGAGCTACAAGACTTGCCGGTTTATGTAGGCGCTGTAGTCCTTGAGCACGGGACGGTAATCTGTGGAAAAGAGCGGAGAAGAAATCAGAAAGTCTGCAGTGGCGCGGTTGTTGGCAATAGGCAGGTTATAAAGAACCGCGATCCGTAGAAGCGCCTTAACGTCAACGTCATGGGGCTGCGGCTCCATCGGGTCCCAGAGAAAGATAAGCATGTCAATCTTGTTCTCGGCGATCATCGAGCCGAGCTGCTGATCGCCTCCGAGGGGTCCGGACTTCAACTTCACAAGCTTGAACCGACGTTTGTTGGTTAGGTCGAGTTTCTTCTCGATCGCCTCTCCAACCAGTGTGCCGGTTGTCCCGGTGCAGATGAGATCATGGCTCATGAGGATCTCGAAGTTCCATTCGACCCATTCAACCAAGTCTTTCTTTCGATTGTCGTGCGCTACGAGGGCGATGCGTTTCTTGCCCATAGGCGGGGCTCCTTTTCGTTTAACCATTACCAAAGGGGTCTTCTACTGAGCGCCAAAGGGCACAAGTCCAACGAGACCTTGCAAATCCTGATCGGTGAAGCGCAAACCGCCACCGATAAAGTAGTCCCGGTCGTCGGTGAGGGTCTCCTCCACCCCGCCGCTCAGGAAGATCCAGTTGAGCGGATTGTTACGATCGGGCTGGTAGAAGGGAAAGATCGTTCCGTAGGTGCGCAAGTTCGGTGTGTCGTCGCCGAAGTCGAACATCTCCGCGGAGATCTGCACCTGTTCCACCGGGGTTAGATCGATTCCGAAGCCGCCGGTGCTCTCGATAACGCCCCCCCGAAGGGTCACGGGCCCGTATCTTCGAGCAAGGAGGGCGTTAAACTTCAGCTCATCCGAGGTTTCTTCTTCCACCCTCGTATAGCTTCCTCCCGGGAAATCGCCGGAAGCGTCTTGATTGACCACGGTGGTGGTGGTTTCGGTCACTCCCGCCGGGGTGTCCACGAGACCGAGTTCGTAATACTTCTCCGGATGCGCCTGAGACTGCTCACCGATTCGAGGAAGGAGTCTGAGATGAAAATCGTTTCGGGCATCTCCAGCCTGGGTGAGATAAGAGCCCTCATAGCCGACCTGGATGCCGAGCCCGGAGAGCCGATTAACGATGTCCTCCGCTCCGGTGGCGATGTTATTGACCCGCTCGTATAGCTCGTCATCGTAGACGATCTTGCCGACGGTCCCCTCGCCGCGGCGGATGTGGGAGGTAGCATCTTTGACATCCACCGCCGAGCTCTCCACGGTCTGCAGTGTCCTGTTGAGAGAGGCGAGAGAGGTTTGTACATCCGCCAAGGAGGCTGCGATCCGATCGTCGTTCTGCGCCAGAAGCGCCTCGATTCGGGCGGTTATGTTCACGGTGTTCTCAAGAATCTGGGAGACCCTATCGAGCTCCTCGTCGCTTCGGCTGTTTACCTGCCGTACGACCTGCTCTATGGAGGTCAAGGTGCTCGAAAGAAGTTGAAGATTTTGCTCCAAGAGCACCCGGGTTGAGTCGCTGGCGAGACGAACGTTCTCTATGATCTCGTTCAGGTCTCGGTAGGTTCCTTCCGTGGCGAACTGCTCCCGGAGGTCGCGAATGAAGCCTGCCGCTTCGGTACCTACATCCTGTACGGAGCTCAGGGCTCCGCCAAAGTCCCCGGTGCTCTGTACATTCCGTATCGTCTCCCCGTGCTGCACCAGCGCTCCGGTACGATTTCCGGGATCGATAGACACTACGGAGGTGCCCAAAAGAGAAGAGGGCTGCTTGCTGATCAGGGCATCCTCGTAGATCTGTACATCCTCTCGGATCTCGAGAGTAAGCTTGGCCTTGCCCTCGACGAGCTCGATGCTCCTGATCTGCCCAACGTCGACTCCCGCCATGCGCACGCCGGAGTCTACGATGAGCCCCGAGGCGTCATCCATAAAAACTGTGATTGTGTAGGCGTCTCCCCCGGCAATATTGTCCACGGTCATCAGGATATAGCTCACGCTGCTAACCCCGATAACGAGAAAGAACAACCCTACTTTCGCCAGCCTGGACACCTATACGCCTCCGGAACCTATACCTTCAGAGAAGTGAATGAGTTTTCGATGAACTTTCGAACCATTGGATGCTCAGAATCGGCGACATTGTGTGGAGTCCCAACCTCGGCGATCTTGCCGTCATGAAGAAAGGCGATCTTGTCGGAGATGCGAAAGGTTGCCTGAATGTCGTGCGTTATGAGAATGCAGGTCAATCCGAGCTCCTTGTTAACGCGAAGCACCAGGTCATTGATGGTCTCCCCGAGCACCGGGTCCAGACCAGTGGTGGGCTCATCAAACAGAAGCACCTCCGGCTTGGTGACAAGAGTCCGGGCAACGCCGACACGCTTCTTCATGCCCCCCGAGAGCTCCGCGGGGTTCTTCTTTTCTATTCCTGGCAGTCCGATCCACTCGAGCTGCTCCTTTACGAGACGCTGAATTTCGGTCTGGTCTTTCATATTCAGCACCTCCCGGAGCGGAAACGCAATGTTCTCCTCCACGCTCATTGAATCAAAGAGCGCCGCACCTTGAAAGGAATAGCCAAAATGGCGTCGAATTTCAACGAGCTCATCCTCGTCGGCATCCACAACACTCCTATCTCTAAAAAATATATCACCCTCGTCAGGTTTGAGTATGCCTATCATGTTCTTTACAAGCACACTCTTGCCGCAGCCACTCTGGCCTATAATGGCCGTAACCGCCCCTTCCTCGAAATCGAGGGAGACGCCGTCCAGGACGAGAAGCTCCCCAAAGGACTTTCGTACGTTTCGCACCCGTATTATCGGTTCCATCGCTATCTGACCATCTCAATACACCAGGGCGAGCATTATGGACGCAAGGACGTAGTCCGCCACGAGAATGCTCACGGAGGCAGTAACAACCGCCTTTGTGGAGCTCTCGCCCACGCCCCGGGCGCCGTTACTGGCGTTGTACCCATAGAAGGTACAGATTACCGAAACAATAAAGCCCATGATCGCGGCCTTTACGATACCGGAAATAATGTCCTTTGGCTCCAGATCCCGCAGCATGGTATCGAGATAGGCGGCGGAGTCCACACTGAGCCCCCAGACCGCCACGCCGTAAGCACCGGCGATCGCGACGACGTTGGCCAAGGCCGTAAGAGCCGGAAACATAAGTACCGACGCCCAGACCCGGGGAACGACAAGATAGTGAATCGGATTGACCGACATGGTTTCCATGGCGTCGATCTGTTCTGTAACCCGCATGCTCCCGAGCTCAGCGCTCATTGCAGAGCCGTTCTTACCTATGAGCATAAGCGTTGTGATCACCGGTGCAAGCTCTCTCGATACCGTCCACGCCACCGCAGAGCCCGCCACCACCTCCGCTCGGAAGAGGCTCAGAAGATCCACTATCTGAAGGGAGAAGATCATGCCGATGGCGAGGCTCGACAGCGTTATGACCGGAACTGACTGAACGCCAATGTGTTCCATTTGCTCCAGGAGGAGCCGCCAGCGCAGGGGGCGCCGCGGCGTCAGTCTGAGGATATCCCCGAGAAAGACGGCGAACGAGCCGAGCCACTCGAGCATTCCAAGCAGTTTTAGTCGCAACGCTCCAAACATGCCGATTCTCGAGACAGTTTGCAGAGTTGACCGGTCCCGTGTCAACGAACACATCCCGCCGTCGGCCACGCGTCAGGACGTGGCACATATGTTAGGATTAGCTCATGAGACTGAGACGACTTGGAACTACGAACTTGACTGTGAGCCTCATCGGCGTCGGAACTTGGCAGTTCGGCGGGGAGTGGGGAAAAGAGTACACGGAGAGAGAGGTGGGTGCGATTCTCGACACTGCCCGGGAGGAAGGAATTAACCTCATCGACACCGCCGAGTGTTACGGCGACCACCTCTCGGAGAAGCTGATCGGACCAAATATCAGGGCGGACCGGGAGAACTGGATCGTGGCCACCAAATTCGGCCACCATTACCACGGATTTCAGGATCGCACGCGACACTGGAAGCCGGAGGAGGTGGAGGAGCAGCTCGACGCATCCTTAAGGGCGCTTCAGACGGAGTACGTGGACCTCTACCAGTTCCACTCCCCCAGTGACGAGGAGTTCGAGAATCAGGCGCTCTGGGAGAAGCTTCAGGAGCTCCGAGAGAAAGGAAAGATTCGCCACCTTGGCATTTCCATTAGCAAGAACACCAACCTCTTTCAGGTCGAGAGCGCCCCTGCTGCGGGGGCCGAGACGATACAGGTGGTCTACAACCGCCTCGACATGGCTCCGGAGAACGCGGTGCTGCCCGCCTGCCAGAGGCTCGACCTGGGGGTTCTTGCCCGGGTGCCCTTGGCAAGCGGCTTTCTCACCGGCAAATACCGGGACGGGGCGTCTTTTGCCAAGGACGACTGGCGGAGCCGGAAGGATAGGGAGGAACTGAATCGGAAAATAGCTGAAGCTCGACGTATTGAGGAGGAGGAACTACCAAAGGGTGCCTCCATGGCCGAATGGGCCCTTGCCTGGGTCCTCAAGCACCCAGCGGTGACCTGCGCGATTCCCGGCTGCAAGAGCCCGGAGCACGTCCGCAGCAACGCCCGGGCAGTCCGTCATCTCGAGAACCCAGAGCGGCATCCGCAGGCGGTCTAGGACCTTGTTTGTCGTCCCTCGGCGCTTCTAGTTATGTTTGCATAGACCTAGAAACGAACTGGGGGTTCACATGTCTAATAAGAAATTTATCACTATTTTGCTGTTCCTGGGAGCGGTGGCGACGGTCTTTGCCACCGGTGCCGCTGAGGAGTCCCAGCCCACCAAGGGTCCGGTTACGGTAGCCTCGAAAATTGATACTGAAGGGGCGCTGCTTGGAAACATGATCGTCTTCATTCTGGAGAATGATGGCTTCCAGGTTGAAAACAGCGTGGAGTTCGGTCCGACGGACGTCGTCAACCGCGCCATAATCAACGGTGAGATAGATATGTATCCGGAGTACACCGGAAATGGAGCGTTCTTCTTCTCCGAAGCGGGAAGCGACGTTTGGAAGGACCCCCAGGCAGGTTATGAGCGGGTCAAGGAGCTCGACATGGAGGCGAACAATCTCGTCTGGCTCCAGCCTGCACCGGCAAACAACACCTGGGCTATCGCGGTTCGCGAGGAGCTCGCCGCGGAAGGTCTCACCACAATGGAGGACATCGGTCCCTTCATCGCTGAAGGGGGCACCTTCAAATTGGCGGCCTCGGAAGAGTTCGTCAGCCGCCCGGATGTGCTGCCCGCCTTCGAGGAAGCCTACGATTTCTCCCTCTCCGACAATCAGCTCCTTGTCTTTTCCGGAGGTAACACTGCAACCACCATCCAGGCTGCAGCCCGGCAGCGGGACGGCGTAAACGCCGCAATGGCCTACGGTACGGACGGACAGCTCTCGGCTCTCGGTCTGGTCGTCCTCGACGACACCCGGGGCGTACAACCGGTCTACCAGCCCGCGCCACGGGTCCGACAAGAAGTCATCGAGGAGTACCCGGAGATTCGGGATCTCCTGAATCCGGTTTTCGAAAGCCTCGACAGAGAGATCCTGCAGTCCCTGAACTCCGCCATAGCAGTAGAGGGACGTCCGGCACCGCAGGTGGCGGAAGAGTACCTCACCGAAAACGGTTTTCTGGACTAATGCGAACCTGAGACATGTCAGAGACAACTGAGAAGCATTTGGATGTAAGCGCTGCGGGGCTCCTCCTAGGGACCGCAGCGTTTCTCTTTCCTCTCTACACACTAAAGCCGAACCGCGTCGCCGACGGCGAGTCCTACTGGGCGGTGTTCTCCTCCCAGCCCTGGCTGCCAATTCTCTTTGCCCTGACAACGGTCGCCCTTACGGCCCTGGTGCTCTACCGTCAGAGGAGCTCCCGGGAGTACGAGGCCACGGAGGTCCTGGATTGGATGCTCCGGAGCTGGGCGCTCCTCGCCTTCACCCTGCCCTGGATATTTCTCCATCGCGGCGCGGGTACGACGATCATCGAACAGCAGATGGAGCTGGGCCGGGCGACACCCACCGGCGGTCTCTGGCTTACTCTCTTAGGGGGGTACGTGGTCATCCACGCCTATCTCTCCCGCCAAGGTCGCCGATGGAAGGATCTGCTTCCGGCAGTCCTGGTACTAATTGCGATCCCGGCCTTGGGAGTGGCCGGCTTCTTCGAGCATGTCTCTTTCGTGCTCGAGCTTTCGGCTCGAAAGGCGCGCTTCTTTCAAGAGTTCGGGACCCACCTCAAGATCGCCGGCACTGCTGTGGGAGCCGCAATTCTAATCGGCGTGCCTGCGGGGATTATTGCGTTTCGATTCAAGAGCTTTGGAAAAGGGGTTCTCAACCTCGCAAGCACCGTACAGACCATCCCTTCCCTCGCCATGTTCGGTCTGCTCATCGCCCCGATGGCGATGCTCTCGAGGAGTGTTCCGATTCTGCGGGATCTCGGCATAACGGGCGTCGGCGCGGCCCCTGCCATCGTCGCCCTCACCCTCTACTCGCTGCTTCCAATAGTCCGCAACACCTATACCGGCCTGGCGGTGGTTCCCGCGGCAGTGGTAGAGAGCGGTAACGGTATGGGTATGACCCGCCGGCAGCTCTTCCGGATGGTCGAGCTGCCCACGGCACTGCCGATTCTCCTCACCGGTGTGAGAGTGGCTTCGGTGCAGGCTATCGGCAACACCACCGTGGCTGCCCTGATCGGTGCGGGCGGCTTCGGTCGATTCGTTTTTCAGGGTATCGGGCAGGCTGCGCCCGACTTAATCGTCCTCGGAGTAATCCCCACGGTCCTTTTGGCAGTCGGCGTGGATCGGCTCTTCGCTCTTCTGGTACGAAGCGTGCGTAGGGCTCCCGGAGAGGAGATAGTATGATCGCCTTTGAGAAGGTGACCAAGCGGTACGGCTCGATTACCGCGGTCTCGGAACTGACCTTGAACATAGCAGATGGTGAGGTCTGCGCCCTGGTGGGGCCTTCGGGCTGCGGCAAATCGACAACCCTCAAGATGATCAACAGACTCTTGGAGCCGAGTAGCGGCTCCATACGAGTCTGGGACAAGCCCGTAGAGTCTTTTGCAACCGAAGAGTTGAGACGGCGAATCGGCTACGTGATCCAGAGCGTGGGCCTTCTGCCGCACATGCGCGTCCAGGAGAACATCGGCATCGTCCCACGGCTCCTCGGATGGAACGAGAAGAGGCGAAACCAGCGGGCCCGGGAGCTTCTGGAGATGGTCGGTCTCGATCCGGCTGAATACGCAGAAAAGTTCCCTTCGGAGCTCTCCGGCGGGGAGGCGCAGCGAGTTGGCGTTGCCCGGGCTCTGGCGGCCGACCCGCCGCTGCTGCTGATGGACGAGCCTTTCGGGGCGGTGGATCCCCTGAATCGGCAAGTGTTGCAGGAAGCGTTTCTCGAGATTCAGAGCCGTCTTAAAAAGACGGTGGTCTTTGTCACCCACGACCTGGACGAAGCGATCCGATTGGGAGACACCGTGGCCATTATGAACCAGGGACGGCTCCTGCAGCACGCACCACCGCAGGAGCTTCTGCTCCATCCTGCGGACAGTTTCGTGGAGGAATTCGTCGGGGCGGATCGGCTCCTGCGTCGGCTCAATACGATCACCGTCCGAGAAGTGCGCAGCCTCCTGGAAGTAAAGAGCCAGAAGCCCGTCAACGGAGAAAGCCCCCGGATCGCCTATGACATGACCCTTCGGGAAGCTCTTGCCCTCTTCTTGAGCTCCGGAATGGGCGAGCTTTCGGTGGCAAACGGCGAAGGGCCGAGTCACACGATGCGCTTCTCCGACATCCTTACGCTGGCAAGAAGCGCAACCGGCGAGGCTACTACCGGGAGAGAAGTGTGAGGGCCGCTGCGACCTTCTTTACCCTCAAACAACTTGCCCGACCTCTTTTGTTCATTTCCGTTCTGCTGGTCCTGGCCACACCGTCGCTCTATCTACCGCTCTTTGGCGCTCTCTTTCCCGGTCAGGAGGAGATCCTTTACGCCCGGAAGAGTATGGCTACCCTCCTGGGAGAGCACCTCGTCCTGGTCGGGGCCTCTTCCACAGGGGCAACGATTATCGGCGTCGCCCTCGGGTTGCTGGTCACCAGAAATCGGGGAAAGCGCTTCATGCCGATAGTGCGAGATCTCAGCTCTCTCGCCCAGACAATACCCCCTGTGGCGGTCCTCGCTCTCTCGGTTCCTCTTCTCGGATACGGTAGCACACCGACGGTGGTTGCCCTCTTTCTCTACAGCATGTTGCCGGTTATCAGTAACACGATTTCCGGTATCCAAGGGGTGGAGGCGTCGGTCAACGAAGCCTCTGCAGGCATGGGGATGACCCCTCGACAGCAGCTCTTCATGACAGAGCTTCCCCTGGCGGCTCGGGTCATCGCGGCGGGAGTAAGGACTTCGGTGATTATCAACATTGGTACCGCCACCATAGGTGCGACCATCGGAGCCGGAGGCCTTGGTGTGGTTATTATCGCGGGGCTGGTACGTAGCAACACCGCCTTCGTACTTGCCGGGGCTGGGGCCGCGGCTGCGGTGGCGCTCCTGGCGGACTGGGGCTTCGATCTCCTGGACAGGAAGTTTTACAATGCCCGGGCTCTGGCGCGGTAGCGCCGGCATTCCACCACGGAATGCCGGATCCCGACGCAGCAGGATTGATCGGATTGACCACAGGCTACCGGAAGACAGCTATTTGAGTTCCCTGTTCAGAAAGCTCACCAGCTGATTCCACGCCTCTTCCGGAGCGCCACCCTGATCGTACGTCGTGCTCTTTACGAAGGCGTGCCCCACACCGGGGTAAACGGTGATGGTATGCTCCACACCCCGCTGCTCCAGGGCGTCTTCGAATCCTCGCACTTCGGAAACCGGGATATTCGAATCCTCTTCTCCAAAGATGCCGAGGAGCGGCTCGTTCTGCGAAAGATTGCCGAGGTTGGAGGCATCCTGGATTGGACCGCTTCCGTAGAGAGTAACCACCGCAGCCAAATCTTCCGCTCGGGTGCCGAGATACATCGACTGGGTGCCCCCGAAACAGAAACCCATGGTGGCGACACTATCCGCTTCCACAGCAGAGTGGCTGCGCAGGAAATCGAGAGCGGAGTCGAGATCCGAGGCGATCTGCTCCTGCGGGGTCGACCGGAGCTGTGCCATCGCCTCCTGCGGAGTCTTTGCGAGACTCCCACGGAACGCGTCGGGAGCGAGAACCACAAAACCCTCCTCCGCAAGGGCGTCAGCAAGTCGCGCCATGTCGACATTGAGTCCCCACCACTCGTGGATCATGAGAACTCCGGGAAAGGGGCCGGATCCGGAGGGGCGTGCGAGATATCCCCTCAAGGTGGTGCCGTCGGCGGCGGGATAGGACGCGTTGGTCCGTGCCGCGTCCGCGGGATCACTCTGGGCAAACAGAACCGCCGGTACCAGCAGTACCAGCACGAAGAGAAGTAGTCGTTTCATACGTATAAAGATGAACAATGATGACTAAAACAGGCAACAATATATCCTGTATAAGGCTCCTCCGCGGGAGGGCCCTGGTATGTGAGAAACAGAAGATGTACGGTGACCATGATGAAGCAGCCTCATCTCCTATTTGTTGTGTTCGCCTTACTGCTTATCTTTCCAGCCAACCTCTTCTCGCAGGAACCCCCGGAGTATTCGGTTCTGCCCGACCGAAGTACGGCGTTACGGGCGACCCAACTCCTCCAGGAGGGCAGGCCGATTCGCCTCTTCTGCGACCCCTGCGGGGACCAGTACGTGCAGGAGATTCGAGTTGTCTCCGTCTCCGCCGAGGAGCATCCTGAAGAAGAGGATCCACGGTGGGTGCTCCGAATAAACGGGGCCTACTTTCCCATCAAGGAGATCTATATACGCAGGGAGGGGGAGTGGCAGAACCTTGCCCATCTCCTCGGCCTCGACCCGCCTGAGGTGCCGGAGACTATCTACCCCTTCCTCAGAGCGCTGCCCATTCCGCCGCAGGAGTAACTCCCGGAGTTTGCCCTTCCGATAGGTTTGAACCGATGCCGTTGTGTCCCGTATGATTAGGTAGGAGAATCTCTCAGGGGGTAATGGTGTATCGTCAAAAGCGCCTCGGGCTGGTTTTGCTGCTTGCGGCTCTTCTCGTTTCTCTTCTGCCGCACCGGGCGGAGGCGCAAATGGACATGCTTCCGCAGATTTTTAGGGATCTCCCGCCAGAGTTGCAGGAGGGGCTTCCGGAGAGCATGGAGTACGAGGAGTACCGGCGGCTCAACCGGAATGTGGACTTCTTTACGATGTTTATGTCCGCGATCGTCCCCGGATACGCTCTCTTTCAGGTTGAGAAGCCGCTGGCCGCCTGGACAATAGTGGGAACCCGCCTGACAGGCTACGCCATGATGGCGACCGCCGTTGCCCGGCAGTGGGACGACTGGCGAGATCTCACCGATCTGGACTCCATTCCCGACCCTCGGTATCGGGCGTATCTTCAAAACGCCTTTCTCTTTGCCGGGGGCATTGTGGTAAACGGCATGGCCTGGGCCTTTGATGTCCTCGGTGCCTACCATGTGTCCAAACAAGAGAAGGATTTCGTCATCTACAAATACGGACTGAGAGAGAGCATGGGCTCGGAAGAGGAGGAGCGGGAGATCGAGTTTATACGCAAGCTTGTATTGCAGGACCGACCCGGGGAGTGGCAAGTGCGGCGGGAGCTCGAGCGATCTCTGCAGCGGTACATCGATCTCTATCCTCGCGGAAACCATCGCGGAGAGGTTGAGTATTACCTCGGATCCCTCTATGCAGAGGAGGGAGAGCCCGGCCGAGCGCTCCTCCACTTTGCGCGTAATCTCTTTCTCTACCCTGAAGGGCGCTTCTCCGAGGCAACCAGGAGAACAGCCCTCGGCCTGGTCCAGCGGAACCGAGGCGAATGGTCCGAGGACTGGGAGCTGCTCATATCGATGTTTGAACGATCCGAGGAAAGCCGCTCCGAAGGATCTATGAACGAGCGCATTCTCATGTACCTGGAGGCGTTTCAGGAGCTCCAGAGCGTGGTGTTTCGTCAGCTTTACGTGAACGAGGCGATCCAGATCGCCGCGGAGGCTCCGGAAGCGCCTTTCGCGGACGACGCTCTCCTCGGTGCAGCCAGACAGCTCGAAACGCTCGGCGAGACCGAGGAAGCCATTGTGGCCTACACCCAGCTCGCCGGCCTCTACCCGGCCTCTGAACACTGGGAGCTAGCCGTCCTGCGAGTCGGAGAGCTCTTGCGGGAGCTCAACCAACCGGAGTACGCCCGCCGCTTCTACGAGCGCCTCCTTGAGAGCTCCCCGGATAGCCCGGAAGCTCTGGTAGCAGAAGAGGTTCTCAGCCGGTAGGGGTGTTCCCTTCTCTCCTTCAGTAACGCGAGTTCCGCTTGAATCTCCTACGGAAAATGTCGACTATACTACTAAGCTATGTGGCGCTGGTCCCTTGTCCTGATCGTCTTACTCTTCCCCGGCTATGTGGCGGCGCATCCCCATGTCTGGATCGACGCTCACCTGGAGGTTTACGTATCCGACCAAGGGCTCAACCGCGTCGTCAATCGATGGGTCTTCGACGAGATGTTCACCGAGTCGATACTTCTCGACTACGACCGCAACCGCAATAGAGAAATCGAGCCCGGGGAGAATAGCGAGATCGAAGCTGGTGCGTTCTCCAATCTGCGGCACTACGGATACTTCACCCACCTCACCGTGGGCTCGAGAGAAGTGCCGGTAAACTCGGTTGAGAAGTTTCGAGCCACCCTGGAAGAGGGCCGTCTGGTCTATCGTTTCGAGGTACCCCTGAACGTGGAGGTCCGAGACCGGTGGCAGCGGATTCACCTCGGTGTCTGGGACGACACCTACTTTGTCGAAGTCAAATACGACTCCCCGGCGGCCGCCGTGTATGGTGCCCGGGAATCCGGGGTGGAAATTGACATCTCCCTTCAAGAAAACCCGTCAAAGAGCTACTGGGGAGGATTTATAACGCCTCGAGAAATCCGACTTGCCTATCGGAGGATTCAATGAGGCCTCGCAACCTGGCCGCGCTTCTCTTCTCTCTCCTTGTTGTTTTCTCCGTCTCGGCACAGCCGTCCAACCCGTTTACCGGCTCCGCGCCACCCGAGGAGAGTGAGAGGGGCTCTTTGATTCAGGATCGCCTCTCCGGAGAAAGCGCTCTCTCCTTGCGCCTCTCACAACTACAGGGAACGTTGCAACAGCGAATGTCAGCCTTCATTCGAGCTCTCCACGGCGAACGATCCGCCCTTGTCTGGCTATCCCTCCTCGGTATCGGTGTGTTCTACGGCGTCATTCACACCTTACTCCCGGGCCATCGGAAGACAGTACTCTTCAGCTATTTTATGAGCGAACAGGCTCGGCCCATCCACGGAATTATCGCCGGGGTAAGCCTCGGCGTCCTCCACGCCGGCGCGGCGATAGCCATAGTGCTCGGTAGCTACTGGCTTATCGAAACGTCCCTCAACGTAGCGGTGACTCGGGCGAACGAGATCGTCCAGGACCTCTCTGCCTGGGTTATAGTCGCCCTGGGCTCCCTCTTTCTCATCGCAAAGATCCGGCACGCACTCTCCCACGCTCACAGCCACCATCACGAAGCGGCGGAGGACGTGACCAATCGGACCGGTCCGGCGGCGTTCTCCCTTCCGGCGATAATCCTCTCAGGACTCGTTCCCTGTCCCGGCTCCACGGTGGTACTTCTCTTCTCCCTATCCCTGGGCATCGTCTCCGTGGGAGTGGTTACCGTAAGCGCCATTTCCTTTGGCATGGCGGTGACGCTATCGGCTCTCTCGGTAGCCACGATCGTCCTCAAGAAGGGAATCCTCGCCCGGGAGGGTCGGTTCGGTCATCTCCTCCATCACGGGATAGAAATCTTCGCCGCCGGAGTTATGCTCCTCTTCGGACTCGCCCTCGTCATCGCTTGACCCCACCGTCCGGGGCGTTACATTTGGGTGTAAGGAGAAGCAAATGAAACTCGTACCACTTGGAAGGAGCGGGCTCCTCGTCTCGGAGCTCTGCCTCGGGACAATGGTCTTCGGCGAAGAGGGCCCGCGAGGTACCGATGAGTACACCGCCCTTCGTATGATAGACCGCTTCGTGGACGCCGGCGGCAACTTTATCGATACCGCTGACGTTTACGCCGGAGGTCGCTCGGAGGAGATCGTAGGCAAGGCCCTCGCCCAGCATCGACGGGACCAGCTCGTGGTGGCTACCAAGGTTCGGTTTCAGAGCGGTCCCGGAGCGAATGATCTCGGTCTCTCGCGACACCATATCGTGCGGGGAGCGGAGGCGAGTCTGCGCCGCCTCGGGACCGACGTGATTGATCTCTATTACCTGCACATGTGGGACAACGTGACACCAATCGAAGAGACCTTGCGAGCCCTGGACGACCTGGTGACCAGCGGCAAGGTACGCTACATCGGGGTGAGCAACTTCAAGGCGTGGCAGCTGATGAAGGCCCTGGCCAGCAGTGAGGCAAACGGCTGGAGCCGATTCGTGGCAGGACAGTACCAGTACAGTCTCACCGTCCGGGACATTGAGTGGGAGTTTACGGAGCTCTTCAAGGATCAGGGGATCGCCCTGGTACCCTGGGGGCCTCTGGGTGGCGGCTTTCTCTCGGGAAAATACCGGCGGGACTCCAGACCTGACAGTGGGCGCCTGGCAACAGCCTCCGAGAATCATGAGGAGTTCTGGGAGAAGCGAAATACCGAGCACAACTGGGAGATCATCGACGCCATCGGCGAGATCGCCGAGGAAAGAAAGGTGAGTTACTCCCAGGTCGCTCTCAACTGGCTGCGACAACGATCGGACTCCATAATTCTCGGAGCGCGCACCGAAGAACAGCTCCAGGACAACCTCGGTTCAACGGAGTGGGAGCTCTATGCTCAGGAGATGGATTCCCTCGATGGCGCGAGCGCCGTCCCCGAGCCCTACCCGTACAGAATCATGCGGAACGCCGCCCGTACCGGGATGAACGACAGGCTCCTCCCTTAGAGGAGGAGCACACCGCCAATCGCGACGGTACCCACACCGACCAGGGCCATGGCGCCGTCTACTCCCAGTCGCCTCGGCGCGCCGATAATCCGACGGGCCACCGGGGTCCGGAGCATCGCCAGAAGGAGAAGTCCGAGAGCCACCGGCCAGAGAGAGCTCAGTAGCCCGGTCCATCCGTAAAGCTCCGCTCTAGCGACCGCGGAAGATAACTCTGAGATTCCGAGGTTGCTGAGACTTCGCGTGACCACCTCGGGCACACCGCCAAGGGCGAGAGTGGGCAGAAAGAGCAGAAGAAGAGATAGAACGCCCAGGCTCCTGCCGGGAACCCCGGGGGTTTCTCCCTCGCCGACGGCCGCCCTCGCCCCCTGCCCTTGCCGCTCCTCGGAGCCACCGCGTCCCTCGACCCTGGTCGCCTTCTTCGGGATTGCGATCAAGCCGAGCTTGAGAAGGGCCGCGGCGGTTACCACCCCGGCGACCTGGATTACGATGTAGACTGGCTCTCCCTTCATGAAGAGTCCCATGAGCCCCTTACTCACATAGGCGGAGAACGGCGGCAATCCAACGATCGCCGCCACCCCGAGCAGAAGCAGGCCGCCCTTGATTCGCTCCTCCCATCGGCTGCCTGTTCCTTGCGCTCGCAGGTGCCGAATACTCTCGATCCAGCGAGCACCCCACTGGTGCACCCATCCACCGATAAGGAGGAAGAGAAGGCTTTTGTAAAAGGCGTGACTCAGGAGGTGGTAGAAGGCCGCGCCAAAGGCGCCGGCACCGGCGGCTGTGGCTATGTAGCCGAGCTGGGAGATCGAGCTATAGGCGAGTAGCCGCTTTGCGTCCTCCTGCAGGAGCGCGATGACCGCACCGAGAAGCGCCGAGAGCGCTCCGACCCATGCGAGGAGTACTCTCCCCTCGGAAATTGGAAAGAGCTGCAGCACATGCCAGAAGGCGACGAATCCCGCCTTGAGCATGAGGCCCGAGAGCAGGGCGGAGACCGCCGTAGGCGCCTGTCCATGGGCCTCCGGAAGCCAGCCGTGAAAGGGAACCAGAGCAACCCTGGTGGCGAGAGCGCCAAAGAGCAGCACCAATGCCAGACGAGCCTGAACGCTTCCACCGGCGTCGGAGAGACTCGCAGCCACCGCCGAAAATGAGAGCTCTCCGGAGAGCCGGTAGAGCAGAAAGATCCCGAGAAGATAGAGGGAAATGGAAAGGGTTGCCACCAAGAGGTAGCGAAAGGCCGCCTGCATCGCCGGAAGGGTACGCTCGTAGGCCACGAGAATCGCCGCTGAGAGACTCAGAACTTCGAAGAAGACAAAGAGGTTAAAGAGATCCGCTGAAAGCACGACTCCAATCATGCCGGCCAGGGCAATGGAGTAGACCCCAAAGAATATCGGCCGCCGCTCTCCTTCAGAGAGCGCGTGAAGGAGCACAAGGAGGGCGACCAAGAAAAACAGCACCGCCATCACCGCCGCCACCCCATCATACCGAAGCTCGATCCCCACTCCAGGCAACCAGCCGCCGGCCACGAGGACCGCCGATCCACTCCTCGGTATCCCTCCGGCCATTAGAATGAGCCCGGCGCCGCGGAGCGAAATCCCGAGGCCGAAACCGAGAAAGAGCGTCGTCAGAATACCCGCGGTAAGTCGCAGCTTCACCAGCCCGCAGAGGAAGGCTGCGGCGCCGCCGAGGAGGGGTGTAAGAATTAGCAGACTCGGTATCGACACTTCCATAAGGCGTTAGAAAAAGAGTGGCGCCGCCGCCAGGACCACACCGAGGGCCATCACCCCCAGGGCGCCGTCCACACCGAGGCGGAGCTCGCTGACCGCCTGACTGACGCGCTTTCCGGGGCCGGACCGTAGCGCCCAGTAGAGTAGAGCACCCAGGGCCAAAACAATCAGGCTCTCCGCTATCCTGCTCGGCGTATAGATAAGCTGAGGTTCTCCGGAGATCGGAAGCCCGAGGGAGCTCATGCCCCCCAGAACCAGTCCGGGGAAAACGCCAAGAAGGAGAGTCAGAATCGCCACCGCAACCATAGATCCCAGGAGCAGAAATCTCGAGGCGAAGCTCTCCTTCGGATCCTGCGAGGCCGGCGGGGCCAACTCCGAGACCTTCGAAATCCGCATACCGCCGCTGCCACTCAGGGGGAGAAGAAAACGGCAGAGCTTAATGAAGCTTGCGGCGGTGCCCACGGAGACGAGGCGAAGAAGAGCGTAGTACTGAGACCCTTTCATCCCGCTCCCGATAAGCGCTTTGCTAGCAAACCCCGTAAAGGGGGGCACCCCGGCGATCGCTGCGGCGCCGACGAGGAGCAGCAGCGGAGGTAGCAGCTCCCTCCGAGTCCGAGAGCTTCGCTCCGAGCCAGCGGCGTCACCCATGCGGTAGAGGTCCCGGCTCCCCGTTCGAGAGATGTAGTACCCCACGCTGAGAAAGAGGAGCGTCTTGAAGAGGGCGTGCCCCAGGGCGTGGTAGAGGGCGTCAGTGAGCAGTCCCGCCCCGGCGGCGGCGGCGATGTACCCCATTTGCGAAATCGAATGAAAAGCGAGGAGTCGCTTGGCGTCCTTCTGCGCAAGAGCGAGGAAGACACCGAGGAGTGCCGAGCCTAGCCCCGTGATCAGGAGGAGCTCCATTAGGAAGCCGCTTTCCGAAAAGAGCATAACCATACGCCAGAGCGCAAGAAAGGCTGCCTTGATCATGAGGCCCGAGAGCAGGGCAGAGACCGGGTGCGGCGCCTGGGAGTGCGCGTCGGGAAGCCAAACGTGGAAAGGAACCAGGGCGACCCGAATGGCGACTCCGGTAAACAGTAGTACCCCAGCAATACCTACCGGTCCCGGGAAGAGGGTATCGCTAAAGGCGGTTCCCCCGGAGTTCGCCAGCAGTGCGCTCAACGCGAGCTCCCCGCTCTCCCGGTAGAGAAGAAAAACCCCGAGGAGGTAGAGAACCACCGAGAGGCCCGTTACAAGGAGGTATCGAAACGCGGCGTAGAGGCCCGTGAGCCCGCGCTTGTAGGCAATGAGAATGGTCGCAGAAAGGGAGAGCACCTCGAAAAAGACAAAGAGATTGAAGAGATCCGCCGAGAGAATAACTCCGACCATCCCCGCCACAGCCACCGCGTAGGTCGCGTAGAAAAGGGCGCCGTAGGCCCCTTCGCCCAGGGCGTAGAGAAGCACCAGCAGAGAGATGGCGAAGAGGGCGATAAGCAGAACCGCCGCCGCTCCGTCGAGATTGAGATGGATCCCCACGGCGGAGCGCCACCCGCCGATAACCCGAAATATCGCCCCTTCTCGGGAGACCCGCCCGGCGGCGAGCAGAGAGACAATGGTCCCTCCCATCAGGCTTGCGCCCACTACGCCACCGGCCCACAGGTGAGCCCGACGGAATTTGAGCAGAAACGCCCCCGCCGCCCCGAGAAGCGGCAGCATGAGGAGAAGACTTACCGGATCAACCTTCGGCATCCCGACTCAGCCTTTCGGTCTCCGCGACGTCCGTGGTTCCTGTAAGGCGATGCATACGCACCACCAGGACCAGCAAAAGAGAGGTGACACAGACCCCAACGACGATGGCCGTAAGCATCAGTGCCTGCACCAGGGGATCCACCACGTTCTCCTCACCGGTAAAGAGAATAGGTGCTTCCGTACCGCTGGCCGCACCGAGTAGAACGAAGAGGAGCACCAGGCCGCTGTTGAGGATGTTGAGGGAGATCACCTTTGCCAGGGTCCGGCGATTGAGAAAGAGGCCAAAAATGCCCACCCCTATGATCGCGCCGACCAGGTACCAACGAACTAGTTCCATCGCTGATCATCCTCGAAGAGCGTAAGCGAGAGGAGGGTAACCCCGGCCCCCACCTTGAGCCCGATGAGTAGGTTGAGTAGAAAAAGAAAGCGCCTGGCGCTTTCGGCGCCTCCGTCCGGATAGGTTAGTATTACCCCGCCGAGAAAGAGCCCGAGAAAGGCGACTAGGAGAATGCCCGCAAAGGCAATGACCTCCCCGGCGTGGAGCGCCTCGATCGGAAAGAGCCGCTCCACATCCCGGATCTCTCGACCCAGGGCGAGGAGTATAACCCCCGAGGCGATCACCACGCCCCCCTGGAACCCCCCGCCCGGGGATCGGTGGGCAAAGGCGATAAGATAGAAGCCGAAAAGCATCACAAAGGGCGCGAGCTTTCTCGAAATGACGTCCAGGAGCTGGGTGCGCTTCATTCTTCCTCATTCCTTGCAAAGAAATAGACCCCGGTAACAGCCAGGAGCAGCACCAGCGCCTCTCCGAGAGTGTCATAGGCGCGATAGCCGAGGTAGATGGCGCTCACCAGGTTAGTGGCGCCGGTCTCCTCCTCCGCCCGATGTCTTATCCGCTCCACGATCGGAGGATCTTCACTCCCCGGAAGGGCGCTCACCAGGGCCAGGACAATGAGAGCCGAGAGCAGGAGCGCTGAGAGCGATAGGATCAGCCGCTTCACTCTTCTTCCCTCCGTCGTATCGCGTGAATCGCCCAGACAAAGATGACAGCGCCAATCCCCGCGCCGACCGCCGCTTCGGTGAGGGCGACGTCCGGAGCGTGGAGAAGATAAAAGAGGAGCGCCGCCAGAAGGCTGAAGAGCGATAGAGCAAGAACCTCCGCCAGGAGGCGTCTCACGGTCACCGCAAGTATAGCGATCACGAGTTGGATGAGAAGGAGAATCTCAATCACTCTCATCCTCCCTCGGGTCCACAGAAAGCGTTCCCCACCGCACCGGTCGGCGCCAGGGGATGACCCCTCGTCGCCAGGCGTAGCGTGCCACAATGTGGGTCGAGGTGGGACTGGAAATCAGAAAAAAGAGAAAGAGAACCACCAGCCGCCCGGTCAGAGGCCCAAAATCCGCCCAGAACATCGATCCGATAAGCACGGAGACCACGGAAGTGGTCCCGCAGAGACTTCCCGCCTGGAGTCGGGTGTAGGCATCCGGCATAAGCAGCGTGCCGAGAGATCCGACAACGCCAAAAAAGACGGCCAAGCCGAAGAAGAAGTAGGCGACGTAGATCACAACCCCTCCTCTCGGCGCGAAAAATAGCGCGTGATCGCTAGAAGGCCGATAAAACCGAAAATGTCGTAGACCAGAGCGACGTCGAGATAGAAGGTAAAGCCTTCATCCACGGCGATCAGAACCAGGAGTGCCAGTACCTGCGCCGCCACCACATTGAGACCGATCATGCGGTCCACGAGGGTCGGGCCTATCACGACGCGAACCATCGATATGAGAATGGTGGCGATAAAGGCGTACTGAAGAAACTGGATGACACCCATTTCTACCCCCAGATTCTGCGCAGGACCCCTTCGAATCCCCCCTTAACGAGCTCACCGGCGTACCGCGAGTGGGTAGTTTTGGCGTCGAGCCAGTGAACGACCAGGTGGTCCTCGTCGAGCTCCAGAGTCATGGTCCCGGGTGTCATGGTTATCGAAGTTGCGACGGCGGAGCGGGCGATCTCGCTTCGCAGCCGGGTCCGAAAGTGCACAACCCGGGGGTTGTACCGCCGAGTTATCATGGAAAAGAAGACCTGAAAACTCGACAGGTAGAGCCGATAAAGCAGGATGAAAAGATAAGCCACTCCCCAGTGCAGCCGGGGGACCAGACTCTTCCAGGCGGCTTCGCTCTCGGCGATAAAGGAGTCATAAGTCAGTGCCGCCACCAGAAGAGAAAAGGATGCTCCCAGGATGAGGGAGTAGAGGTCAAAGGAACCGGTAAAGAGAATCCACCCCGCCAAGAGGTAGAAACTGGTTATGACAATCCGGACGATAATCCACTTGGTACGGCTTGTCACTGTTCACGCTCCTCTATGAGCTTCACGACCTCCTCCGGATCCGTCGCCTCCATGAGGGCGGTGCGAAAGCTCTTGTCATGAAGAAGGCGAGCGAGACGACTGAGGGTTCTAAGATGCTCATTTACCGCTCCCTCCGGAGCGAGGAGCAGAAAGCAGAGACGCACGGGCTCACCGTCCGGAGGCGAGAAGGCCGCGGGCTTCTCGGTCCTCAGGAAGACCAGCAGTTGTCGATCCACCAGGGGAGAGAGTCGGTGAGGTATCGCCACACCGTTGCCCACGGCAGTACTCACCTCGTTGTCCCGCTCCAGGATCTGCTTGGTGAGCTCTTCAGGCTCCCGAATCGCTCCGGTCAGCTCCGCCAGTTCTACCAGCCGGCGAACCACCTGCTTTCGCTTGCGCTTTGGGTATGAGAGATCTATGCAGCGTCGGTCAAGCATCTCCACAAGCATTGGTCACTCCTCTTCCACGAGGCCAACGGCGTAATCCACAGGCACCGTAAAAAAGATACCCGTACCCGGATTGCGCAAGCCTCCGCACACATTGTCCAGCAGTTTTTCGAGCCGCGGTATGAGCTCCTCGTCCCTGACAACGGAGATAATAGTCTTGTTGTACGGCTTGTTTCCCTTCATAAAGCGTCGGAACTCCGCAAAGAGTGGTACCTCGTAGCTGAGAAAGCGCCCCATGCCCTCAGAGTCGAGAATAGTCGCTCCCTGAATCCCGGCCTCGGCGTACGCCTCGAGCACCTGCTCCAGGAGGTCTTCGTTGTTCAGGACAAATACGATCAGTTTCACCGAGAGCAGTATAGGCCCCCATCACCGAATATGCCAATCACCCGCCATGGAGAGCAGGTAGAAATTTGTTGACTAGATCTGAAAAAGAGGCACTATTTAGTGTGAACAGTCCTTCTTCGATCATAGGAGATCGTTGAGTGAAAACAACTATGTGTCCCGCCGAGCGGGATGCCCGGGCTGACGAGCCCGAGGAGCCTCCCGGCTCGGCCGGGACGGAATCCGCTATCCGGGAGGCAACGTCCGTTGCCTCTTCATCCTTTGTACAGAGACAGAGAAGAGAACGATCACCTCGGGTTGCCGCCGCTACAAGACCCGAAGTTCGAGGGTTTCTTCGTCGCTGGTACCCCGAGGCGACGCTCTCGGATTGGAACGACTGGCGCTGGCAACTCCGCCATCGCATCCGCTCTCTCACCAAGCTCTCAGAGATGTTGGAACTCAGCGAGAAGGAACAGGCAGGAGGAGCTGCACTCCTTCCGGTGGCGATTACCCCCTACTACGCCACCCTTCTCGACCGGTTCGACCCTACCGATCCGATCCGCCGAAGCGTGATCCCCACTGCCGGGGAGCTCGCGACCTCAGCGGCAGAATCCGCTGATCCTCTGGGAGAGGATGCGGACATGGTGGTTCCGGGGCTCGTGCACCGATACCCGGACCGCGTACTCTTTCTCGTAACCGAACAGTGTGCTGTCTACTGCCGCTACTGTACTCGCTCTCGGCGGGTAGGCCGGGGCGATGGGGGTGCTGAATACGCCGAGAGCTTCGGAAGTCCCTCCACGGATGCGTGGGAGAGAGCCCTCCGCTATATCACGGAGCACCAGGAGATACGAGACGTGCTCGTCTCCGGGGGAGACCCTCTAACCTTATCGGATCACCGACTGGAGTATCTGCTTCAAAGACTTCGGGAGATCCCGCACGTTGAAATCATCCGCATCGGGACCAAGACGCCGGTGGTCCTTCCCCACCGCTTCACGCCAAAGCTTCTTCGGACGCTGCGCTCCTATCACCCACTCTGGATGAGCATTCACGTGAGCCATCCAAGAGAGCTCACACCGGAAATGCGAGCGGCCACGGCGGCGATCGCGGACGCGGGTATCCCCATGGGAAGCCAGACGGTGCTCTTGAAAGGAATAAACGACAGTGTCGCCACCATGCGGGAGTTGAATCAAGGGCTTCTGACCTGTCGTGTACGTCCCTACTATCTCTACCAGTGTGACCCCATTCCCGGTTCTGCACACTTTCGCACGGCTGTTTCGAAAGGTATCGAGATAATAGAAGGGCTCCGTGGGCACACCTCGGGGTACGCGGTGCCACAGTACGTTATTGATGCCCCTGGGGGAGGCGGCAAGATCCCGCTCCTCCCGAACTACAACCTCGGCAGAACGGGAGAGTCTCTTCTGCTTCGTAACTACGAGGACCGGCAGTTCATCTATCCGGACCGGGAGGAACAAGAATGAAAGTGGGCCTCACCTACGACCTCCGGGAAGAGTATATTGCCGCGGGTTACAGCAAGGAGGAATCCGCCGAGTTCGACCAGGTCTCCACTATTGACGCAATCGAGGGGGCCCTCCTCTGCCTCGGCTACACCACCGATCGCATCGGAAACGGGCGCCGCCTTGTGGAGCGGCTCGCCGCAGGGGATCGCTGGGATCTCGTATTCAACATCTGCGAGGGGTTGGACGGAAGCGCCCGGGAGGCTCAGGTCCCGGGAATCCTCGATCTCTACCGGATCCCCTACACATTCTCAGACCCCCTGGTCCTGGCGGTTACTCTCGATAAGGGAGTGACGAACCGACTGCTACGCTCCCTAGGAGTGCGAACTGCGGAGTTTAGCGTAATCGGAAGGGAGGAGGAGCTCGACGCGGTGGACCTACCCTATCCGCTCCATGTCAAGCCTGTGGCCGAGGGAACCGGAAAGGGTGTGAGCCCCCGATCCGTTGTCCGGAATGCAAAAGAACTGGAGGAGCAGGTTCGGGAGGTCTGGAGGCGGTTCCGACAGCCTGCGCTGGTGGAGACCTTTCTGCCGGGCCGGGAGTTCACGGTCGCTGTGCTCGGCAGCGGGGAGGATGCCAGGACACTCGGAATCCTGGAAATCGAGCTCGCGGGAGAAGCCGACGCCCTGGTCTACTCTTACCGAAACAAGGAAGAGTGCGAGAGCCTTGTGCGCTACACCCTGGTAGAGGATGCTCTGGCCCGAGAGGCAGGCGAGCTCGCTCTCCGGGCGTGGCGCGCTCTCGGTTGTAGAGACGCCGGCCGGGTGGACCTTCGCAGTGATCGGGAGGGACATCCAGCCTTTATGGAGGTCAATCCCCTGGCGGGACTCCACCCGGAGCACTCGGACCTGCCGATCATCTGTAATCTCCGGGGCATGCCATATCTCGAGCTCATTCGAGGAATCCTGGACTCCGCCCGTGCCCGGCTCTCCCTCGCCCGGGAGGCCGGAGACAGGACAACGGAACAGGTCCAACCGGCTAGCTGATGGCCACAAAGGGTCTCCGCTCGTAGGTGAGCTGCAAGAATCCGTTGTCGTAGGCGTCCGCTCCTGTGAGCTCCCAGGGCAGCTCCGGGGCGGAACCCTCGAAAAGCTTTATCCCCGTTCCGAGGACCACGGGAACGACGGTTATGATCATTCGATCGATCAGATCCGCCGTGAGCAGCGCGGCGTTGAGGGTTCCTCCCCCCACGAGCCAGATATCTTCTCCCTTTTCTTTCTTGAGCTCTCGAACCAGCTCCCTCGGATCCCTGTTCGTCACGGTGGCCTCGGGAAGCTCCCCTGCCTCCCCCCGAGTGAAGACGATGTTCCTCTTCCCCTCATAGGGAAACTCCACGTCAAAGCTGAGGATCTGTCTAAAAGTGGAGTTACCCATGAGGACTGTGTCGATAGAGTCGTAGAACTCGTCGTAGCCGTAGTCTTCCTCTTCTGTGTCTGCGTTTTCCAGCCAGTCCAGGGAGCCATCACTCCGGGCGATATATCCGTCGATGCTGGTGGCGATGTATAGGACAACCTTTCGCATGAGTAGGCATGCTAATCACCCTTTACCTCCGGCGCAATGGTATGCGTATCTTTACGACATGTGCTTTGGTAGACGACGCGGGATCACGGTTTTGCTTCTCCTCTTTGCGGCCATCTCCCTGGAGGCGGAGACCCTCGGTTTCTCGGTAGACGGGAGGGCCATTTCGGTTGAACGGATCGGCAGCGGAGAGCGAGACGTCCTGTTGGTTGGAGGCATCCACGGCGGCTACGAGTGGAACTCTATTCTCCTCGCCCGGGAACTGGCAGACCAGTACCGGCAAGATCCAGACACTCTGCCCGAGAGATTCACTCTTCATGTCATAGAGAACATGAATCCCGACGGTGTGGCGCGCGTTACCGGAGGCGCTCCGATCGAGGCGTTCGACTTCTCAGAGGTCAACACCGTCCCGGGACGCTTCAACGCCCGCTGGGTGGACCTCAATCGCAACTGGGACGATGAGTGGCAGCCGACGAGCTACTGGGGTAGCAGAGAGGTGGACGCGGGAAGCGCCCCCTTTAGTGAGCCCGAAACGCGTATTGTCCGGGACTACATAGAGCGGATCGACCCTGCGGTGGTTCTCTTCTTCCAGAGCGCCGCCGCCGGGATCTGGTACAGTGGCGCCCCGGATGAGTGGGAGCCGGCCAAGCGTCTCGCCACGGCGTACGGCAGAGCCTCCGGGTACCGTTTACCCACCGGAGGAGACGGTCCGGTGGACTACGAGATTACCGGCTCCGCCTCGGGCTACCTCTATGGACGGGGTATCCCGACGATCGTCGTGGAGCTCACGAATCACCAGGATACGGAGCTCCAACGAAACCTGGCCGGTCTTCGGGCGCTACTGAGCCGCCTCGACTAGTTAGTATTCCCGGGTCCAAGGGGACCGGGCCCCGGGAAGTCAGCCCCGCCTTAGGGGCGCAGCAACGGAACTACGCCTTTCCTTCCCGTTCTCCGGGCTTGTCGACAATGCGCACCGTTGAGGCCTGCAATCCGTCGTCGCCCATCTCTTCCATGTAGTTAACCCCCGTGCCAATGGCGAGGCGGTCGAAGTCGCTGTGGAGTACGGCGTTTCGATGAAAGTAGACGTCCCGGCCATCGAGGTTCTTGATAAAGCCGTGGTCGTCGAAGAGCTGATCGACCACGCCTACAGTCTGCTGCTGGGGGTGGGATTTCTCTTCTCCCCGTTGCTCCTCATTGAGCCGCTTGAGCTGACGCTCAGCCTCGGAAAAGACCTCCCGAATAACCAGGGGAAGATCGTCCTGGGGGTCCCCTTGTCCCGGCTCACGCTTTGCCACGAGCTCATGGCGGGGAGGAACAGTGAGGTCCACCCGGACGCGATAGCCACTGCCGGAGCTCACATGCTCCTGGGGCCGTTCGACGGAGACCCGGCAGCTCGAAATGTGGTCGTTGTATCGTTCGAGACCCGCTACCTTCTCCCGGACCAGGCTGTCGATTTCATCACTCTTGGTTCCATCTCGAAAGGAGAGCTCGAGGGGTACGTTCATAAATTTCCTCCAATCAAACTGTTGATTGCTACGATGTTGTTTGTCACGATATTGGTCACTTGGAGCCACCGACATCCCGCAGGAGCTTCTGCACCTCTCTGTCCGAGGTTTGATCGAAGTGGTGATACCACTGTCCTACGGCGGCAAATCCCGCCGGGGCGTTGAGGCAGACTACTCGGTCCACTTCTTGTCGGAGCTGCTCCACCGTGTCCGGCGGGGCAACGGGAACCGCCACAATTACCTGTCGTGGCTCCTTTGCCCGCACCGTCGCTACCGCCGCTCGCATACTCGCCCCGGTTGCCAAGCCGTCATCAATGAGAATTACACTCTTTCCTTTTAGGGACACTGCGTCCCGGTTCTCCCGAAGAAAGGACTCTTTCTCCTCGACCCGGCGCCGCTCCTCCTGAGCGATTTTCTCCAGAGTCTCCTGCTGCACACCGAGGGAGTTTATGATCCTCTCATTGAGAACGCGAACTCCCCCGCTGCCTACGGCGCCGATGGCGAGCTCCGGGTGGCCCGGGGCTCCGAGTTTTCGAATCACCAGAATATCCAGAGGGATCCCCAAGGATAGAGCGACTTCGTAGGCTACAGGCACGCCACCACGGGGAAGCCCTAGAACGACCGCTTCTCCTGCGGAAGCAACGCCCTCCAGCGCCTTTGCAAGCTCTTTGCCGGCGCTTCGTCTGTCACTGAAGATTCGTTCACTCATTGCGTGCCCTCTTAGTCGAAGCTACTAGCGAAGGAACGGGTCCGGCAAAGTCGCCGGGAGCCTCCGTGGCAAATTTCTCTAGGCCCCGGCTGACCACCCCCAGGGTGTCGCGGCGACCCTTGGTATACCTGAGGTCTCTTATCGGATATAGTGAGCGTTGAGATGTCCATGTCCATGCCCTTGGAGGAGAAGAACAGTCCCGTCGCCGGCGAGAGTCTCTCCCGCAAGGCGCTCTATGAGCTCCTGGAACGGGTAAGCCGAACCTTTGCCCTCTCCAACAGGATGCTTCCTCGCCGCTTTCGCTACCCTATGACCGTGGCATACCTTCTTTTTCGGGTGTCGGACTATCTCGAAGACAATCCCGTACTCAGAAGAGGCGAAAAGGCGAAGCTGCTCCACGACTGGGAAGGAGTGCTGGCTGGCGATCTCCCCTCGAGAGAGCTCGAAGGGGCAATGACTCCCCTCCCATTGAACGACAGCGAGGCGGAAGTCGCCCACCGCTTCGGACAAATTCTGGAAAAGCTCGACGAACTGCGACCGGAGGTAGGAGAGGCGATACGGCAGTACGCCCGGGAGACAACCACGGGCATGGAGATCTGGCAGCGCAAAGGGCCGCGGATTCAAACCGAGGCGGAACTCGACGAGTACATGCACTACGTCGCCGGTATCGTCGGACTCATGATCACCGAGGTCTTCTCCACCATCTCCATCTCCGTCAGGAGCCGGCGCCGTGCTCTCCTGCCCCTGGCCCGGGAGTACGGGCTCGGCCTGCAGACCGTGAACATCATTCGCGGTGTGCGCAAGGACCGGGAACGGGGATGGATCTTTGTCCCCGAGGAATACTGTCGCCAGGCGGGAATCTCCCCGGATCAGCTCTTTTCCCGAAGTCGAACCTCCGAGTCCCTGGAGGTTGTTTCGCGATTGGCGCAGAAGGCTGAGCGCCATTTAGTCGGAGGGCTTCATTACGTCCTCGCACTCCCCCGCTCTCTCTACAGGGTGCGCGTCGCGACTATGTGGCCCCTCATGTTTGCCGCCAAGACCCTCTCGGTTAGCCGAAGCAATCCGCAAGTCCTTTTCGGAGAGGCCAAGATGAGCCGCCGGGACGTGATGCGCATAGTCCGCCACACCATTGCCATGGGATGGTCCAACCGGTGGGTGCGCCACTATTTTCAGCGTCTCTTGAGATAATCACCCAGCCGTTCCTATCTTCTAAGGTAGGATGAAAGAGTACAACAACGAATTCCTGAGACAACAGCGTGGGCGGCTCGAGCAGATGCGCGAGGAGCTCCGAGAAGCGTTAGAGCTCAACACCGAGCTCTTCAACGAGCTCATGAACCAGGTGCAGATCAAGGACCGTCCGGAAGTTGGGACCGAGGAGATCGACAGTCGCCGATTCGGTGTAATCGAAACCGTAGATCGTGAGCGGATACGCAGAATCTCCGGAGCTCTACACCGCCTCGACCAGGGTGACTACGGCTTCTGCCAGATCTGCGGCGCTCCAATCGGAGAAAAGCGGCTAAAGGCCAAACCGGATGCGCTTCTCTGTATAGACTGCAAGGAGCGTCGAGAAGAAGAGGGCGCCGAAGCGTCTGAGCTCTAGGTATCGAGTACCACCCGGGTCTCCCACCCTTCTTCGATTTCTCTCAGGTAGAACTGATGGAGCGTCACCGCCTTGATATCCACACCGAGCGCGTGGCGGCCCGGGTCGATTTGGGCTCCCCTGGCCTGGGCAGTAAAGATGTGCCGATCCCCACGAGTCTCCAGGGAACACTCATGCAGAGCGAGAAGCACCCCTTCAGCGTCCTTGTAATAGAGGAGCTCTCCGAGCAGCTCAAAGAGGAGCATCTCCGGATCCTCGTTCTCGAGGCTGATCTGTCGTCGTTCCATCGCCCCGAGAGCCTTGGGATCCTCCACCATCAAGCCAACCGTGGCCTCCCAGGCGGTGCAAAGCAGCGTCTCGAGGGTCTCTTCGTACGCCTCGAAGGCGACATCCGCAGTGGTTGCATCATCAACGTATCGGTACGGCACGCTCTCTCTACCCCTTTATGTTGCCCACAGGCGTTAGTCGAACCACTTTGCGGCTGAGCCCGGCACGGTCCGCGGCGTCGACCACGGCGTCGATACTCTTATACGCGCCCCCGGCCTCCTCCGCAAGGCCCGAGTTGGAGACCGCCCGGACGTAGATTCCCCGGCGACGGAGATCTTTCTTCAGCTCATCCCCTCGAAACTGTCGTTTCGCCTGGCGACGTCCCATGACACGTCCGCTTCCGTGGGCGGTGGTAAAGAAGGTTGCCTCTCCCTCGGACCTTCCAAGGAGAAGATAGCTTCCGGTTTCCATGCTGCCCCCGATAATCACCGGCTGCCCGATATCCTTGTACACCTCCGGTATGTCCTTCATCCCGGGAGCAAAGGCTCGGGTCGCCCCCTTGCGATGGACCAGTAGCTCCCGCTCCTCACCCTCTACCCGGTGGCGTTCCAGCTTCGCCGTGTTGTGGGTGACATCGTAGACCTGCCTGATGCCGAGCTCCTCCGGAGACCTTCCGAAAACGTCGGAGAAGACTTCCCGTATGCCGTAGAGTATCATCTGCCGGTTGCAGAACGCCATGTTAACGCCGCACTGCATCGCCGCGAAGTACTCCTGCCCTTCCGGAGAGTAAAAGGGAGCACAAGCAAGCTCCCTGTCCCTAATGCCGAGGTGGTAGGTGTCGTTCATCACCTTGAGAAAGCGCTGCAAATAGTCCGTGGCCACCTGATGTCCAAAACCGCGGCTTCCGGTGTGGAGCATAAGCAGAACCTGGTTGGGGCGGTCAATGCCCAGTCGAGCCGCGAGCTCAGGCTCTACCACGTCTTCCTTCCGGGCCACCTGTACTTCCAGGTAGTGGTTACCGGAACCGAGGGTCCCCACCTGCTTGTACCCTCTAGAGATCGCCTTTTCGCTCACCTTGGCGGCGTCGGCACCCTTCATTCTTCCGCCTTCTTCGGTAAGGGAGAGATCCTCCGCGGTGGCGTAGCCGTGGTCGAGACTCCACTCCATTCCCCGGGTTATGAGCTCTCTGAACTCATCCTTGCTGAGCGTTATCATTCCGGACCCGCCGACCCCCGCGGGTATTCGTTTAAAGAGTCCGTCCACCAGTCTCTCGAGCTTTGGGCCGACCTCTTCGAGCGTGAGATTTGTGCGAACAAGCCGCATGCCGCAGTTGATGTCAAAACCGATACCCCCGGGAGAGATTATCCCCACCTCCGGGTCGAAGGCGGCGGTTCCTCCAATGGGAAATCCATATCCCCAGTGGCCGTCGGGCATACAAAAGGAGTAACCGACGATCCCCGGGAGGGCAGCCACGTTGGCGGCCTGATCGTATACTCCCTGGTCCATAGCGTCGATGAGCTCTTCGGTTCCGTAGATTCGCGCCGGGACCTGCATCCCCGTCTTATAGCTGGTTGGAAGTTCCCAAAGTGTCTCGTTAATTTGCTCGAGTGAGTCCGGTCGCATGGAGCCGCTCTCCTTGTCGTCTAACAGACCGGGATAACAGAGACCGC
>CAYZHV010000015.1:0-29940 GCA_964478055.1 uncultured Spirochaetaceae bacterium | reverse complement strand
AAGTCCGGTCTCCTGATAGGCTACGGCGGCATGCTCTTCGAGGGCTTTCTCTCCACCGTGGTTATTATCGCGGTCGCCGGATTTGGCCTTCAGGTCATGACTGGCGCCGGTGAGACCATTAACGCCGCCAACTGGGGCGGGCAGTATAGCGCCTCCATGCAGGCGACCTTCCCGAACGCGGCGATGTTTACCGAGACCTACGCGGCCATGGTCAACGAAACTTGGCTCCGATTCATTCCGACGGACCTGGTTAAGGTAATTGCCGGTATGTGGGTAGCCGCCTTTGCGATGACCACTCTGGATACCACAAACCGCCTCGCCCGTTACACCCTGGCTGAGATCTTCATCCCTATGAAGGACAAGGCGCCTAAGTTCTTCGACGTTATCACCAACCGCTGGGTGGCTTCTCTTATCCCCGCGGCCATCGGTATCTGGCTCGGTTGGAGCGGTAGCTTTGGCGTTCTCTGGCCTTCCTTCGGCTCGGCGAACCAGCTCATCGCCTCCATCGCCCTCCTCACCGGTACCGCCTGGGTAACCAAGCGGCTCAAGAGCAAGGCGGGAATGGCTCTCATTCCGGCGTACATTCTCTGGATTACGGTCACCGCGGCGATTGTCTGGTTCAGTGCCGTGGTTCTTCCGGTATCCATCGCCAATAACCCCGCCACGGGCATAACCGTCCTCGTCATCGAAGTCATTATGCTCATCATGAACTTCGTCTTCATCATCGACTTCATGAAGACCAAGGGCCTCCCCCCGATTACCGAGGGAGAAGGGGCATAAGCATATGGCAGCGTTTCGATCCATGGTCACTGCAGTAAAGAAACTCTTCATGAGCGTCTTCAGGACCATGGGTCAAACGCACCGAGAGAAGGTGGTAGCCCTTACCGCCTTCGAGGCGCGGGAGCTGGAAAACATGTTTGTCCTGCTCCTTATGGGAGCCTTTACCGGGCTCCCAGCGCCCCCTTCGTTTCTCTCCGCCGAGCTCCTGCCGCACCTGGAGCATGAGCTCAAGGTGCTCAACCGCCGGGCGGAGAACGCGTCGGACGCTCTCGCTGAGCTCGCCGGCGCACTGGATATCAATTAGGGCATAAGGGGACATTCTGATGAAGACTCTCTTCTTCACCGGCAAAGGCGGTGTTGGCAAGTCCACCCTCTCGGCGGCAACCTCATGGCAGTTGGCCGAGAAGGGATACAAGGTTCTCACGGTCTCCTTTGACCCGGCCCACAATCTCGGAGACATCTTCGGCCTCAAGCTGAGCCACAAGAAAAAGAAGTTCACCCCGAACCTCTACCTTCAGGAAGCAAACCTCGAGGAAGCGGCGAGCGACTACGTAAAGCAGAACACCGACATCCTCACCGAAGTGTACAGCTACACCCGAGCCTTTAATCTCGACCTCTACTTCAAGGTACTCAAACACGCCCCGGGGGTGGAGGAGTACGCCGCCCTTACCGCCATGGAAGAGCTCCTGCGCAAGGAGACGGAGTTCGACTACATCGTCTTCGACACGCCACCCACCGGGCTCACTCTGCGGATTCTTGCCCTTCCTCGGATAACGATCACCTGGGTGGACAGGCTTACCCGGATCCGAAAAGACATCCTTGCAAAGCGGCACACGGTGCACAACATAACCGGGCAGTACCAGGAACAGGGCATAAGACTCGCCTACAAGGAAGAAGACGACTCGGTGATGAAAAAGCTCAGAGAGCTCTTTAAACGGTATGTTGCCCTGAGCAAGACCATTGAGAGCCAGGACAGCTCCATAGCCGTGGTCCTCAATCCAGACTATCTCTCCCTACGGGAGTCTCAGCGAATCCTGGTGGGCCTCAAAGACCTCGAGCTTCCCCTGCGGGCGGTCTTCAACAACAAATATGAGCCCTCCCTGGAAGATGTTGCCCAGGAAATGGAGAAGGAGCTCCTCAGAGGACGAAGTGACGTCTTTCTCGACCGGGTTCCCCGGGTCGCTGCGTCCTACAAGGAGAGCTACAAGCTCGATCACGACCTCACGAAAGCGTTCATCTAGGAAAGGAGACAACTGTGTTCGGCAATGAGCAAGTCACCACCCAGCCGATTTTCTACCTCTTCATCGCCGTCACTATACTTCTCAGCCTCGGCTACACCTGGGGTCGCAGAAGAAATCGACGGATCTTTCTTAGAGCCTTCGACGATCTGATTTCGATTCTGAAGCCGAGAGATCAGAAGTACACTAACATTGGGGGACTGAGCGGCTACCACGCGAACTTTCTACCCAACAAGAACGCGGCAATCCGTAGGGCGGACGTTACGATCACGCTCATGCCGCGACAGTCCTGGCTCTGGTACCCTTTCTCCTTCCTCACCCGAAAGTTTGATCGCCTCTTCCTCAACTTCGAACTATCCAGGAAGAGCTTCGGCACCTTGAAAGAAGGCCACCTTATCGAAAAACGGTACGCCCGGCTTCCCGGGGCCCGTATCGAGAACGAGGATTCTCTCGAACAAGAAAAACTCACTTGGGGCGGCCTCCAGTTCACCCTCTACTACGAGGACGAGAAGGTGAAGCAGGCACTGCTGGACTGCAAAGAGCGCCTCGGGGAGCCAAAGACCCTGCGCCACCTCGCCCTTGTGCCGGAACGGGAGCGAATCTTTCTCTTCATGATCCCCAGGATCGGCAGCGTGGATGCTGTTGTCAGGCCGGTCTACGACTGGTTCCACGAGCTCCTAAACAAGAGCGCAGAGGGCTGACAGAGACCCCGGTTAAAGGCTATTCTCCCGACAGTGTCACTCTATCGCATTCACTTCAGCTGGAAGAAAAAAGATCGGGTACTCCGGGCTCGGGAGCTCGACATGACCCACCCCTACTTCGTCTCGATAAAGGGACTGATCTTTAGCAAGGGAAGCCACCTCATTATCGACCCCTCCGAGGATGAGCTTCGTCATGAGTTCGGAGAGGCGGAACACCTGATGATCCCTTTTCAAAGCGTCGCACTCATCGAAGAACTCGACGAGAACAAGGTGGAGAAAGAGGGAAAGGTGATCCCCTTCTCCCTTGTCACCGGCGAAGAAGAGGAAGAGTCAGAGGATGAGGGAGAGCCTTCCGACTCCTAGCCCTCTCGAATTGCTTACACGCCAATATATTTTCGCCCCGGTTAAATAGACTCGCCCTGCAAGAAATCGGCTTCTAGGAGCCGTTTCCCTCTTTTTGCATGAACCATTCCTGGGACTGCTACCTTAACGGAGGAGTTATTTTACAAATTTCGAGAATACCCTTGCCGAACAGATACTTTGTGTTGTAACTTTTCTTCCACAAAGTTTTTCTGTGCATTGGTAACAAATCTTTGCTACAATGCCGCCAAGGGGTTACGTCAGATGTCAGATCGAGACTTGAGCGTTGAGGTACTCGAAACTCTCCGCAAAATTATTCGAGCCATCGACATTCACTCTCGAAAGCTCTCCAAAGAGTTCGGACTTACCGGTCCTCAACTCGTTGTAATCAAAGAGATATCCTCCAAGGGGCCTGTCTCCATTGGCGCGGTCGCCCGGGGAGTGAGTCTCAGTCAGGCGACTGTCACCAGTATATTGGATAGATTGGAACAGCGTGGGTTCGTTATTCGAGATCGGAGCTCTGAAGACAGACGGCGGGTTCTCGTCCATGTAACTGACAAAGCAAATGACGTTCTCGAAAGTAATCCGAACTTTCTCCAGGACGAGTTCCTCCGGCGGTTCAACGCCCTGGCCGAGTGGGAGCAGAGCCTCATTCTCTCCTCGATCCAGCGCATTGCGGCGATGATGGACGCCACGGATCTCAAGGTAGACCCGATCCTCGGATCAGTCTCCGACCACGAGGTTCACGCCGCGGAAATCACCCAGGCTACTCCCGGGGAGCAACAAGAGGCACAAAGCTAAACGCACCGTGCTCGCTCCGTTCTAGATGCGCACCCTTCCGAACGACCCGTTGCATGATGGCCGCGAACCCCGCGCGGACGGGGACAACCAGGCAGCCCCCTTCGGCGAGCTGCGCCCCGAGCTTCTCAGGAAACTCGGCGGCTTCCGCGGAGACAACAATCGCGTCGTAGGGAGCCTCGGCCTCATACCCTTGCCGGCCGTCGCCATGGACTATCTTGACCCTATCGTATCCCGCGCTACGGAGATTCCTCCGCGCCTGTTCGGCGAGATGAGCTCTCACCTCCACTCCGACAACCGTGCCGGAATCCCCGACGGCCTCGGCGATGCACGCCGCAGCGTAGCCGCTGCCGGCGCCTATCTCCAGAACACGCTTTCCCGGGCCCACCTCGGCGAGCTCGAGCATAACCGCCACGGTGTAGGGCTGACTAATCGTCTGTCCCTCACCAATGGGCAGAGGAGCGTTGACGTACGCCCTCTCTCGCAGCTCTTCCGGCACAAAGAGCTCTCTCGGAACTCGTTCTATGGCGCCGAGTACCGCCGCGGATCGGATTCCCTCTCGTTCGAGGGTATGTTTAAGTGACGTGCCACCCATCTACCTCTATAAGGTACTCCATCCTCCCCACTTTTCGTCCACATTTGACACGAAACTCCCTACCCCGGGATACTCTCTCTAATGAGCAAGAAAAGAGACGCCTTCTGGAACGGAAAAGTCGTAATCATCACCGGATCGAGCCGGGGGATCGGCAGAGAGACTGCCAGGCTACTGGCAAAACGGGGCGCCAAGGTGGTCCTGAACGGAAGGAACGCGGAGAAACTCCGCGCCACCACCCACGAGCTCTACCGGGAGGGGTGCGAGGTTACCTTCGAGGCCGGGGATGTCAGCTCCCGGGCGGACATGGACCGTCTCGTTGCCAGGGCTCTCGACGCTCACGGGCGCCTGGACGTCCTGATAAACAACGCCGGCCTCTCCATGCGGGGCCCCTTCGGAAAACTCTCCGAAGAGTTAGCCCGAAACATCACCGAGGTCAATCTCCTCGGATCGGTAATACCCACCGTCGCCGCCCTCGAGGCGCTCACCTCAAGCCAGGGAAGCGTAGCCTTCATCTCCTCCGCCGCGGGTTTGCGCGGTTTTCCGAACGTCTCGATCTACTCCGCCACCAAGATGGCCCTCCGAGCCCTGGCGGAGTCTCTCAACGCCGAGCTCGGACCGAAGGGCCTCCACGCCGGGGTTTTCTATCTCGGATTCACTGAGAACGACCCGGAGAAGGAGATTCTCAGCGCCGAAGGAGAAAAGATAAAGGTTACGCGATCCTGGCAGCACACGCAGGGGCAAGCAGCGGAAGCGATAGCCGAGGCGATTCGTCGACGAAAGCGGCGAGCGGTTTTTACCGCCCCGGGTAAGCTTCTCGCAGGGGCACAGCGCTTTTTTCCGGGCCTCGTCGACTGGGCGGTATCTCGTGCGCGGGTGCACGGGAAATAGCGAGAATCACCACGGCGGCAGGCAACAACGGCACTTTTCCCTCATTCGTAGAATTGAGATCTCTCTGGTAACCGCCTCGAGCTCATCCAAGGAGACCCAGCGAGCCTCGTGGGTCTCGTCGTTGCCCTCGGGTTCCGCCCCCTCCGGGGCGCTGAGTAGAAAGCGGACGTCGAAGTGGTAGTGCCCCGGGAGCTCTCCCCGAGGCGGTATGGGATGAATGTCCAGGTCGAAGATCCCTCCCCCCTTCAGCGGCTCCGTTTCCAGGCCGGTCTCTTCCAGGACCTCTTTCTGAGCCACCCGGAGGAGATCCGTATCACCGTCGGCGTGTCCCCCCGGCTGGAGCCACTTATCGAGCTTTCTGTGGTGTACGAGAAGGATCCGACGCCCCGGGGCGTCAACCACCCAGCCCGAGGCGGTAAGGTGGCCTGCTTTTCGGTCCCGGGTAAAGGCGAGATGGCCCTCCCGGAGGAGCGCCAGAAACCGGTCCGCAATCCCTTGCTCCTCTGGCTGCTCCGCGCGATATTCACTGAGCGCTCGCTCTAACTCACTGATCCCCGACATACTGACCCTCGACATAGAGAGGACCCTACCGGTCTCCGATCGCTTTTGCAACCTTCACCGGTTGGCAAAAAGAATCAAATAGAGGTAGTTTCGGCCTACACGTGGCACGCATACTCTTTGTTGATGACGACAGAGATTCTCTGGAGCTCTACGTATCGCTCCTCGAAGACCAGGGACATGAGGTAACCGGCGTTACCGACGGTGTCCACGCCCTGGCCGCCCTGGACCGGCAGATCTTCGACGTCCTGGTCACCGATCTGGTAATGCCCTTTATCGACGGAGACCGCCTCGCTCGGCTCATTCGCCACCGGTACGCCACGGACAAGCTCTTCATTGTCGCTCTCTCGGCGGCGGCTCTCGAGCAGAGCGGCGGCCCGGCCCATGGGTATATCGATGTACTAATAGCGAAGGGACCGGTGGAGGAGACCGCTCCAATACTCCTGAGAACGATAGAAGAGAAAGCCGGCGCGAAAGAAGAGGTGCTCCGGTATGAGGCGGTCCGGGCAAGGAAAATCACCTCAGAGCTGCTGGAGCAGCGCAGGGATTTGCAGCTGATCCTCAATAGAATGAGTCAGGGCGTTTTAGCGATCGATTCCGAGGGTCTGGTGCTCTACGGCAATCAGTCCGCCCTCACCCTCCTTGGAGTTCCGGAGGAGGAACTACTGGGGCAACCTGTGCTGCCGCACGTCGAAAGGGAGGAAGGCCGCTTCTCCGAGGATCTTCTTGAACGCCTCGCCGCCGAGGGCGGTGTGCGCAGGACAACCCTCAAGCTCCAGGGTGGTGAGGTGATAGCCCGAGGCGAAATCCTGCTTCTCGATGATCAGCCGCGACGACGATTTCTGATCTTCCTCACCGACGTCACCGCGGAGCACGCTTTTAGCGAAGCCCTGAGCAGAAGCGAACGAGGGTATCGTGCCATCGTAGAGAGTACCTCGGACCTGCTCTGGACCCTGGACACCGAAGGCACCGTCACCTACGTAAACCCCGCGGAGTCTCATTTCACCGGCTTCTCCGCCGGCGAGTACTACGCCTCCGGACCGAAACGCCTCTTCGGAGCGAAGGATGAGGAAGAGCTTTGGGAGATACTCGAGGAGGCGTACCGGACGTGCGGGCGAGGTGAGAGCTTTACAATGGAGCGGCCACTCCCGACGAAGCACGGGGAGCCCAGTTGGAGTCTTATCCGGGTAGCACCGTTGCGGGACGACCCGGGGAACTTCATCGGTCTACGCTGCATTGCCACGAACGTCCATCGACGTCATCTGGCGGAAAATCAGCTTCGGCGAGCCGTGGCAGAACGGGAGGCGCTGATCCGGGAGATTCACCACCGGGTAAAGAACTCGGTGCAGCTTATTATCAGCATGCTCCGTCTTCGGTTTTCCAGCTTTCCCGAAGGAGAAGTGAGAAGAGCCACTGAAGAAATGGAAAACAGAATCCGGGTAATCGCCTCGGTCTACGCGCACCTCTATGAGTACCGACAACTAGACCGTCTCGACGGCTCGGCCCTTCTGCGGAACGTCGTGCAGCTGGCCAGGGCCGAGGACCCTCGCCTCGTCATAGAGTTCGAGGGAGAACCCTTCGACATCGCCCTTGACCAGGCGATACCCCTCGGTCTCATTACCCGAGAGCTGGTGGCAAACGTTGCCCGCCACGTTGTTCCGGTTACGGACCGGCCTAAGCTAAGAATAGCCTGGACTGTCGATGAGGAGCGGCTGAGGCTGCAGTTCGAGGACAACGGACCGGGTTTCTCGGAGCGGTCTCTACAGAACCCCGAGAGCCTCGGGTTTCTCATTACCTTCGCTCTTGCGGAGCAGCTTCAGGGAACGATCGAGAAGGAAGCGGGAAGCGGAGGCGCCACGGTGACTATCACAGCGGCCTACAAGCCTCCCACTCCCCTGGAAGAGACTTAGTAGGCGCTCGACTGCGCCCAGAGGTTGATTCCACCCTCCTTGGCGTACTTGTCGATCTCCTTGAGCTCATCTTCGGAGAAGTCGAGTTTCTGGAGGATGCCTACGTTCTCTTCGATTTGCTCCGGCCGGCTCGCCCCGATGAGGACAGACGTCACTTCCGGACGGCGAAGCACCCAGGCAAGAGCCATTTGCGCGAGACTCTGGCCCCGCCGTTGGGCAATCTCGTTGAGAGCGTTAATGCGGTCGAGATTCTCCTTGGTTAGGAGTTTCTGAGAGAGGAAGGTCCCCTTCTTACCCGCCCGGGACTCCTCTGGCACACCACCGAGATACTTATCCGTTAGCATACCCTGAGCGAGGGGGGAGAAGGCGATACACCCGACACCCTCGTCCGACAGAGTCTCCAGCAGCCCCTCCTCGACCCAGCGATTGAGCATGGAGTAGGAGGGCTGGTGAATCGTCAACGGCGTTCCGAGATCCCGGAGAATCTTAACCGCTTCCCGGGTTTTCTCGGCGGAGTAGGAGGAGATGCCGGCGTAGAGCGCCTTGCCCTGCCGCACGGCGGTGTCCAGAGCGCCCATGGTCTCCTCCAGGGGTGTGTTGGGATCGAAACGGTGCGAGTAGAAGACGTCCACGTACTCGAGCCCCATGCGCTTTAAACTCTGGTCGAGGCTCGCGAGAAGGTATTTTCGGGAGCCCCAGTCACCGTAGGGACCGGGCCACATGTAGTACCCGGCCTTGGTGGAAATAACCATCTCATCCCTATAGGGCTTGAAATCCTGGGCAAAGATCTTACCGAAGTTTTCCTCCGCGGAGCCCGCGGGCGGGCCGTAGTTGTTGGCCAGATCCATATGGATAATGCCGAGGTCAAAGGCTTTGCGAAGCATCCCCCGGGCGTCCTCCAGGGGTGTGTCCCCGCCAAAGTTGTGCCAGAGCCCGAGGGAGATTGCCGGGAGCTGGAGCCCCGAGCGTCCACTTCGGTTGTACTTCATGCTCTTGTAACGAGATTGTTCTGCTTGGTATATCATAGCTCTAATGATACGAAAGAGCTCGGACCGAGGCAACGGAGACCCTAGGCGCTGTTTTCATATCCCATCTACGGTTTCTATACTATCGTGATGCGTCGCGGCGCTTGGTATCTTCTGCTCATCCTCGCCAGCTTCCAGCTGCCCGCCCAGGAGGAGCTGCACTTAACCTTTCTCGGGGATTTCATACCTCACGGAACCCTCCAAGGGGTCGACCGCCGAGCTTTTCAGGATCTGGAGAGATTCCTACTCGGCGACGACCTTACCTTTCTCAATCTCGAAACTCCCATTCACCCCGGGGCGCCCCCAGAGGGTTTCCCGGACTTCAACGCCCACCCCAGATTCCTCCTGGCCGCCGTCGAAGGGGGGGTGGAGGTTGTTTCAGTCGCGAACAATCACATTCTCGATCAGGGAATCGAAGGGGTGGAGCAGACCCGAGGCGTCCTCTTCGATATGGAACGAGAGCAAGAGAGCTTCTACCACTCCGGTTTAAAAGGGTGGGAGGAGGGAGCTCTGAAACCGACGGTTCTCGAGATCGACGGGTACCGAATCGGCTACCTGAGCGTGACGCAGTTTCTCAACCACTGGCCTTCCGGGGATCCCCAGGACATCCTCAATCTTGTGGACGGCCGCAATCGGCACCGCTTTCTCGAAGCGCTCCGGCCGAAGGAGTATGACTTCTTTATTCTCGCCTATCATGGAAACGCCATGGAAGAGTACGAGCCCCGGCCCTCGGCCGAGAAGCTCCGATTCTTCCACACTCTTGCCGAGATCGGCGTCGATCTGATCTGGGGCCACCACCCCCATGTTCCCCAGCCACCAACCTGGGTCAACCGGGGAGCGGAGAGCTCTCTCATTCTTCCGTCGGTGGGGAACTTTCTTACGGGCCAGGGGGCACTCTTGGACGCCGGGAACCCGGATCCCCTGGGACCATACGCTCCCAGGAATGACGGATATCTCTTCCGCGTTACCCTTGCACCGACACCAGGGTCCTCGCGACTCCGCATCACCGGGCTCGATTTGATCCCCTTTACCAACGCCCCGGCGGAGATTCCCGGGGGACAAAAGGTGACCACCTTCGATCGCGCCGCGGCGGAGGCTCCCTCCGAGGCGTGGCGGCAGTTCTACCGGGCTCGGGAACGGATCCTCCGAGACAGTGCGGCAACCTGGCTCCGAAACCTCCCGGAGACGGTTCACGCCTCCTCACGGCTTCCGGCGGCGGGCTCGCAACTACCAGGGGGCACACCTTGACCCCCGGGGTAGAACGGCCCATTCTCTCCGCCCTCTCCGGGAAGAGACCGACAATCATCACCGGGCCCATGGCGACTCTGAGCCACCGCGGCTTTCGCCAGCTCCTGAGCGATTTCGGGGGCTGGGACTTCACCGTCACCGAGATGACCAGCGCCGAAGCCCTTCTCAACGGCACGCCCTTCGCGAAGAGCTACACCGACCTCGGCCCCGACCCCGCTCGGGTGATAGTGCAGCTCACCGCGTATGACCCCGAGAGTTTCGCCGCCGGGGCAGAACGGTTCCTTCCCGGGAGACCCGGAGGCATAGATCTCAACATGGGGTGCAGCGCGCCGAAGGTTCGCAAACGCGGCGGCGGGGCCGGCTGGCTCGTTAGGCCCCGGGAGGCGGTGGCCGCGGCGGCTCGTGTCCTCCAGGCTCGGGACGCATGGGAACAGAGCGCCGGGCTCCCGGGTCCCGCGATCTCGGTAAAGCTGCGACTCCCCAAAGACGGCGCTCTCCCGCCCCTGATAGAGCTCCTAGAAGCGCTCGCCGAGACCGGGGTGGAGTGGGTTACTCTCCACGGTCGACGGGTGGGGCAGCCCTACGCTAGACCGGCGAGCTGGGATGCTCTTGCCACCGTCGCCGAGAGCTCCCCCCTACCCCTCTGCGCCAACGGCGATATTCGCTCCCCTGAGGATATGTTCCTCCTCTTGGAACGCCGGAGCTTCGCCGGGATCATGCCCGCCCGGGGGGTGGCACAGAAGCCGTGGCTTCCGCTACTGATCTCTCGGAGCCTCCACCGGGCCGGCGCAGTCGAGAATACCAAGGCACGCTCCGCCGGCGGGGACGCTCCCGGGGCCCGTCTCACGGCCCCGCCGAGAACCTATGCCGAAACCGCGGAACGCTACCACCGTTATCTGGAAGAGCACCTCCCTCCGGAGTTCTGGAAGACCCGGGCGAGGCGCTTCTACGCCTACTTCGCCGCCAATTTTCAGTTTGGCCACGAGCTTGCCGCGGGGAGCCAGTCCATGAGCAGCTACAAAGAGATCAAAACCCACGCTCTCAAGCGCATCGAGCGCTGGGACAAGCCCCTTCCTATCCCGGAGTAGAGAGTCCCGTTCCCCGGGGCTGTTGCCAACTGGCAAATCCTCAAAAAGCCGTTGACCATCGCCTCCCCTACCCGGCATGGTACTTTTGTATGATCGCACAACCACTACAAGACACCTCCCTCCGGGAACACCTAGAAGGCATAGCTCAGGACGGCATGGATATTTTTCTTCTGGAGGACGGACAGGTCCGCGGCGCGGTGGTTCACGCTACCCGGATGGTAAACCAGATGCGCCGGAACCATCACCTCGGTATTATCGAGACCCTTATTCTCGGCCACGCCTACATAGCCGCGGCTCTTCTGACGGCCCAAATAAAAGGAAATGATAAGATACGACTGCTTATTAACTGCGACGGTCCGGCGCAGGGGCTCTCGGTGGAATCCCGGGCGACGGGACAGGTTCGCGGGTACCTTCACCGGGTGCCGATTCCGGTCGAAGCCCCTCCTGAAAGCTTCGATCTCGCACCCTTTCTCGGTGGCGGAACCCTCTCTCTAACCAAAGAGCTGGAAGTGGCAAAGCATCCCTTTACCGGCGAAATCAGCCTCGAGGAGGGCAGCATAGCCCGGGATCTGGCACGCTACTTTCTCTACTCCGAGCAGACCGCCACGGCCTTCAATCTCAGCGTAAAGTTCGACACGGAAGGAAAGGTTATTGGCGCCGGCGGAATCTTCCTACAGGCGCTGCCCGGGGCTGAGGAGGGTACTCTCTCTACCGTGGAGGAGACCCTCCGGGGCCTCCCCTCTCTGGGAGAATCCTTTGCTCAGGGGAGCACAGGGGTAACCTTGGTAAAAAATCAGTTCCGGGACTTTGCTCCGGATCTCATTGGCACGAGAGACACCGAGTTCTACTGCGGCTGCTCCAAGGAGCGCTTCGGCCGCTTTATAGCCAAGATTTCCATGGAGGAGTTGGAGTCGATTAGAGAAGAAGGGCCCTTCCCGCTCAAGACCACCTGCCACAACTGTGGAAGCACCTACTCCTTTACGAAGGAGGAGATCGAAAGCCTCTACCAGGAGCGGATCCGAGAACACACTTAGGAAGCCCGGGGAGGCTCCCGTTCAGAATCGCAAGTCGGCGCCTCATTTCGGACCTCCCTGCTTCCGGTTTCAGCCGCTATTGCTTCTCATGGTGAGCATGCGAACCGTGCCCTGGAGCTCCTGAATTCGCTTCTTCTGGGCACTCACTATCGCCAGAAACTCCTCGGGGTTAAACGCTTCCTGATCCGGTGAAGCGGCCTTCTCGCTCTGCTCCGCCTCATCGTACTGAAGCTCGATTCGAGTGAGTTCGAAGGAATCCTCGTAGAGATCGGTCTCCAGAGCGAGGGTCGGAAATGAAGGGGACTGAATAATTTTCTGAGCGAGGCGGTCGATCTCCGCGGCCAGTACTCCCTGAGGATCACCCATGATCGCCGGTGCAGCGGTATGCATCCGTTCGGAGACACCGCGATCGTAGAGAACCCCACCGAGACACTGGAGATCGACGTTGAGGTTCTTATGAGAAAGGTCCCGAAGGCTCTCCGCGATGTTTAGATCCGCGGAGCTCCGGGCCATATTGAGAACAAGGCTCGGCTGCAGAAGTGAGACGTACTGCTTAGCTTTCTTGGCCTGCTCGCCGTTCTTGTCCGCCAGCCCTTTGAGGATCCCCTTTACCTGCACCGGCTCTCCCGGCCGTCGCTCCCGAATCTGATTGCGTAAATAGCGGGATACGGCGGACTCGCCGGAGAAGGCGCGCATCAGAAAACGGAACGTCGCGTTCTTGAGAAAGCTGTAGGCGTTCAGGATCGCCCCAACATGGGGGGAAGACACGAGAAGCCCGGAGTTGGAAATGAGAAAAAAGTCCACCACATTGTTGCTTGCCCCGGAACCGAGGTCGAGGAGCACGTAGTCCGCATCGATCTTCTCGATCTGCTTGACCAGCCCGGTTTTTTGAGCGTAGGTAAGGTTGGGAGTGCCCGCCACCAGAACATCTCCGGGAATAAAGCGCACGTTGTCATAGCCGGTCTCCACCATGAGAGAATCGAAGGAGAGCCTGCGATCGGAGAGATAGTTTCCCACCCCCGGGTTCTTGTTCCTGAGGTTCAGGGCAGAGTGGAGGTTGGATCCTCCCATGTCCAGGTCCATAAGGACGGTCTGCTTTCCGAGTTGCCCCAGTCTAATTCCCAGGTTTGCGCAGAGCTCGGTCTTTCCAACACCGCCCTTGCCGCTGGCGATCGGGATAATCTTCGTTCGCTGTTTCTGGGTTACTACCATAGTTCTGCTCGCCTAAGAGCATACCTGCTTTTGTGCTCTATGAAAACCTACGAAGTTGATGATTGTTGAAGCATTATGTACTATACTGGAGAAACATGAGTGACGACAGCTCCCGCAATCTGTCAAGCCGCGTGTTCCACGTCGACCGGGAGTGTTACGTGGTCTACGTCGGAACAACGGATCACCGGTTTCGACCGTTTCTCAGACTGGGCACCTCCCCCTGGCTTCCCGAGAAGGTCAAAAGACACGTAAGCAACGTTGTCATTAGCGATCACCTTACCGGCAACCCGCAGTATGAGCGGCAATGCCTGGAGCATCCTGTTTCTCACGACATGCGCTACGTGGGGACCAAGGAGCTCGTCAACTCGGTCAAGCAGTTTGTACACGATCAGACCATCGCCTCCCGGCCCATTTCGCCCCCGAAGGATGAAGAGGCTGAGCGGCATGGAGCACATGTGCTCTTCTACTCAGACGGCAATGTGCGGATCGTGGTGGACGGCAAGGAGGTCCTCGACCTCTCCAAACGGGAACGGAGCGACCGGCATGGCGTCTTCGAGCTGCGCAGACTCAACGATTTCGCGAGTTCCTCCACCGGGGCGTATTACGCATCTTCTTTCACCCAGCCCGGTTTCCTTTACACTGTGGAGGGTTCACTCTACTTCTTCCGGGAGGAGAGCCTCGACGTTCGCCGTCTCGCCTCTTTCGGCCTGGACAACCTTGCGCAACGACTCGTTCCGCTGGAGCTGATACGACGTATGTCCGGCCCGGTGGAGCGGGAAAGTTTTATCGACATCTGTAAGTGGAAGCTCCGAGAGAAGCAGGATCTCTCCGTGGCGGTACCCGAGTCCGGGGCGGAAGAGATCGAGGAGCTTCTTACTCTCCTGAGTAAGGCGGGTCTCCACGTCACCCGGGAACGACCGACGGAGCTTCCGGAGCCCCTGGCGGCGCTCACAGCCTCCCTCAATCCGAAGGAGGCGGATCTCCGGCTCCAGGACAGCCCCGAGGCTCCCAGAGAGCGCAGTCTCGGGCTCCCGGACGGGGCAACCTGGCTCGGCGGCGCCAGTCCAACCCTCCTTCCGGGAATGCCCTATCACCTCGCCCCGCGGAGCAAGGCGCGCCTGGATGCCCCGGAACGTGGCACCCTCCTCGCCCTATTCTCCGACGAACTCCGAAAGAATCTCGACCTCCCGGAGGACCGGCCGGTCACTCCTGAGGAAGTCGGGGAGATCAAAAAACGTCTCGCCCACGCCTCTTCCGGAACTCCCGAGGAGCCTCTCGCGGACGCCCTCGTGGCCAATCTCCTGCTCTGGAACCTCATAACCGAGGCGCTCTGGAACGAGGACGAACCCCCTGAGGCGCTTTCGAAAGAACTCACGGCCCTGGCACCGCGAATCTCGGAGGCCTGGCAGGAGCTTCTCGACTCGCTTCCGCTGCCGGTGACCGCGTCGATTCACGGAAAGAGCGACACCTTTGCGGTTACTTTCTCCCTGCCACCTGGTTTTACCAAGGGGCGGATCTCGGAGAATCGGCGAGTCTATCAGAAAGTACTCGCCTTTCTCGACCGCAGGCAGGAGAACAGCTACTACCAGGAGGAGCGACGTCGCCTCGAGACGTTTCTCGACTCTTTGATCGAGAAACAGAGGGTTGCCCCGGTTTCCGCTCCGGAGGTCGCAAAGGCTGAGGCCGCGAAGGCTCAGGCCGAAGCAGAGAAAAAGAGCGCGCCCCCTCGGGAGGAAGCCCGAAAGGGCAGCAAGCGTGAGGGCGCCGCGGCGGGCACGGCGAGCTCCGCGGCTCAGAGTCGTGGACGCCCCGAAACGGGGTCAAGGGCAGGAGCCTCCGGAGCCGGAAGCGGCAGCCGAACCGGAGGCGGCGGTGGCGGCCGGAAGGGGCTGATCATAGCCGCAGCGGCAATACTCCTTCTCGGGGGCGCAGCGTATCTCCTGTTCGTTGGCCTCGGAGGAACCGGAGAGGAGGTTGCAGCGGAGCGGGATGCCGGCGTCGTTGCCACCACCGATGGCGAAGCCCCGACGGGCGAAGCCCCGACGAGCGAAGCCCCGACGAGTGAAAACCAACCAGGGGAGTCGCAGGATGGCGCCCTTGGCGACAGTGAGAGCGGACAACAAGACCAGGCCACCGAGGCTGAGGAAGCATCCGAACAAACCGCAGGCGTTGTCGCCGTCGGTAACGGAGGCTTTGAAGTCACGGTGGTTGATATCTTACTATTTGTTAATAGAGTGGCCCGGTTAAACGGGTACGACCCGATCGGATCGGTCTCTCCCGACGGGCGCGACCCCGACTGGATCTTCCCGGGTAACCGAATCGAGTTACCTGATGGCACGGTCCACGAAGTACAACGAGGAGACACGCTCTGGGCTATATCCAGGGACTTTCTTCTCAGCCACGTCAATCAGCACTTTGCGCAATTTCAGGAGCTGAAAGCTCAGGCTGAGTCCGGAGATGCGCCGATAGAGAGACTAGAGAATCTACGGGAGGAGGTATATGTAGAGAGCCTGCGAGAAGCCATAACTGATTTCTTGGAGAGCCTAGAGGCGTAAAGCCACCTGCCAGTAAGTGCACGTAGACCTTGTAATCTGCGCGCAATGCAGTATGTTGATGATGGGACTAAACAGTCAGTACCATTTTGAGTGAAGGGAGGAAGCGATAATGTCAGACATCGGACGCAGCCCAAACGTATTTCATCCGAGTAAGCCCTCAGCGGTCGGTTCTCGGAACAGTCTCGCCCAGGAGGGACGAGATCAGAAAAAGGAATACGATCAGCTAGTCAGCGAAGAGGCTGATAAGGTTCTGAAGACGATTCAGACGAAGCTACCGAAAGAGGTTCTCGAACGCCTCGATGTGATGGGTGGTCTGAAGGAGAAGTTGTACAACTACTTCAATCAGAACTACCAGAACATGTTCAACCGGTATATCACCACCACTGAAGATGAGATGGTGAAGAAAATCCGGAACTTCATCGACAAGGAAGAGAACAAGTCTCTTGCTCGGTATACGCCGAAAGAGATTGCCACCATGCTCGATGAAATCGCCGGAGCGGACAAGTTCAACACCGGTGAGATCGAGAAGTCGATCGTTAACATGTACGGTCACCTGCAGGGACACATTCAGCGGGGAATGAACGACCTCGAGAATGACACGAACTCTCTGCTCCGTCAGAAGACCGACGTCGGCGCGTTTATTCGCGGTGAGAACGCCTACTCCGTTGTGAAGTGTGCGTTCAAGGACAACACCTACAAGCCGAAGACCGTTACCGACGTCAAGCTCTCGGTAAACATTCTCGACTCCGAGCTCATTAGCCCGATCTTCCAGTATCAGGCTACGGTGGAGTACCTGATCAAGGACCAGATCTCTCGAACGATCACCCAGCTGATCGAGAACGAGATCGAGCAGTACCAGGATCAGCTCATCGATGAGGGTAAGGAAGAGCTTACCGACGCCCAGGTTATCTTTGAGAAGATGCGCCGGGTTCCCAATTACACCGATGACGATTCCGAGGATGAAACCTCCAAGCGGTACACCTTTCTCGCAAAGGATCTCATGGAGAAGATCGAGGGGTTGCGGGCGGAGATCGATCCTCGAGAATTCGATCCCCTGAACATCCGGGAGAACATCAAGAAGATCATCGACATGGAGAACATCCGGAACCGGGGCTTCAACACCGCGGTTAACTCTCTGACCTCAATTCTGGACACCAGTAAGATGGGGTATCAGTACATTGAGAACCTCAAGAACGCTCAAGAGCTCGTTGTCCGGGAGTATGAGGATACCGATCCTACCTCCCTGCCGGACGAACGCTATCAGATCCGCCTCAAGTACTACGATGGCGAGCAACTGCTTAAGGAGCAGGACGCCTACGATCAGCAGATGGAGAACTTCCGTCGAAAGATCCAGCAGCTCTGGGACGTGGTCGAAGCGGTCTACGAGAGCGGCAAGTCCAACTTCCGTGTAACCGACTTCGAGGACCTCGCGAAAAAGATGAGCAGTAAGGTGCAGCGTCGCAAGCAGAGCGTCGCCGATGAGACCGAAGAGCCCATCGTCGAAGAGATGAACAAGGTCTGGAACGAGATTCAGCGGGTCAAGCACGACGCCACGGACGTGGAGCGGCTCAACGCCACCTACCTCCACGAGAAGAGCCTCTTCAAGAAGATGCTCAACAAGGCGGCCGAGCGCATCCAGGCTGTATACGGCTTCCAGAACCCGAAGGAGCGCGTGGTTATCGACCAGCGCATCATGTTCCTCCGGAAGGAGTTCGAGGACTTCGACTATCTGATCAACCCGTATCACATCCAGTCCGGCCTCATTCTCGATGTGGACATCACCTCGATTAAGAGAAAGAAGTTCACCCTCAACGGCATGGCGAACGTTCTGAATGAGTTCCTCCACGGCGTGTCCAAGGGATTCCAGGACGCGGCTTTCGCGGCCTTCAAGCGACGCCGCTCCACGGTCCGCGAGGATATCGGAATGAGCTTCTCCAACGACTACGAGCCGGTGGTTGAGCACGGCAGCAAGGCTGCGGCTAACGAGCAGACTGGCTTCGATACCAGCGATTCCGGTGTGACCGGTCAGGCAGACGTAACTCCGGAGAACAAATCGATCTCCGGCGACGATCTCCAGGAACTGTAAACCATGACGGGCAATCTCGACATTCTTTCGCGCAGGGCCGGCTATAACACGGCCCTGCGCCACTTTCGTACGACAACCGCCTTTCTCTCCCGCATTGAAGCGGGAGAGAATCTGGCGGATCTCCTCAACGACGCTCTCGAATCCGGAAAACTCGAGCGCTTTCAGATCCGGCCGATCCTGAGCTCTCTGCTTGTAGACAAGTACGGTTATGCCTTTCGGTCCGGTAACTTGCCTCAGACAATCGAGGACCCGAGCGAGATCGCCAAGTCACTCAATGAATGGGGCGCCATTCAAATCGTTCTCGCCTACGACCACCCCCAGGCGGGGCTCTTTCTCATCAATCCAAAGGACCCCGACTCCTTTGAACCCGCTCTTCCACTGCTACAGGATGAGTTAATCGTGGTCTATGCCGGGCCCGTGACTGAACAGCGGAAACCGGAAGTCTTCAACAAAGCAGCGGAAGACGTGCATAAGCTCCTGGCGGGGCAAGAAGTGCCGACCAACGAGGGCTACAAGCGCTCTGGCGGCGCAGCGCAAGCGCCGCAGCCTTCGCGGGCCGAGGCGGCCCAAAAGAAGGCCGCTCCCTCAGGAGGCGGCAAGCGGCGGATGACACCACGCTACTCCGTGGTCGTCACAAATGAGCTCTTCCACAACGGAAACGTCGAGGCGTGGAAACGCATTATCGACAGCTTCAAAGGAAAGCATCCAGGGCTGGACGTTCTCATTTGGTACGAAAACGAACGCATTAACGACATAAACGCGCTCTTCAAATGGGGAAAGGTTAAACACGGGGTCCCGATCCTCGTAAGCGTTGTAGGCGACGAGATAAAAGACGTCTCGAAACTCCAACGGTATCTATACGAAGGCGCAAGTCCGCGATTTGAGATGTTCCTCAAAGGCGGACCCGACCAGACCCTCGACCTGTTCTGAGGAGATTGGTGCAACGATGAACAAGATACTTCCCTTCAGCTCACACGTAACCGTGAGGGATGAGGAGACACGAGAACTAATGGGCAGCCGTGGCCGCAGAGCCATGGAGATGTCAGAACTCGACCTCCCCATTTGTCCCGGTTTCATAATTCCAAACGAGGCTCTAGAGCACTTTCCGGAGGACGCAACCTCCGGCTGGCAGCGCGTGAGTGACTCGGTCGAAAAGATCGAGTCGATCATGAGCAAGACCTATAGTGACGCCTCCAATCCTCTTCTGCTCAAGGTCCTCGAAAGCCCTATCCTTAACGTTCAGAGCCAACTGCCGTCAGTTCACCACGTCGGGCTCTGTAACTCCACAATAGAGGGCTTCGCGTCGGCCGTAGGCGAGACCTTCGCCTGGCAGGAGTACAACTTCCTCCTTCGCTCTATCCTTCGACTGGAGCTCGCTAACGCTCCCGAAGCGGGGCGGAAAAAGAAGCTCGAGGCATTCAAGGATCAGCTCAAGAGCGCAAAGAAGAAGAGCACGGTCTTAAAGGCCCTCGAGGACAATGAGGGCATACTCCCGGCGGAGATCTTCACTGACGCCTACTTCCAGATTACCTACATTCTGAAGCTCTTCCGTGGCGCCTTTACTCAAAGTCCCACCACTGAGGACTCGGCGGTGATGATTCAGGCGATGGTCTACGGAAACCTCGACGAAAAGAGCGCCTCCGGGTACTTCTATACCCACAACATCATCTCCGGAGAGAACGAGATCTACGGCGAGCTCTTCCAGCAAGCCTTTGACGAGAACGTCAAGAAGGGCAAGACCATAGACAAGCTCGAGGAACCCTATCTGTCTCGGCTCAGGGACGCCGCCAAGAAGCTGGAACACAACTTCAAAGAGATCCGCTGGGTCCGGTTTACCATCGAACGTGGGGATCTCTGGATTGTCGACCAGGCGACGGTGTCGAACAAGTCGACCCAGGCGGAGATCAAGTCCTACCTGGATCTCTATCGGGAAAAGGTGGTAGACGAGGCGTACGTTATTAACGCGATCAAACCCGGCCGCCTCGCGGAGATACTACATCCAACACTGGACAAGAACTCGGTCAAGAGTGCCCCCACCATAAAAGGTGGTATCGCCGGCGCCGTGGGCGCTGCGATTGGACGGGTCTTTTTTGACACGGACAAGCTCATCCAGGCGCACCGCGAGGCGCAGCAGAAGGGTGAGAATACCGACGTAATCCTCGCTATGCCCGCGACCTTTGCTGACGACGTAAAGGGTATCGAGGTAGCTCAGGGTGTTCTCTCCTCTGAGGGAGGCTACGCCTCTCACGCACCGGTCGTTGCACGGAGCCTTGGCAAAGTGGCGCTGGTCTACCAGGACATCAAGTTCAACAAGAGTTCCATGGTGATCGGGGGGAAAACCGTCAAAGAGGGCGACTACATAACCTTTGATGTGCCCTACTACGACGATCCGTTGATTTACCTCACCAAAGGGGAGCTCACCAAGCCTACCCCCGAGGATAGCGGCCTCCTGGAGCTCCTCGAGCTCATCCAGAAACACATCGACGAGTTCGACGTTCACGCCAATGCCGATCAGCCCAGGGACGCCAAACTTGCCAAGACTTTTGGTGCCCCGGGCATCGGGCTCTGCCGGACGGAACACATGTTCTTCGCCGAAGACCGTATCAATCGATTCCGGTACATGATTCTCGCGGACAACGATGACGAGCGGAACAAAGCGCTGGAAAATCTGCGCAAGGTTCAGACTCAGGACTTCTACGAGCTCTTCAAAATCATGGACGGCTATCCGGTAACCATCAGGCTCCTCGACGCGCCGCTGCACGAGTTCCTGCCGACCACTCGGGAGAGTATGGCGGAGTTCGTCAAAATCGCGAGCAAGGAGAACAAATCCCTTACCGGTGCAAAGATACGCTCCAGAAGTCAGATGCTGCGGGAGTTCAACCCGATGCTCGGACACCGGGGCGTGCGTATTGCCATCTCTTTCCCGGAGATTTACCGCATGCAGGTGCGCGCGATCTTCGAAGCGGCTTACAAGCTCAAGAGCGAAGGGGTCCACGCAAAGCCTGAAATCATGATTCCCCTCGTGATGACCGCCAGCGAGATCAAAGTCGTACGAAACGGAAAGCGGATCGAAGGTAAGCAGATTCTCGGCATACGAGACATCGAGGAGGAGGTCCGAACCAAGTTCAAGAGTGATCCCATCGACTACAAGGTGGGAACCATGATTGAGCTCCCCGCGGCGGCTCTGCAGGCCGGCGACATCGCGCGATATGCGGATTTCTTCTCTTTCGGTACCAACGACCTCACCCAGACTACCACGGGCATATCCCGGGACGACTTCAATACCTTCTTCTCGGACTACAACGAGTTCGACCTCTTGCCGAGCAATCCCTTCAAGGTGCTCGAGCCGCAGGTAAAGGAAATGGTACAAATTGCCGCCACCCGCGGCCGGATGACCCGTCCCGATCTCACCCTCGGTATCTGTGGGGAACACGGTGCGGAGCCCGCAAACGTCGCGTTTTTCCGTGGCGCCGGGCTCGACTACGTCTCCGTCTCCCCCTACGGCATCCCGATCGCAAAGCTGGCGATCGCGCAGATGAACCTGGCTGACGAACGAGGCTGACCCAACAAGGGCGCCTCAGGGCGCCCAGGGATTACGAGACTTGAGGCCCCGGGGAAATTCTCCGGGGCTTTTCTATTCTGCTTTGGATCTTACTCTTCGGGGTAGAGCACTTTCTGACAAAGGGTCACAAAGCTCTGCAGCAAATAGAGCTTGATGAGACTCTCGGGCACCCAGCGGCTTCTCGGGTAGTGCGCGAGAATCGCCATAAGATTGCTCTCGCAGCTCGAGATGGCGTCGGGTGATCGGTTTCCACCGGCGAGTTGGTCGCCGAAGAGATGCCCCTTGATCGCCTGGTCCAGGCGGTCGGAAGCGTGGCGGAAATGCTTGTAAGCCTTCTGCTCTTCTCCGTACACTCCCTGATGGTCCTCCGCCTTTACGAGCATGTTCTCATAGAATCCGGCGCCGAAGGTGCGCACGACTTTTGCCAGGTCGTGCTGGATGGTGCTCCCGGGCCACTCCTCGAGCTCCTCCAGGCCGGTGAGAACCTCCTTGAGTCGCTTCATTGAGGTGCGGTAACGGTACCGGAGAGTCCCTTCCTGTCGAAGATGAACATTCTCGAGGCCGAAATTGTAGTAGAGAAAGACCGCGTCCAGGAGCCCGTCGTAGAGGTGGGCAAGGCGCGCCTGAAAGGAGACCGTATAGCCGTCGTGCGCCTCCGAGGCGGTCTCGTAAGCCGCCTCCGCCGCGGCCTGGGCAGTTTCGGCGTCCCAGACGACCTCCTGCCTCCCCTGCTCTTCCGCCTCCCGGAGGTGCGAAGCCACCACCTCGTATGCGCGGTTTAGCTGCACCGTCATCCGGTGCGACCACTCCCGGCGATCGGTGTTGCGATCGGGGTGATACTCCTTGAGGAGCCGCCGAAAAGAGACACTCAGCTCATGAAGAGTGGCGTTTTCGTCAAGCTGAAGCAGTTGAAAGGCGGCGTCCACGGTCATTTGCTCTTAATATTACCTTAAAATTCGTCTTAACACAATCCGAGAGAGTGTAGAGCTTTCCTTTGCTCTTGACCTCTCTGGTGTGTTACTCTTTAGATATTCTCAAAGGAGGTGTAGATGGCTGTAGCCAAGGAACTGTTTCAGGCGTATCAGGATGGTGAACTTCCAGAGCAGGGCGGCTATATCATTAGCGTCTTCTACAGCGACCGTTCCACATACACAAAGTACGAGTTAGTGTCCTTCAGTAACGTAAAGGATATCTATAGCTCAGAAGAGGGGCTCACGTTTCAGGCGGAAGGTAGAAAACTTTTCGTCCTCGTGGAGCCGGCCAACTACTCGAACAAGCACACCGAGCCGGCGTACCGTACGGACGCTGAGCGTATTCCCTATCGCCACAAAGAGCTGATCAGTTACAAGACCAGGCGACAGGACCAGGTCTACGTCGGTCGGGAGCCAGTAGTAACCTATACGTCCTTTACGATTCTCAAGCCCGTGGGACAAGACATCGCTTATCTCTTCTATCCCGGGGAGGACACGCGAAAAACAATCATGGAGTTCTTTCGAAACTCCCTCTGGAAGCAGGCGAACGTACCGCAAACGGATGCGCGAAAGGTCACCGATATCATAGACGAGGTCTTCCAGAAAGTAGAAGTGAAAGAAGAGTTCGACTAGGCCGAACCGTCGTTGAACTCCTCCTCCGTGGCGTAGACGTAGAGGGTGTTAAACCTGTTGAACTGATATCCAATCACCGCGGATATGGCCGCCGGAAAGCTATAGCTCAAACCAAAGAGCTCCAGCGCCAGCACAGCTGCGGCGATAGGAACGTTAATCGTGCTCGCGAGCATTGAGGCAAACCCCGCGGCGAGCAACGCCGTATACTCACCGCTGTCCACAGAGACCCCCAGGGTCGAGCCGACGGCGGCAGCGGTGAGCATTCCCACGATTAGAGTCGGCCCCACAAATCCCGCACTCATGCCTGAGCCAACGGTAACGGTGGTGGAAACGGTCTTTGCCACAGCGAGGGTCACAAAGACCGCGTAGATCGGCAGCTCCACGGGGAGTCGGCCACGAAGGTGGATAATATCCCCACCCAGAATCGCCGGCACCATCCCCTCGGAGACGCTCATGAGAGTAGGATTTACCGCGAAAGCGATGCCGGTGCCCACTGCCATACCGATAGTAACCTTGAGAATGAGCCTTCGGTGCTGCTGCCGTCCAAAGGTGGAGGCGGTGATGCGGTAGAGCTCGTTGTACCCCCTACCGAGAAAGCTGTTTATCACCGCCACCAACAGGATGAGCCAAACTATGGTGTAATTGTCAAAGTGCGGTAGCCCGCTGAAGTCGTACAAGGCGGTCCAGCCAAAGCCCTTAGAGACATAGACCGCCGCGCTCCCAGCCATGATTGCCGGAAAGAGATCGTGGTACCGCATCTGTTGCCGCTGGATCACCTCCACGGCAAAAATACCGCTGCCGATCGGCGCATGGGTTATCGCTCCCATGGAAGCCGCAAAGCCGCAGATCGCCGCAGTATGGGTATCGTAAATCGTAAAGACCCCCAGGTAACGGCGCAGATGTCTGTTTAGCTCCGAAAGAAAGCCCGCCGCTACCCTCCCGAGGGGGCCGACAATACCGCCACTCCCGAAGGTGGAGAGGGTCACCAGAGCCGCCCCGTACTTGAAGAGCGTCTGCCGGAAACCAAGGACTCCCTTGTGATGGTTCATCCCATGGAGGTAACTCGGTATCCCCTCACCTACGGAGCCCGGCGAAATGCGGTAGATTACCGCCCCCGTAAACAGAGCCCCGGCGATCGCCCAGAGCGGCGGCGGCACCGGCGTGGAAGAGAGGGTTTCCCGTAGGAAAAAGAGAAGAAACATGAAGAGGCGAACCAGCACCGCCGCAACAACACCCCCGGTAATGGCAAGAAAGAACCATTTCGCGAGAAATCGAACCGCCTGTCGGCTCTCCTGGTCTAACAGTGGCATCTTCTCTTAGTGTCGGTTCCGCGGCAGGCTCGATTCACCCTGACCCCTCTTGGATCTCTCATAGAGTGTTTCAACTTCCTCATACAGCCTTCGGCCGAGCTCCGTGGCTACCCGAGGTCGGGATGTTTCGAAGAACTCGTCCAACCCTTGAAAAGTGGGAAAGCTCTCGGCTCCGCTTTCGCCATCCCACCGCCCCTCCCCCGCGTAGAGAGTGGCCTGGAGGACCATGTCGAGCAGGTTCATGTCCCGGACAAAACGCGCCTCCGCACTTTCGCCCAGGTCGTACTCCCGCCAGAGCTTTTCGAATTCCGGCCACTCGGTTTCCCGGGAAATGGCCGCGGCGGCACGCTCTTCGCGCCGCCGTTTTTCATCCTCTGAGATCCCCTTTACTCGGGGATCCACCCGCCTCGGTATGTCCCCTACCCTCACCTCAATCAGATCATGCACTACCGCCATTCCTAGGGCGCGCTCGCAATCCACCCCCGCCTCCCGGCAGTACCGGCTTACCAGTAGAGCAGTCCCCCAGCTGTGGTCCGCCACCGACTCCGGCTCCAGGATGCCCCGGAGTTGCCAGCCCGTTCGAGTGAGGTCTTTCAGCCTGTAGAGCTCGAGAAAAGGCTCCATCCTCACAGCGGCGCCTCGACTTCATCCGGATTTCCTTTCGAAGCAGGCGCAGAATCCTGGGTTTCGGCATCCGCCTCTCCCAACTCCTCGGGATCCGGGCAGCCCTGGTGGAGTTCCGGCTCCTCCCGACAGCCCAAGATGTGTAGCTTTCGCATCTCAACTCGCAGCCACACCATTGTAATGGTCGTCGCTACCACGTCCGCCACGGGAAACGCCGCCCAGACGCCGATGACGCCGAAGATGCGCGGGAGAATAAGGACCAGGGGAATAAGGAGAATGATCTGTCGGGACATACTGAGGATGAGGGACGGGAGAGCCATGCCCACGGCCTGAAAGAAGACCGCCCCAATGATCTGCATCCCGATCAGCGGTATCGCTATCAGAACGATCCTCATGGCAAAGCTGCCCAACTCCAGGAGCTCCGGATTCGTCGTGAAGACCGAGAAGATCGCCCGGGGAAAGAGCATGACCACCGAAAAGTAGATGAGGGATATGGTCACAGCGGTAGCGTTGGCGAGCTTGACCGCCTGTCGGACACGGAACATATTCCGCGCTCCGTAGTTGTATCCGGCGATCGGCTGAAACCCCTGGGCGATGCCAACCAGAGGCATGAGGGCGAAAATGAGAAGCTTGTTTATTACACCGAAGGCTGAAATGGCAAGCTCGTCTCCGAAGGTGCGCAGGGCGTTATTCACAATGATAATAAAGAAGCTCTGGCCGAACTGCCGTACGAAGGGGGCAAGCCCCAATGCAGTCACTTCGGGTACCACGTCCCAGTGGATCCGCAGGTGCTTCCAGCTCAGGGGAAGGGAACTCCGTCCGGTGGCGTAGAAGGCGACCGCAAAGAGAAAGGAGATAAACTGCGCGGTTACCGTGGCCAGAGCCGCACCACGGACTCCGAGGCCGAGACCGAAAATGAAGATCGGGTCGAGAATTATGTTGAGCCCGGCACCCACAAGCATAATGAACATCGCCGTCTTCGCCCGGCCCTCGGAGCGTACGATGTGATTAGAGGCGATGGCTGTGGCAAGAAAGGGCGCCCCCGGCAGAATCGTCACCAGATACTCCCGGGCGAAAGGCATCAGCTCCTCGGTGGCGCCGAGGATTCTGAGAATCGGATCGAGAAAGAGCCCCGCGGTGGCCGCGAGGAGACTCGACAGGAGAAAGATCATCACCACCGCGTTGCCCACAGCCCGGGCCGCTCGATCCGGGTCGCCCTGACCGAGCATCCTCGAAATCACCGAGGCCGAGCCGATACCGACGAGGAGCGCCACGCCGAGGATAAGGATCTGAACGGGAAAGGCGATCCCCACGCCACCTATGGCCAGGGCTCCGACACCGCGACCAATAAAGATTGTGTCAACAAGGTTGTAGAGCGCGTTGACACCCATTGCTACCGTGGCGGGGAGGGCCATTTTCAACAGAAGTGGGCCTATTGGTTCTTTGCCCAGGAGATCGGGTCTGCTTCGGTTCTTGCTCATTTAGCTACTTTCCTCGCGGTGAAGTTGTAAACTACTGATACTCCCCGGGGGTGACAAGATCAGATCCTGAAGCGGCGAACCAACTCGTCTGTCTTCTGAATGTTCTCCGCGACCTCTCTCCCGAGAAGAACGACATTGTCCCCCTCGGTGGTGTCGATCCAGAAATACCCCTCCTCGCCGTACCTCAAGCCTCGGACGAGGTCCGCCGCGAGCTCCTTGGCCCGACTCTCGGTTAGCTCGCCATCCTGCTGCTTCTCGTAGACGCCCTGAATAAGGGAGTGGACGGTCTCCACCTGCTCCCTGATCTGCCGGTCGTAATTATCGAGATAGACAGAGCGAATGTCCGCGATGGACCGTTCTCCCTGCTGCTGCAGGGCGCACCAGCCGGCGCCGCCCACTAGAAGAGCGACGACTACGCCAAAAATGACGTTTCCCGCGGCGATCTTGGTGGAGAGGTGTTTCATCCCGGTATTTTCGATGGAAGCTATCCTAGGGTCAAGAACCGGCGGTCAAGAACCAGCGGTCAAGAACCGATGGTCACACGGTTCGGTTGATTCGCCGGAGCCGATGGTATAGCGTTGGACCAGGGGAGGTACTTACGGTGCTCTATCTCGCAGAAGGTGGTCCTAACCACAACATCGACGACGCAGATCTCCAGGAGCTTCTGGCTCCGCTCTTCGACCATTTCTCTAAAGCCAAGAGAATCCTGGCGATTCCGCCGGACTTTACGCGGTTTCACTCCCGGGCAGGAAGAATTACCGAGCTCCTCTACAACCGATTCGGGAGCGCCCTCACGGATGTCCTCCCAGCCCTGGGGACCCACGATCCGATGACCGAGGGACAGATACACCGGATGTTCGGCTCGATACCGGAAGAGCTTATTCGAGTGCATCGATGGCGAGAAGATGCAGTCACCCTGGGGAGGGTTGCGGAGAGCTTTATTCGGGACGTCAGCGACGGCCTTCTCGCATTTGACTATCCGGTCCAGCTCAACCGTATGCTGGTCGAGGGTTCCTACGACGCCATATTCTCTGTCGGACAGGTTGTACCCCACGAGGTGGTGGGTCTCGCTAACTACACCAAGAACATCTTTGTCGGGACCGGGGGTAAGGAGGCAATCGACAAGAGCCACTACCTCGGCGCAGTGTACGGCATGGAGCGGATGATGGGACGGGCGGATACGCCGGTACGACGGGTCCTCAACCACGCCGCGGAACAGTACGCCGCGGAGTTGCCCATCGTCTACATCCTCACCGTGTTGGAGAACACCGAGGAGGGGGAGATCATTCTCCGCGGGGTCTACGCCGGAGACGATAACGAGTGCTTCTACGCTGCCGCGGAGCTGGCACAGCAGGTAAACGTGTATGAGCTTTCGAGGCCCGTGGACCACGTGGTGGCGTACCTCGACCCGGAGGAATTTCATTCCACCTGGCTCGGAAACAAGGCGGTCTACCGGAGCCGGATGGCCATCGGCGACGGTGGGCGCCTTACGGTCATCGCCCCGGGGGTGAGGAGCTTTGGAGAGGATAAGCAGATCGATGAGCTAATTCGCGCCTACGGCTATCGCGGTACGGAGCGGGCCCTCTCTCTCGTGGCGGAGGGGTCACCCCTGGCGGAGAATCTCAGCGCCGCGGCACACCTCATCCACGGCTCTTCGGAAGGACGCTTCCACATCGAGTACGCTCCCGGCCACCTCACGAAGGAGGAGATCGAAGGAGTCGGGTATACTTATCGGGATCTAGGAGCGGTGGTGGAACGGTACAATCCGAAGGGGAAAAATACCGGTTACTACACCGACTCTGAGGGTGAGGAGTACTACTTTATCGCCAATCCCGCTCTCGGGCTCTGGAGCAGCTCTCCGATCAGAGAATAGGGTCCTCCGCTCTACCCCTCTGCTCGATCAACTGCTCCAGGGGACCGGGGCGGCCAAAGAGAAACCCCTGGTAGATATCCGGCGCGATTGTCCGCAACTCCTCCAGCTGATCCTCTCGTTCCACTCCTTCTACCACCATCTCCAAACCAAAGACTGAACAGGTCTCCCGCACTACCTGGAGGAGAGCAAGGCTCCGCTTGTCCCCGGGTAGTCGTTCGACGAAGGAGCGATCCACCTTCAATCTGTCTATCGGCAGATCCCGGAGGTAACTCAGGGAGGAGTATCCCGTTCCAAAATCATCCACTGCCACTCGCAAACCGAGGCTGTGGAGGTACTCCAGCCCCTCCCTGACTCGCTCAATCCGCTCCACAAAGGCGGATTCCGTAATCTCGAGGACAATGTTTCCAAAGGGGTAGCCACTTTCGCCGAGGGTCCCCGCCAGGCGCTTGCAGAACTCCGGCTCCGAGAATTGCTGGGCCGAGAGGTTGAAGCTCAGTTCCATATCTACCCCTGCCGCGCTAAGACGACGGAGATCATCCACAAGGATCTCCACGCTCCGACGCCCGAGCTGGTGAATGAGGCCCGCATCCTCCGCGGCGGGAATAAAGCGAGAGGGTGAAACCTGCTCTCCTCGAGGGTGGCTCCACCGCAGAAGCGCCTCCCCCCGGGGTCTGTCCGTATCTCGTCCCAGCAGAGGCTGGTAAACCATGAAGAAATCACTAGCTCCGATGCTCTGACGAAGCTCACTGACCAGGCGCATCTTGCTCTCCGCCTCCAGCCGCATGGACTCGTCATAGGTCACAATGGAGTTCCGCTGCTGCTTTGCTCGCCGAACGGCGGAATAGCCGTTCTTTCCGATAGTGTGCACGTCCTCGCCGTCCTCGGGAATCATGAGGATTCCGATACTGACACCGCAGCTGTGTCGTCGCCCGTCGACATAGAATCCTCTGAGGAGAGAAGCCTGGATCTGCCTGGCCATCGCCGTTGGCCCGTCGGCGCTAACCGCCCCACGAACCAGGAGGGCGAACTCGTCCGTCCCGGTTCGGTAGGCCGCGACGGAGCTGGACTCAACACTGCGAACGATTCGGGCGGCCTGCGCAATGAGCCGGTCAACGGCCCTCGTTCCAAGGGATTCGTTGAGTCCCTGAAAATCATCGATATCCATAAAGACGATGCCGGCCCGTGCATCCTCGGGCCCCAGTTCGAGTCGTTCTTCCAAGTCCCGATAAAACGCTTCCCGATTTGGTAGGCCCGTAGGCAGGTCTGAGTACATGTACTCCTCCATCGCCTGCTGCTTCTGCGATAGAGCCTCCCGAATACGCTCTACCACTTTTACCTTTCCGAGAAAGCTACGTACGATGTCCACCATGGCGCCCACCGCAAAGAGGGAGAGCGCAAGAAGCGAGGCGT